>NZ_WLZY01000002.1:75075-376717 GCF_010122465.1 Phytoactinopolyspora mesophila | reverse complement strand
CGGTCTGGGCGACCACGTTGCCGTTGGCGTCATGGGTGTAGGTCTCGGTGGACATCGTCGACGAGGTCGACGTGTCCGTCTTGGTCACTTCGGTGACGCGGTCTCGCGGGTCGTAGGTGTACTCGGCGGTGTAGCCCAGCGACCCGGACGGGTTGTCGGCGTCCATCGTCGTGACCACGTCTTCGGTGCGGTTGCCGTTCGGGTCATAGGACATGGTGTGCTCGTTGACCACGGTCGACCCGTCAGCCTTCGTCTCGACCTGGGTACGCAGGAGCCCATCGAGGAAGTAGCCATAGGTGACCACGTTGCCGTTGGCCTTGGTCTCGCTTGCCCGCCATCCCATGGCGGTGTACGAGTACTGTGTGACCTTCGGGTCCGTATCCGTGGCGGACTCGGCATTGGACACCTCGACCAGCAGGTCCCGCTCGTCATAGGTGTACTCCGCGTACTGCTCGTCATGGGCACGGGTGAGCGGGTTGCCGTTCTCGTCGTAGGTGAATGACGTTGCGGCGACGACGTCGCCGCCGTCCAGCTCGGTGACCGATTCCACCTGGTTCAGCCCGTCATAGACCACTTCGTAGGCGTCCACCTCAGCGTCGACGCTGTCATCGGTGATCTCGATCAAGTTGCCGTTCGCGTCATAGGTGTAAGTGAACGTCTTACCTTGGGGGTCGTCGGCGTCGTCGGAGTTGTCCCGTACGAGTTTCACCGCATCGGCGACTACGCGACCGTCGGCGTCATCGGACAGTTCGATCTGGTGATCGCCGCCGTCGGTGAATTCGTGCGTCCCCACTGACACCCATTCGCCGCCTCCGGTTCGCTGATCCACCAGCACCGTGTCCTCGCCACCGGTGTGGTCGATGCTGTACGGGGCATTGCTGGCGCGGTTGGAGTCCGACACGTACCGAACGAACACCTCATAGTCGCCGTCGGCGGGAACGGCGAGCCGCCAGGTAACCGTGTTCGCTCCGCTGCCGCCACCGGATGCGCTGTAGAGATAGCCCGTGCCATGGAAACCGGGCAATCCCGGGTTCGAATGCGACCACGACCCTTCCACGTCGACGTTCTGTGCGTCCGAGTCATCCACCAGCACCACGTCGAGACCGGCAGGGACACCGTCGTCGGAACGTGCGGCCAGCTTCCCGTCGGCAAGGTAGTCCCATGTCATCGTCCGCGACGAGGAGCCGCCCGAACTTGTCAGCGTCCGTGTGCTCTGCTGGCCGAGCTCGTTGTAGTCGTAGCTGGTGACGATGTCCCACGGGTCGGTGGAGGTTTTGATCCACCCGTTGTCGAAATGGGTGTATGATGTTTCGTTGCGCACCGCCTGCCCGTCTGACGGCGGAGCCGACTTTGTGGCCAGGTTCCCCACCGCGTCGTACTCATAGGTGACGACGTCGGGAGTGTTGAAGTCTGGATCGTTGGGATCGTACGGGAGCCTCTCCTCGACCGGCCGGTTCAGCTCGTCGTACACGGTTTCGTGGACGAAGGCGTCGGGCTCGGTTGATGAGGCCACGCCGCGAGGTGTGATCACTCTGGTGCGGTTGCCGACCTCGTCGTACTCGTACCTGGTGACCGTGGGCAGCATGATCATGCCGGCTGCCTCACGTGGCACGGACACCTGGGTCACCAGGCCGCGTTCGTCGTGGGTGAACCGGGTCTGCGAGCCGTCCTTGTCAATGGTTCTCGTGACCAGCCCGTCGAGGTCGTACACGGTCTGCTCGGTCTCGCCCGCAGCGTCGGTTGCCTCGGTGACACGGTGCGCCAGGTCGTAGGCGTACTGCGAGGTGAACGCCGAGGGATCGCCGGCGGCGTTCTTGCGCGGGTCGACCACGGTGACCACATTGCCGACGTTGTCGTATTCGTACGTGATCTCGTCGCCCTCGGCGTTGGTCACCGAGATGAGCTGGTAAACCCCGTCATAGGTGTAGGTGGTGGTGTGCTCGCCGTCGCTGGCTCCGGGCAAGTTGCCGTTAGGTTCGACGACGTCGACGACGTTACCCACCGCGTCGTAGCTGTACGTGGTGCGCCGCTCAGGATCGCCTGGATCGTCGTGCGGGGCAACGCCTGATGTCATCCGGTCAGCCGGGTCGTACTCGTAAGCCCACACGCCACCATTGGGGGCAGCGGCCTCGACCACGTTGTCGTTCGGGTCGTACACCGGTGGCGGCGTCACAATGAACTCGCCTGCGGACTCGTCCTTGGGTTCGGTGGATCCCAGCGGCCGGCTGAACACGTCGTAGCTGTATTCGCTGGCCGCATCGTTCGCGTCGACCACCGTGAGCACGTTTCCCCGGCTGTCGTAAGTGAACGAGGTCGGGTTGTCGAGGGCGTCGGTGATCGTGCGTGGGTAGCCGGTCGGGTGGTAATCCGTATACGTCGTCGTGTTGTCGTTGGCGTCAGTCTCTGCCGACAACCGCCCGAAGCCGTCATAGGTGTAGCTCGTCGTGTAGTCCCCCGACGCGCTGGACGCGGTTCCCGCTGGGTCGGTCACCGAGGTCAAATTGCCGACGGCGTCGTAGCCGAAAGCCCACGTCCGCCCCTCCGGGCTCTCCTTCTCGATCAGCTCGGCTACGTGGCCGTTCAATTGGGCCTGATAGCTCAGAGTGGTGCTCTGCCCGCCACCGGCGTTGGCCTGCGCATCGGTGATGGAGGTCGGATACCCGGTCTTCGGGTCGTAGGTCCACGATGTGACCGCGCCGTTGTCCTCCTCCAGTTCGATGACGTTGTGGTTGTCGTCCCACACCAGATTTGTGGCCTCGCCCTTGGCGTTGGTCGTCGAGGTGGGCCGGCCGAACCCGTCCATGACGTAGACGGTGTCGTTGCCGTTGGCGTCTGTCACCGTCGTCTCAACGGTGCCGCCCTGCGGGCCATCCGGGTCGACGTAGGCGAACTCGGTGGTGCCGCCGGTGCGGTCGGTCAACGCCTCAAGCATCCACTTCGCCTTCGGGTCTGTGGGCGCGTCGAAGTAGGACAGCGCGGTTCCGTTGCCCCGGGGGTCGGTGACCTCGACCAGCTTGACGTTCTTGTTCCCCTGCGTCATGTCGTAGGTGAACCCGAACGTCTTGGCTTCCGGGTCCCCGGCGCCGTCGGTCATCTCCGCGAGCAGGCCCTTGTCGGTGTAGATAAATTCGATCGTGCGCCCAGAGATATCGGTGACCGAGGCGACCTGGTCGATGATCTTCGGGTTGGTCAGGTTGTTCCCCGACTGCGTGTTCCCGTCGTCGTCGACGTAGGTGTAGTCCTGACCGCGGGAGTAGTAGTCGACCGTCAGCGTTTGGCGGCCGTGGGGATCGGTGAGGTATCGCAGGAACTTGATCGGCTTGTTGTTCGACTTCTTGCGTTCGTAGGTGAACAGCAACTCGTTGCCGTTGCGGTCGGCCAGTGCTGACTGGTAGCCGTCGTCGTCGAAATAGAACTGGGTCCGGTCGGGCGCGGTGAACACCCACGCCCGGGTCGGATCCGATGAACCGGTCTTTTGCAGATACAGGTTTACGCCGTGCGGGGAGTCGTAGTCCCAGTCCTCGTCGTTGCTGCTGCCGTGTTTGTTCAGCCGGAACAGATGCGCCGTGCCGTCGCCGTCGGTCAGGCTGATCTGAGATGGCCAGTCCTGTCCTCGCGGATGGAAGTCCAGCGGCGTCCCCATCCGCATCAGGCTCGAGGTCGCCAACGACCAGCCGTCTCCCATGGACGACGCAGCCGTGTCGAGGCTGTTGTACGTCATCCGCACGAAGGTGGAAACCCCGCGCGACGGGTTGGCCAGCGCGTCGTAGGAGAAGACCGTGTTGCCGGCGTGCAGGTTGTTCAGCACAGTCGAGCCGGCGCCGGCATTGGTGCCGGTGTACTGGTAAAACTTCTCCAGCCCCAGCTGGTTGGACGTCACGTCTTCGACGATCGCGGATTGATCCAGAGCCGGGATGTTCCGCAGATTCGAGACCCATTGACCGCTGGCCCGATTGCGCATGTCCCACTGCAAGGTGAAGGCCTCACGCTTGTTGGACTCATCCTCCAGCGCAGGCGAGATCACCGACGCGTTCACCGTCACCGACTCACCAGGAGCCAGATCTTGCGGCAACTCCGTTTCGGCCCGATTCGCTGCTGTGGTGACATCCGAGCCGTCCGGCGCCGCCCAGTGATACGAGAGGACATAGTCGCTGGTTGTCCACGTCTCATCGGTCGTATTGGTAACCGTGACCTCGACGGCGCGCTCCTCTCCGGCTTCGGCGCGAACGGACGTGTCAGGCGCGAAATAGGTCGACTCGGAGGTCTCCTCCAGATACGTGACCACCAGCATGGGATGGCGCGACGGTTCCTCGGCCTCACCGGAGAGGAACAGCACGCGCTGCTCCGGGCCGGCCTCGTCAGCGAGCTTGACGAGGAATCCGTGGTTCTCGTGTTCGTGCGAAGTCCAGTCCTGCACGACGTCGGCCACCGACCAACGGTGCCAATAGGGCTCGTTCGGGATCGCCGCCACGGTCGCCGCGACCTGCGGGTCGAAGTCCCCACCGTCGTTGGACCAAGCCGAGCCAGACGTCGCGCGCTGCCACGTCGCCTCGGTCTGCTCGAATCCGCGCGTCAGCCGGTGGGCGTCAAAGCTCGCCCCACCACCGAACGAATGCGCCGTCCATAGCTGAAGCTGCCCGCCGACCACCGTCGCCGTATCGGGAATGGCGTCTTCCACTCCAGGGAACTGCACCACGGCACGAGTCGTGCCATAGGTGGAGGAGTTGTTGCCCACCATCAGCCACGGGGAGCCCTCGAGGGTGTTCAGGTTGTCGGTCGGTTGGGACTGCGACAACGACGTGTCGGAGACCTCGGCCTGGAATACGTGCCGCACCCGGCCGGCCTTCGGTAGACGCGCGATCTGCGTCGTGGCTGGAATGATCTCGCCGTCGGTGGTTTTCACCGCCACCATGTAGTAGTAAAACGCACCGAATGGGTCCGGATCATCTGCCGGCGTCGGCGTGGCCGTGGTGTCGGTGTACGTCCTCCTATTCGACGGCACCGGGGCCACCAGCGTCGCCGCCGACGGGTCGTAGTTGGCCGTCTGCGCCCGGTGCACCTGATACTCGGCGATGTCATCGTCAGCGTATTCCGACCAATGCAACTCCGCGCCCGTGGAGTACGTCTTTCGCACCGGCTCCAGCTCCACCCCCGGCTCTCCCCAGCTGACCACCAGATTCGGCCGGTTCTCCACCCCGCCGCCATAGGCGTATTGGCTGGCCTGATAGCGCGGCCCGCCCTGGCCCAGCGCCTCGTTGCTGGCCCGCAGCATGAACCCATAGTTCGGCGCCCCGTCATTGAGCCACAACTGCACCGTCGCCGTCACCGAAAACTCGTGCCACTTACTCGTGTCACCAGCCCGCTTCACATCGCGGGCATAGCGGGTGAAACGCACCGCGTCCGCGATAACTGACTTGCTGCTGTCCGGAACCCCGCCAAGCACGACCTTGTGATCGGTGCCCGCCTCGAACGTGTGGCTACCCAGACCTGCCCACACACCGCCAGAGCCGGCCGACTGGTCCACCTGGGCACTGTGCTGCCCGTCAGCATGGTGCACTGCGTACGGAACCGTCGTGCGGTCGTTTGCGCGCACATAGTGCGCATCAACGGAATAGGTGCCGGGTTCGTGTAGCTCCGGCACCCAGGTGTATGCATCGTTCGCGTGATCGTTCTTGCTGTACTGGTAATCCTGATTCCAGGCCAGTTCGGTCAAGCTTGAGTTCGTCGAAAACGGCCAGCCGCCCACCTGCGACGTGCCCGAATCGCCATTGTCCACGACCGTGCGTGAATACGACGTTCCGCTGTTCGCCGACGGCTGGTTGTTCCACGTCACCGTCGACTGAGTCCACGGATCGCGCACCCGGTGCGCGCCAACTGTGACATCGTGGTCGTTGTTCGTGTGCACCTGGTCGTAATACAGCCGCATGACCGCCGAATCGATCCTCGTGCCCGCCGGTACCGGCGACAGGTCGAACTTCACCAACGACCGGGTACGGCCGGTGGCCGTCGTTCCCACCGACAGGCGCGGGTTGTCGCCATAGTTGCTGCTCGGCGATGTCTCGACCACCATGGCGTTCTCCGCCGCCGCCGGATTCGGCACGATCTTGATCGTCGGGTCGATGACCACCGGATACGTCCGCTCGGGGTCACTCAGCCAAGCCGCGTCAGCGGTTAACGTGATCTCGGTGTTCGCGCCGGTCTGCGACACCGACTGCGTCACCTCGTCCGACCAGGCCTTCCCATGTGGCGAGTCCGGATCATCGGTGTCGTCAAACATGAACGGTGCCGGGATCTCGAAGACCGGCACCCCCTCATCGCCGGCGCCACGAGGGTAGAAGCCGATCGAGCCGTCATCTCGCTCGCTGGCCGTCACGCCACCCATCTGCAACGTGAACGAATACTCCACACCCTCGCCATCGGCGACATCCGGTGGTTCGTGAAGGACGATTTCTTCCTTGAGCCCGGCTGATCCGACCGTATACACCACGTCCGCACTATCGAACACGTCCTCGTAGGTCACCGACGCGCCGTCCACGACCGGTTCCAGGTCACGCCGGTCGCCCGCGACGCCCAGCGTCACATGCCGGTTGTCGACCTGAAACCGAACCAGCCGATCCGAGCGGGCGCTGAACCACGACCTGAAGCTGTTCTTCGTGACCCCGTACGCAAAGCCTTCCCTGGAGGAGCCACCGACTGTCGTGTCGATCTCACGCCATAAGCCATCACCGTCCAGATAATGAACCGGATCAGGAGCCAGCTCCGCCTCGAACCGCCCATCCGAGAGCTCGAACACCTTCGCGGTGGCTGTGCGCTCCGACACCACCTCTCGTGCCCGTTGTGCTGGCGGCCTTCTCTCACCCGAGGGCGATTCCACGACCCGGGGCACCGCCGCCGACCCCGACGTCCTCTTGGCCAACTCCCCGACCTGCGCGCCCGGAGCAGACTCACCCGACGACGCCTCCGACAGCGACGCCTCCGACGGCGACGAGTCCGACGCGACTGCGACAGCAGGCAGTCCCGACCAGACCAACACGCTGCACACTACAAACACGACAAGCTGAACTAAACGCTTCCTACCCACCGCGAGCTCCCTCACATGAGGTGCCACTCACGCGATCAACCCCGGGCGCCCGAATTAACGCCCCCACCAAACAGCCCGAAATAGAACGCTCATCGCGAACGTGACATTTCGGTCAAGTCCCATGACTGTGCCGGGCGGCGCGCACTTGGTCAAGGTGACCAGTAGCGTGATCACAATCACGCCCGCTGGCCCCTACCCCGCATTCCCGGCCCGTGATACACGCGCGGGCGATCTCTATCTATGCGCACCCATCCGTTAACAGCGGATACAGCCCTTCACCCGAACCAGTGACCGCTGTACGAACCAAAGCGATCAAAAAATACATCCACCCGGGGCGCTACGGCGCCCAGCCCACACACAGAAATCACACTTTCTATGCCGGGCATTTCCGGCTCTTGAAACGCGGACTATCTGGGCCCGCGGCGATCGCTGGGTCGAGCGTTCACGGTGAGATCGCCATCATCATCACAAAGTCCGGTCATTCCCAAAACCCGGCCCCGGCCGCTCATTCGGCAGCCGACTCCTACTCGCCTTACAGGTTGCGCCCGGAGCTCGCGATACTTCTGCCAGAGTTGAGGCCAGCGCTTCAGCTGTGCCTGGTGAGCTAGCTACAGCGCACTTTCGATAGCCGCCGCTCATGCAGTTAGTCCCAGGCTCACGGCTGAACGCCGAGGTCGGCGAACCAACGTTCCGGATCGAGTGTCTCTCCGTCGTGGCGGATCGTCAGGTGAAGGTGCGGGCCCGTCGACAAGCCTTCGTTGCCGACAGTGCCGATTTGCTGTCCGGCGCCTACGGTGTCGTGCCGGGCTACACCGGCGGATGACATGTGGCCGTACTCGCTGGTGTGACCGTCTCCGTGGTCGATTTCGACCAAGTGTGGGCCGGCCCAAGGCCGAAATCCTACGAACGTGACCTCACCGGGAGCGATAGCCACGACGGGCGTACCGGTGGGTGCTGCGAAGTCGAGCCCGTCGTGCAGTTTCCACTCGCCGGTGATCGGGTGTTCCCGGTAGCCGTACCGGTCAGTGATTCGGTAGCGCCCCTTCGCGATGGGCAACGAGGCCGCACAGTTCGAGCCGTCTCCGGCTAGCTCGGCCACCCAGGCGCGTGCGTCGTCTTCCCAGTCGGCGTAGCGATCGGGAAAGGCGCTGCGCTGCACGGCTTGTGCCGCTTGCCCAACGGTCATCTGTTCCCAGCCGTGGATGTCGAGCAGCCCGGGCGGTTCACTGACTGCTCCTTGCGAGTTCGGGCCGTCAGGGCCGCCGAAGAACGCAGCCGATGCATAGGAGACGTTCATCAGTTCGTTGGGTGTGCCCCATCCAGTTGAGGGGCGTTGCTGGAACACGCCGAGGGAGTCCCGGTCGCCATAGGGCAGGTTCCTCAGTCGGGTCTCGACCGCCCCCGCAGCCAACGCAACGACCAGGCCTCGATGCGGAACGTTGACGGTGTCGCCTGCCTTGATGATGGTTCTTGCTATCTCCGTTTGCTCCGTGTTGAGCCCGTCCACCGTGGATGCCGCGCAGAACGTTCCGTATCCGTGGTCGTCAGTGCCATCGTTGCCTGCGTCGCCGAGCACGACAGTTGCGCCCAACGTGCCGGTGAAGAGGAAGGCCGCCGAGATCAGAGCGAGTCCAGCGATGGTTCTTCCCAGCATTTATGGTTGCCGATCAAGGACACGCAGCAGCCGGCACCCGTTCCATTCGGCAGCGCAACCGATCAGCATCTCCAGCGACGGCCGAATGATGTGAGTCTGAGCGCTGCCGTCGTCGCCGGTGTAGTGCATCGTCTGTGTGCCGTTAACAAGGACCATCGTGGTGATGACGCCAGCGCGCGTCAGGGCGGCGTCCAGCTCGACTTCCTCGGCGCCAATGGGTTCACGCACATCGAATGCGGCCCATTGCTCATGTGCGGCGAGGCGCTCCCAGACGTCCGGCTCGGGGATGAGTTCGACGATTCCAGCGAGTGCGGGGTCCTGGGCAAATGCGGCCCAAGCAGTGTCCGGGTCGTCGGCATCGGCGCCGATGCTGACCGACCACAGGGCGTCGACGTAGGCCTCACGAACTTCGCGGTAGTCGATCCCATAGACGGTCTCGCCAATCCAGCGGCCCAGCTCCCGCGGATCACTGCTCACGGGAGCTTCTAGCCGGAGAGCGGGCTGCGAGCCGCTGGCTGTCATGTCCGTATGGGATCGGGTATTGCCCGTAGATGAAGCCGCCCGGGCTTCTCTTTCGTTTCCCCCAGGCCGATCATTGTGATCGGTGATGCTCGCTAGCGCGACGATGGCGCCACCTGCCAGGAGCCCACAGCCGATAGCCGCGATCCATTTCTTGCCGAGCACGATGTCAGCCTCCTCCGCGCGTCGTGGTGCCGTGTTTCGGATGGCCCGTTCACAAGCTCGGGCCGGTGTGCCGGGCTACGGAAGTCTCAGGCGACGGGCTCCGGGAGGAAAGCCTTTGGTCACGGCCCATGAGGGCTACCGTCACAAGCTTCGTGCGTGCCGCCTGGTCGTAAGTGAGTTCTCCACGATCGACCGCGTCCACCACGCGACGGCCGACGGCATCAACGTCGCGACTCACGCTTGCGGTGACTGGACGGAGGATCGAATCGTCGTGGTTGACAGGGTGCAGGTCCCAACCGAGCTGGTGGAGGTGATACAAGCCGTTGGAGTCTGGAGGCAGATAGAACGATCCGAACGCTGTGCGTGGTTCACCGCCCACGTCGGCCGGCTCGATGACGAACTGAGCATCCACCCGGACCCGCTCGCCTTCCCAGCTGAGATGATCCAGCGCAGGGAACGCTTCTCCGGCTGGAGTTGGGTAGCTGTCGCGTTGCACCACGCTGCGCGCGATGTCGTGTAGTTGTGCCTGCCGAGCGACCATCTCATTCATCACGTACCGAGTGACAGCGGGAACAGCGTCTTGGCCAGAGCGATCGGCCTGCCATGTCCAGGTCGCGACTTCGTACGCGGTCAAGTACCCGCCGCCTCGGTTCCTGGCGGCCCAGACATACTCCCAAGGCCCTGACACAAATCGTGGATTGTTCATTGCCGATCACCATTCCTGGTTGTCTCCGTCGTTGTGCCGTTCTCTGGTGCCAATGCGTAAGCGGTGCCTCCGACGACGGTCACCGCTACGCCGTCGGAGGTCACTCCGAGCGGCGCTGGCGTGTCTGCAGGTAACACCTCGACGTCACCGGCTGGGTCGATCCGCATGATGTGCCCGTCGTCACGGACGCCCCAGACGTGGCGTTCGGTGTGCCACAGCCATGTGGTCTCCGGTTCAACTGCCGCCTCGCGCGCGCCGTCCAACCACAGCGTCACCGGCCCGAGCGCGACGCTCACCGGTGACGTGCCTTGGCTTGCGGTCAATCGGGCATGGCGGACGTCGGCCCACTTTGCTCGAGCCGAAGCGATCTCCTGCCCGCTGCTGGCATCGTGGGTCATGAGCACGACGTCGCGGTCCTCGTCCTGTCCAGGACGGTCCCAGACGACGGTCACGGCATTGCCGGCCATTCCAGCCCATCTGCGGATGACCATCCCTTCCGGGCGGTCCAGCGCGACTACCTCGCTCTGGCCCCCGTGCACTGGCGTGCGCTGCAACACCGCGGACCCGTTCGACGACACGACTACTCCGTCGACCACGGCCATCGCCGTCTCGTCCTCACCGATACCGACCTCGACAAGCCCAGGCGCGTTGAGCGCCCACACGCGACCCGGCATGTCGGGGTCAGAGACCAATACAGCATCACCGGCGTTGCTCACCCGCGCACGCGGTCCGGTTCGGTGCACAACGGGGGCGTCGCCATTGGCGGGGGTGCCTACGACAAGTTCACGTGCGCGTTGCCAGACCACTGTGTCGTTGCCATCGATCCGGACCAGGAACAACGACCCTGCGTCGGTGCCAGCTTCGCGTTCCCATACGACGGTCCCGGTGGCCGCCTCCACCAGGCGGACATGGCCGTCGCGCGCGTGTACGGCGACAAGTTCGGAGTCGCCAGTCACTGGTGCCGTCCCGGGAGCGAGATCCACCTGCCACACTGGCTCGTCGGAGAAACCAGGCGGAATACGGCCGGGGACGGACGCCACCGCTACCGCGGTTGCGGGATATTTTCCTCCAGGCGAGTCCAGTTTGCTCACGATGACCATGGCCAGCGTGCAGGCCAAGAGCACCGCCGATGCACAAGCCATGACCGCTGCTTCCGTCCGGCCATCGGATGACTCGGCTCTCGCGCCTTGGTGAACGCTGCCCTCGTCTGCAGGGCACGAAACGGCCACCGGGTCGGGCACATCGCCGGTCGCGGGCAACTCGTCGACCACCGGCTCGTGCTGTGACTCGTCCGCCTCCTTTGAGCCAGCGTTCTGGTTCTCGGTGGCCCGCGGAGGCGGCAGCATTCGTCTCGGCCGCTGAACCGCCGGTAGGTCCACGTCGCGGTTTGCATCCTCTCGTTGCTCACGTTGGCTGTGCCGAGATTCTGCGGGGGGCGAACCGTCCTCCTCGGGGGACGGGGCGCCGTCGTCAACCGCCGCGTACTCGGGCCGTGGGGCCGGGACGGCGTGGACGACGTCACGGTATGCGCGGCCGTGTTCGTCGACAGTTCGGACCAGCAACGGATGCCCGGCGTCGGACGCCATCTGAGCCAGATGCTTCCAGGCGTCGGCCCTATCGACACTCACCTGTCCTGTTGGTGAAGTGATCGTCGTCGTAGCATCGCCGAGTTCGTCGACTGTGATCACGGCCGTCACATCCGGGCGATAGCCCACCGCTCCTCCCATTTCACCTAGCAGAAATCCGTGCCTGTCTTGTCAGGGAGTACTCGACGACCGCACACGCGACCGGCCTCATGCACCGACCCGAAGCTCGGCGTCGGCTTTCCTGCCGTCGACGAAGGGTGCAGCGAACTTCGCCACTCGTGCGGCGAACTTCGGGTAAGCCCGCAGTTGCGGCCGTTCCCCATCAGCCAGGCGGCAGCGCAATGTCCACCACGCCGAGTCCGCTGCACCACCGCGACGGGTACCGATCAACAGCTCAGCCAGGGCTCTTCTCTGCGCATGGTCGAGGCCCGCAAGTTGCGGTGAGCGATATACCTCGGTGTGCATGTAGGAGCGTGAATGTGCGGCCGCGATGACCTCGATCACCTGCTGGATCGCCTCTACGGTCTGTTCCGGTGGGACACCTGCTTCGACGAGTTCGGTCTGCAACAAACGCAACGCCTCGTCCCAGTCCTCCGTAGGCTCGGCGTGAACGTTGCCCAAAGCCTCGTCACCGACAGGGTCCCTCCGCGCCGCAGGCTCGGTCGAAGCGCGCTCGAACGTGGTCCCCTCACCTAGACGGACCGTCGTATGCAGTGCGCCAGCCTGCAACCGCGACCGAACATTGGACTGCATAAGCTGACGTGCGTGCCGCTCTGACACTCCGAGCTCGTCGGCAAGCGCCGCCGAGCATGCTCGGTGCCACAGCGCAACGTTGATCATCCCCCATGGCGAGCGGGCACTGACGACCTTCTCTGGGTAGGTCACCAGCATCTCCCACGCCAGACCGACCAAGTGATCAAGCCGGTGCGGATCGACCACATCGGCGTGCGGCACCGTCCATCGGTGCGACATTGCCCGAAGTGCGTCCACCACCAATTGGCCGACTGGGCTGTCCCACCCCTCCCCATCCATCACGCGTCTGAGCGCGGCACGCAACCCGTCATCGGTGAAAATGTCCCCGACACCCACTCTGTTCGACGTAGAACCAGACATGCCGAACCTCCCAGGAGGTCTCCTTGGACACGGCCGTCGCGGCGGAACCTCGCCCACGTCACCCGTGCCTCGCGATCACCTACGCTGCGAAAGCACAGCCGACACTCATCACCGAGCCGTTGGCCGAAGCTCTGACCGACGAACTCACCGAAACGCTCACCGGCACGAATCAGCCCAGTTCAAAGGCACTTCTTCACGGACGCCGGACGATGAGACCCTCACCAGAAGGGCGCCGTCTAGCCCCATCAGGAATTGATCAACTGATGAACACGCTGGAATGAGACGCCGAGAAGCCAACCGATGTCACGCAATGACAGTCCGTGATCGACCAGAGCCCGTGCTGCAGCCCGAACCTCAATCGCGGAGGCATGATTCGCCCAGGCCGCAGCTGCACGCAGCTCTTTGCTCCTGTTCAAGCGCTCGAGTGCTGCCTCCGGCAGAACAGGGCGAATCTCCATGCGAACTTGCTCCGCCGGAATGCCGAGCGACGCCGACAGGGCGTGTCGCTGGCGCTCGGCACACCGCGCGAGGCTCCTGGCCGTGGACACCACCGGCGGCGCCGCACAGGAAATCGACCAGTACTGACCGTTCCACTGTGCTGAGCTCACGTACCGCTGCCGTGTCGTGCTCATCCCGCCGGCCCCGCCTGGTCAGCACGATGCCTGACAAACCGGCCCTTCGCAGGAACGACGTCAATCAACCCACGTTCAACGAGCACGTCCATCGCACGCCGAACAGTACTGACCGAGACCGCGTACTGCTCAGCGAGCGCCACCTCCCCCGGCAGACGTGCGCCCGGAGACAACTCACCCAGGGCGATCTGCTTCTCAACGTCGCCGGCGAGCCGGACGAAGAGATATCCAGGCGTGTCTGCATCAGGTTCGAGCGGATGCAAGCCCTCATTCACCGCTACCACCGCCCCGCGAATACTTGCTCGGCCTTGTCGGCAGCTGCGTTCAAAGCTGTCGCCGCGGCCCGCACGGCGTCCTCGCCGTCAAACACGACACGGGCGTCCAGGAAGCACGCGACAACCTTGCGATGAAACCAGTCCAAGTAGACATCGAACTCTCCGGAGTACAGCTCCTCCAGGATCGGTTCACATGCGCTCATGCGCCGACCATCGATGGTGGCGAAGATCCGGCCGATTGGTTGCAGCTTGAGCCGCTCCAACGCGCCACGGAAGTCTTCGCCGTCATACAGCTCCGTGTATGCGACCAGGTCCATCGACAGATCTACAACGCGAATGGCCTGTCCAGATGTCCTAGCCGTGTACATCGGCAACCGCCTCGGCTAACAACCGTCCTCGCCGCATGCGGTCCGGGACGACCGTCACTCGCCGATTGCCGTCCGGCCACATCAGTACGACGAGTTCCTCGCTCGGCTCGATACCGGGACAGGCAGGGTCAGATACCGTACCCATTGGGTCTCCTCCTGCTAGCTCAGGTGGGGATCAAGGGACCGTTCGGAGCGCCAACTCCGGGCGGTCCCGCTCTTCACTTGTCGCCCGTCACATCCGAACGAATAGGACGAACACAAGTGACTATACGGCGACCCGCCGTACGGCGCAACGCTGCACTCTATTCTTGGGCACGTGCCGGAACAGGAAATCTGGAGCGTCGCCGAGGTCGCTGAACACATCGGTACTACCCCAAGCACCGTACGGACTTATCTCAGCCGCGGCCAGATGCCTGATCCCGACTTCCGACCCGCAGTCGGCCCCCTATGGTGGCCGTCAACGATCAAGACCTGGCACCAGAACCGCCCGAGCCAACTCACCGAGCGACATAAACGCCCGGAGTAGCCGGATAAGCACGGCTGTCAACCAGTTCCCTGTGCGAGATCGATTGCTTCATGGGACCGAACATGCACCGGTGCAATCGCCGCAGCGCCACTCACGACTGACCTCCCGCGCCGCGTACCTTCCAGGGGCCTAGACCAGAGCATGTGTGCGCCCTGCGACGTCTCCCGGCCGGTGCGGGGACCCGCGAGCCGCGAGCCCCAAAGGCGAGGAGGGCAAGTGAGCACGTACAAACGCTGCAAGTGCAAGGACGAAGGCGGTCGCGAACTGGGAAGTCAGTGCCCGGATCTGAGACGCGACGACGGCTCGTACAGCAAGACCCACGGGCGTTGGTATTTCCAGGTGGAGCTAGACCCAGAGCCACTGTTAGACACAGACGGACGGCCAGTGTTTGGCCCGGATGGACTGCCCGCGACGCGTCGTCGAAAGATCCGCCGCGGCGGATTCCCCACACGCACGGCCGCGAAGGACGCGGAGGACGAAGTCCTGTCAAAAGTCCGCAAAGGTGTAGATGTCGCCCGGAAGTCGAACTTGGCAGAAGAGTTCGACGCCTGGCTGGCCGGCAAATCCGATCTCCGCAAGACCACCCGCAACACTTACGCCAGCCACGGAAAGAACCACATCAAGCCTCATCTGGGGCGAATCGCACCAGACAAGCTACGTAAGCGCGATGTCGACCAGATGTTCGCCGCCATCGACGCGCGCAACGAGGCGATCCGCGCAGGCAGGAAAAAGGGGCGAACCGTTGGCCCAGCGGGCAAGCAGAGGATCCGCGCGACTCTCCGGGTCTTCCTTGGCGACCTTCAGCGAGAGAGCATTGTCGAAGTGAACGTGGCAAAACTGGTCAAGCTCCCCTCGGGAAAATCTCCGAAGGGACGAACGTGGACGGACGCCAGGGTCCGGCAGTGGTCGGCCCAATTCGAGCGGCGCCTGGCGACCGCGCGAGCGACCGGCCGCAAGGTAGACGAGTTCGCCGTCTGGCACGACACCTCCGCGCGCCCCTCCCCTGTGATGGTGTGGACACCTGCCCAAGTCGGCCACTTCCTGGACCACGCGACGGGTCACCCGTTGTACGCCCTGTACCACCTGACAGCGTTCACAGGGCTGCGCCGCGGAGAAGCATGCGGTGTCCGCAGGCAGGATCTCGACCTAGACGCCGGGACCCTAACGGTTGCATGGCAGATCACACAATCGGATTGGGAGACCATCGAGGGCGAACCCAAGACAGAGGCCTCCGATGCACCCATAGCCCTCGACTCCGGCACCATCGAGGTACTCAAGCGTCACCTCGCCTCGCAGGATGCGCTGCGCCTACGACTGGGACGCGACTGGGTCGAGACACTCTACGTTTTCACCCAAGATGACGGCAAACCGCTGATTCCCGCCAATGTGACTGACGAGTTCGAGCAGCTCGCGTTCGCTTCGGGCCTGCCACCTATCCGCTTACACGACCTTCGCCACTCTGCCGCATCAATCATGCACGCGGCCAAACTCGACATGAAGATCATCCAGGCGCGGCTCCGCCATTCGTCTGGCGCGCTGACTCGCGACACCTACACGAGCGTCTTCGAAGACGTCGACAAAGAGGCTGCCGAAGCGGCCGCCACAGTGGTCCCGCGGACACCACGAGCGACGTCCGGGCTCCCCGCGGGCTCCCCAGCGGAGTTCAATACCGCCGACCACGGCCGCGGAGAAGGCATCACCGCAGGTGACGACCATATTCGTAAGTGGGCGCAGCTGGGTTCGAACCAGCGACCCCTGGTTTGTAAGACCAGTGCTCTTCCACTGAGCTATGCGCCCGCGTCTGTACTGCCGTCCAGACCGCTACCACCATACCCAGTCGATTCACCGGGCCGACGCGGAGGTTCGTGGCCTGGCGTAACGCTCCGGACCTCCAATGAGGCTGCAAGCGTTACGGGAGGCCACGAAGCTTCGGGTGGAGCGGCCAATCCGAGCTGGGCGGTTCCGATTACCGTTGCCGGTTCCGGCGGAACCGTGCACCCTTGTTCCGCTTGTCGTCCGGCTGCCGGCCCCGTCCCTGCCCCGGTTCGGAACCGGACCGCGGTGGGCCGGCCCGGGAACCGGGCGAGGAGTCTTGATGATCCCCGTACTGCATGGGTTCTGGGGCGGGAAACTCCGCTCCCGCATCGCCGTCTTCCGGCGGCCGTTTGGCGTGCCGGCCCAGGACCCGGTCCAGCGCGGTGGCGACCTCGGCCGTCAGGTCTCGGCCGTCGTCCGGGCGCCGGTGTTTGCCCGGCGCGGCACCGACGGCGATGCCGCGGTCCATGGTGCTCTCCACTGCGAGGAACTCCGCGGTGGCCGACGACTCGCACGAACGGCAGACGGTCTGCCCAAGACGCCGGACCAGATTGGTGCCGTTACAGGCCGAGCAGTGATCAACCTCGGTCGACCAACTACTGCTCTGCTGGCAGTCAGGGCACACAAGCACCTGGACGTCGGACCTTACGGCACGCACCCACAGGCGGGCCCCACGGGCCGGATCAGCCTCCCGGGCACCACAGCGGTAACAGGGCATGGCACCTCCTCCCGTTCGCTCTCACGCCGCTGTCAACTCTCTCAGCGCGCGCCGGTACTCCTCGACGTTGCGTGCGACCGGGCCGTTGTTGACCACGCTCCACCTCACGACGCCGTCGGCGTCGATGAGAAACGTGCCGCGCCGGGCACAGCCGCGTTCCTCATCGAAGACACCGTACGCCGAAGCGACCTCCCCATGTGGCCAAAAATCCGACAACAACGGGAAATTCAGCGCTTCGTTCTCGGAGAACACCCGCAGCGCGAACATGGAGTCGCACGACAACCCGACGACCTCAACGGTGTCGGCAACAGATGGAACGAAATCGTCTCGCAGCTCATGTAGCTCTCCGGTACACACACCCGTAAAAGCAAACGGGTAGAACACCAGGACAACCGGCCGGCCATGGTGCGCCGAGAGCCGCCATCCCGAGCCATGCTGATCCTTCAGATCAAAATCCGGGGCCAACTCGCCGATCAAACTCATCCGGTCAGATTAGCCCTTAGGTGCGACAAGCTTGGTTCCAGACCATTCCTCAGTCACCGCGACTGTGGTGGTGGTCGACAACCCTGCAGTCAGCGCGGCGTCAGCCACGTCGCTGGGATCCACGTGCCCGTTCCGTCCAACCTTCGGAGTCAGCAGCCACACCACGCCGCCAGGAACCAGCTCTGTGACGGCGTCGACTAAGGCATCCGTGAGGTCGCCATCGTCGTCACGCCACCATTGCAGAACAGCGTCTGCGACCTCGCCGCTGCCCTGATCGATGAGCTCGTTGCCGGTCGTGTCCTCGATATCGATCCGCAGATCATCATCGCAGTCCTCGTCCCAGCCGAGCTCTTGAACGATTTCTCCCGCACGGAACCCAAGCCTGCTGGCCGGCCCGTCGCCTTGAGCCGACTGGCCCGCGGTCTGGCCCACCGATTGTCCTCCTCACATCGTGTGATCCGCCCCATGCGGACCACCCTCCGCCACGTAGTCCACCCAAGGACGCCCAATTGCGCAAGTGAACCCGCCGAAAGGTTCGAGCACAAAGCATGTGTACAGCCTGGCATGCCGACCCCGCAACAGGCGCACCGGGAGGCCTGATAAGTGGCCCAGTACCTACCCCGATGGTGACGAACGGCGACAGAGCGAGCAGGATAGGACGTGAATACCAGTGACCCTGAACATTTGAGGCGCGGCCTGGAACTCAGTGCCGACGCTGACCGACCTCGAAGGGATCGTCGTGGCAGACCGCTCCCCGATCATCATCAACGGCCTCCCCAGTCAGCTTCCTGATGCCGACACGGAGGAGACGCAGGAGTGGCTGGACTCGTTGGACGCCGCCATTGAACACGGCGGAAAGCACCGAGCCCGGTATCTGATGCTCAGGTTGCTCGAGCGCGCCGGCGAGCGGCAGGTCGGCGTCCCTAGCCTGCGGAACACCGATTACATCAACACCATTCCGCCGGAGTCGGAGCCGGAGTTCCCGGGCGACGAGTTCGTCGAGCGCCGCATCCGCGCATACGTCCGGTGGAATGCCGCCATGATGGTGCAGCGGGCGCAGCGCCCGGGCGTCGGCGTCGGCGGGCACATCTCCACCTACGCGTCGTCGGCCAGCCTGTACGAGGTCGGCTTCAACCATTTCTTCCGCGGCAAGGACCATCCCGGCGGCGGCGACCAGATCTTCTTCCAAGGCCACGCCTCGCCCGGGATGTACGCGCGCGCGTATCTGGAAGGCCGCCTCGGTGAGGACCGCCTCGACGGATTCCGTCAGGAACTCTCCCATGCCGGCTTCGGCGGCGGGCTTCCGTCGTATCCGCATCCACGGCTGATGCCGGACTTCTGGGAGTTCCCCACCGTGTCGATGGGCCTGGGCCCCATCAATGCCATCTATCAGGCACGCTTCAATCGGTACCTGCACAACCGTGGCATCCGCGACACCAGCCAGCAGCACGTGTGGGCCTACCTTGGTGACGGCGAGATGGACGAGCCGGAAACCATCGGAGCCATCGGTGCGGCAGCCCGCGAAGAACTCGACAACCTGACCTTCGTGGTCAACTGCAACCTGCAGCGTCTCGACGGCCCCGTCCGCGGAAACGGCAAGATCATCCAGGAGATGGAGGCGCTGTTCCGGGGCGCCGGATGGAATGTGATCAAGGTCATCTGGGGCCGCGAGTGGGACCCGCTGCTCGCTCAGGACACCGACGGCGCGCTGGTCAACCTCATGAACGCCACCCCTGACGGCGACTACCAGACGTACAAGGCCGAGTCCGGCGCTTACGTACGCGAGCACTTCTTCGGCCGTGACGAACGCACCGCCAAGATGGTCGAGCGTCTCAGCGACGACGAGATCTGGGGCCTCAAGCGCGGCGGCCACGACTACCAGAAGCTCTACGCGGCGTACCGGGCAGCGACCGAGCACACCGGACAGCCCACCGTCATCCTCGCCAAGACCATCAAGGGCTGGACGCTGGGTTCGCACTTCGAGTCCCGCAACGCGACGCACCAGATGAAGAAGCTGACCGGCGACGACCTCAAGCTCTTCCGCGACCGCCTCTACATGGAGATCCCCGACTCCCAGCTCGAGGACGTCTACAACCCCCCGTACTTCCATCCGGGCAAGGACTCCGACGAGCACGCGTACATGATGGATCGCCGGTCCAAGCTCGGCGGATTCGTCCCCGAGCGGCGCACCGCGGCCAAGCCCCTGGTGCTGCCTGGCGACAAGGTCTACGAGGTCGCCCAGCGCGGCTCCGGCAAGCAGGCCATCGCCACCACCATGGCCTTCGTCCGGCTCCTCAAGGACCTCCTCAAGGACAAGGAGATCGGGCCCCGGCTGGTTCCGATCATCCCCGACGAGGCCCGGACCTTCGGCATGGATTCGCTCTTCCCCACGCTGAAGATCTATTCGCCGCACGGGCAGAACTACACCTCGGTGGACCGCGAGCTGTTCTTGTCGTACAAGGAAGCCACCGACGGCCAGATCCTGCACGAGGGCATCAACGAGGCCGGCTCGGTCGCGTCGTGGACCGCTGTGGCGACGTCGTACGCCACCCACAGCGAACCCATGATCCCGATCTACATCTTCTACTCGATGTTCGGGTTCCAGCGCACCGGCGACGGCTTCTGGGCGGCGGCGGACCAGATGGCCCGCGGCTTCGTCCTGGGGGCAACAGCCGGCCGGACCACGCTCAACGGTGAGGGCCTCCAACACGAGGACGGCCACTCGGTCCTGCTCGCCGCCACCAACCCGGCCGTCGTGCACTACGACCCGGCGTACGGCTTCGAGGTCGGCCACATCGTCAAGGACGGACTGCGCCGGATGTACGGCGAAGACGCGGAGAACGTCTTCTACTACCTGACCGTCTACAACGAGCCCTACGTGCAGCCGCCGGAGCCGGAGAACCTCGATGTGGAGGGCTTGCTCAAGGGCATGTACCTCTACAAGCCCATGGAGGTCGCGCCCGGCGACAAGGTGCCGCACGCGCAGATCCTCGCCTCCGGCGTGGCGATGAACTGGGCTCTCGAGGCACAGCAGCGGCTGGCCGACGAGTGGCAGATCGCCGCCGACGTGTGGTCGGTCACCTCATGGAACGAGCTCCGCCGCGAGGCGCTGAACTCCGATGAGTGGAACCTGCTCAACCCGGACCAGGAGCCACTGGTGCCGTATGTCACGCAGCGACTGATCGAGACCAAGGGTCCGGTGGTCGGTGTGAGCGATTACATGCGTGCCGTACAGGACCAGATCGCGCCGTATGTCCCGAGCGACTGGGCGTCGCTGGGCACTGACGGCTTCGGCATGTCCGACACCCGTGCGGCGCTGCGCCGGCACTTCAAGGTGGACGCGCAGTCGATCGTGGTGAACGTGCTCACGCTTCTTGCCCGGCGTGGCGAGATCAGCTGGGACGTCGTGAAGAAGGCGCAGGAGCAGTACAAGCTCGAAGATGTGAACGCCACCACCGCTGAAGAGGCGGGCGGCGAGTCCTGAGCGGATGCCTTCTTGATCATTGTCCTCGTTTAGGTGCTATAACGCCTAAACGAGGACAATGATCAACGGCCGACGTGTGCGTGCATCTCCCACACGATGATCTCGGCCGCGGTCACCGCCCTCACCCGGCGTCCGCCCTCGTCGGTCATCCGCGCCGCGTCGCCCTCACCCAGCTGACCGACGCCTTCGACCTGCACAACCCCACGCGCCACGTACACATGGACGAACGGCGCCGCGGGCAGAGTGACGCCCAAGTCCGTGCAGCTGTCGCCCAACTGTGCCACGTGCATCGCTGCCGAACTCTGTCCCAGACCGATCGCGGCTTCTCCGGCATGGCGGGGCATCCCGGAAGCGACCACGACCAACCGTCCGCCCGACAGCTCAGCTCTCAGGTCGCGCTGCTCGTAGCGGGGCTCCATGCCCGGCTCGTCCGGCGGCACCCACATCTGGACGAACCGCAGAGGCGCTGTCGGCGTTCGGTCGCCGGACGATGACGCCTCGCCCGCGACCGACGACGAGGGCGCGTCGTTGAACTCCGAGTGCACGACGCCCCGCCCCGCGCCGAGCCGTTGCGCCAAACCCGGGTGGATCACACCTCCGGCACCGGTTGAATCGCGGTGCGCCAGAGCGCCTTCGAGCACCCAGGTCACGATCTCCACGTCGCGATGCGGGTGGGTGGCATACCCCGCCCCCGGCTGCACAACGTCGTCGTTGTTCATGACCAGCATGCCGAATCCGACATTGGCCGGGTCGTAATGCCGCCCGAAGGAGAAAGAATGCCGCGACACCAACCCCGGCTCGCTGCTCACGAACCGGTCGATCCCACGCATCAGTTCCACGTTCGTCACCGCGCCATTCTCGCGTACGCGATCACCTCGATCGGAGCCGGAAGGCAGAGGTCAGTGAGCCGGCATACCAACCCCGCACGGCGCGGCGAGTGTTCTACAGGCCAGTTCGGGCGCCGTTAGCCTCGAGACGGTCTTTCCACAAGTCCAGCCTGGACCTGGTAGGCCCGAGAGACAACAGCGCCGCGGTGGCGAGGATGCCGCCCACCATGGCCGGCATCCAGGCACCGACCACGAAGCTCACCACAACCCCGACGAGCACCGGCGTCTCCGCCAGAGCCAGTGCGAGCATGCTGCTGGTCCGCAGCGTGCGGGCCGCCTCGGCCGGGTCGGCCCGCTGGCCCGGATCCAATGGCTTCAGCCGGGTTGTGGGCAGCAGCCACGCCGCGACGAGCGGCGGCAGACCGAAAACGAGGACGGCGGAAAGTTCGACAGCTGTCCCGGTCTCTGTGAACGTCAGCAGGACCACGACGATCATCAGCACCGCTCCCCCGGCCAAGGCCAGGATGACAGGGCGGAGCTGGGTCCCGAGCGTATCCAGCGATCGCTGATCGCGCGACCGCCCCGAGGGCGCCGAGGTGGACATAGGGCGTCAGCCTAGCGGCGACGCTGGCCGGTTCCTAGTGGCCATTCAGCCGAAATTGGTGCCACAACACCGCAATTGTGCCTTTACCACAATGTGCGGTTCCCAGACGTGGCGAGCGGCCGCGTACGCTGCCGCATATGTCTGCACGCCGCGACACGAAGCGTCACGAACGTACTGTCCACTTGCTCGAACGCGCGACTGGCCCGCTGGCCACCACTGCGATCACCAAAATGGAGGAGGAGCTCTCGTGGTACCGGGCAATGCCACCAGAGCAACGTTCCTGGGTCGGCTTGCTCATCCAGGCCGGCATCGCGGCGTTCGTCGACTGGTACCGGAACCCACAGCACGCCCGCCCGTCGCCCACCACGGACATCTTCGGCACCGCGCCCCGGGACCTGATCCGGGCGATCAGCCTGCAGCAGACCGTCGAGGTCGTCCGGGTGGCCATCGAGGTAGTCGAGGAGAACGTCGTCGACGTGGTGGGCGACGACGACGCGCCGGCCGTTCTCGAAGGCGTCCTACGGTATTCGCGGGAGGTCGCCTTCTCCGCCGCCCAGGTGTACGCGCGTTATGCCGAAGCACGTGGTTCGTGGGATGCCCGGCTGGAAGCAACCGTCGTCGACTCGCTTCTGCGCGGCGAAGTTGACGAAGGAGTACGTTCTCGCGCCTCTGCCCTGGGCTGGACCGCTCAGAGCGGCGTCGTCGTCACCATCGGCCGTCCCCCTGCGGTCAGAGACAACACCGTCGATGACATCCGGCGCAGCGCCCGGAAGGCGGGTTACGACGTGCTCACCGGCGTGCAGGGAGATCGGCTCGTAGCGGTCCTGGGACGCGTCGAGGACCCGGTACGCGCGGCCGAATGCCTGATCAGCCATTTCGGTCCGGGTCCGGTGATCGTCGGCCCCCTGGTGCCTGACCTGGTGTCCGCCGCTGTGTCGGCGCGAGCCGCGGTCTCCGGGCTCGTGGCGGCTGACGGCTGGCCGGAGGCACCCCGGCCGGTGGCGGCGTCGGCGCTGTTGCCCGAGCGTGCGCTGTCCGGCGATGCCGATGCGATCCGGGAGCTCATTGCCGAGGTCTATCTGCCGGTGGCTGAGGCAGGGCCGGTGGTGCTCGAGACGCTCGCCGCATACCTGGAGACCGGCGCCTCGGTCGAGGCCGCGGCGCGGTTCCTGTTCGTGCATCCGAACACGGTGCGGTATCGGCTGCGCCGGGTGACCGACGTCGTCGGCCTCACACCCACCGACGCGCGCGACTCATACACGCTGCGCATCGCGCTCTCGCTCGGCCGCCTGGACCCACCCCACTCCGACTGACGCTCCCCTAAATGATCATGTTTGGTGGGTTTTCGTGTGCGTTGACAAGCCTGCAGGCATGGTGGTGCACGAGAAAACCCACCAAACATGATCATTTGGGGAGCGGGTGGCGCTTTTGTGGGAACCGCCCAAAGTTACTAGGAAGACCTTGTGAGCGTGATCGACGCTCCTACGGACCGGTAACGAGCAGGCTGGAAGGGTGTTGGTCATCGTCGCGCCCGGACAGGGTTCCCAGACTCCAGGCTTCCTCGCCCCTTGGCTGGAGGAGCCGGCTTTCGCCAACCGCATCGAGTGGCTCTCCGCGGTCGCCCAGGTTGACCTGGTCCACTACGGAACCGAGGCCGACGCCGACACCATTCGCGATACCGCCATCGCACAGCCACTGCTGGTCGCGTCGGGCCTGGTCGCTGCCGTAGCCCTGTTCCCGCAGCCTGCCGACGCATTCAACACAGTCGCCGCGGTCGCCGGACACAGCGTCGGCGAGATCACCGCCGCGGCCGGTGCCCGCGTCATCACCGCCGAGCAGGCGATGGTGTTCGTCCGGGAGCGTGGACGCGCTATGGCCCAAGCATCCAGCACCACCCCCACGGGCATGACGGCCGTCCTGGGCGGCGACACCGAACATGTCCTGCAGGTCCTGGAGAAGCACGGGCTGACCCCGGCCAACGTCAACGGTGCTGGTCAGATCGTCGCCGCCGGCACCTTGGCCCAGCTGGACGCGCTGAAGGAAGACCCTCCGGAGGGAGCCCGGCTACGCCCGCTCCAGGTCGCCGGCGCCTTCCACACCCACCACATGGCCCCCGCGGTGGAAACACTGCGTAACTACGCCAGCGCCATGACCACCCGCGATCCGCGTACGCGGCTGCTGTCCAACCGGGACGGCCACGTGGTTCATGACGGCCGCGATGTCCTCAACCGCATCGTCGAGCAGGTTTCCAACCCCGTGCGCTGGGACCTCTGCCAGACCACGATGTCCGACCTCGGCATCACGGGCCTCCTCGAAGTGCCGCCGGCAGGGACCCTCAGTGGCCTTGCCCGCCGCGCCCTGCCCGGCATCGAGACCTTCGCGCTGAAGACGCCCGACCAGCTCGACGACGCCCGGAAGTTCGTCGAGAAGCACGGCGACCCGAGTCCCATGACCGACAGCCCTACCTGGCGCCTCGTCGTCGCACCCATGAAGGGCACGTTCAAGGCGGCCTCGCTCAAGGCCGGCAGTCAACTCTCCCCTGGCGACCTGGTCGGCAGCGTGAACTCGTTGCGGGATTCCCAAGACGTCCACGCCAACCACGGCGGCACAGTGCTGGAATGGCTGGTCGAAGACGGCGACCCGGTCGCTCCGGGACAACCGTTGGTTCGGCTTCACCCGGAGGCGGTCGCATCATGAGTGGCTCGATCACAGTTCCCCCGTCGCTGCGGGCCAGCAAGGTGCTGGGGATCGGCGGCTACCGGCCCACCCGGATCATCACCAACGACGAGATCATCGACAAGATCGATTCGTCCGACGAGTGGATCCGCACCCGCTCCGGCATCGAGACCCGCCGCTGGGCCTCCGATGAAGAGACAGTCGTCAACATGAGCGTCGCGGCGGCCGGCAAGGCACTGGCCAATGCCGGTGTCCGGCCGGAACAGGTCGACTGCGTGATCGTCTCCACCGTCACCCACCTTTATCAGACGCCGTCCGCCGCGGTGGAAATCGCGCACAAGCTCGGCACCAACTACGCCGCGGCGTTCGACGTCTCGGCGGCGTGTGCTGGTTTCTGCTATGGGTTGTCGCTGGCGTCGGACATGGTCCGTTCAGGCACCGCCCAGCACGTCGTCGTCATCGGCGTCGAGCGACTCTCAGACCTCACTGATCAGTACGACCGTTCGACGGCGTTCATCTTCGCCGACGGAGCCGGCGCGGCCGTCGTCGGTGCCGGCAACGACGGCGACGAGGCCGGGATCGGCCCGGTGGTGTGGGGCTCCGACGGCGAGCACCTGAACCACATCCGGCAGAAGAAAGAGTGGCGCGAAGCCCTGTTCGGCGCGGACGGGCCTGAGATGCCGCATCTGGTCATGGACGGCAACCCGGTGTTCCGGTGGGCGTCATACGAGATGTCGAAGGTCGCCCAGCAGGCGCTGGACGCCGCAGGCGTCAGCGTCGACGATCTCGACGTCTTTGTGCCACATCAAGCCAACATGCGCATCACCGACGTCATGGTCCGCCAGCTCAAACTGCCGGAGCACGTGGGCATCGCGCGCGACATCGCCCAGCAGGGCAACACCTCGGCGGCATCCATTCCTCTGGCGCTCGAGCGGATGATGGAAGCAGGCGAGGCCAAGAGTGGTGATCTCGCTCTCATCATCGGTTTCGGCGCGGGCCTCGTCTACGCCGGCCAGGTGATCCGCGTACCCTGACCGAGCAGCCGTGCGCCCGACGACGTGCGTGCCGACTTCGGACAATCAGCAGTATCAACCAAGGAGAAAACGAAGAGATGGCCAGCAACGAAGAGATCCTGACCGGTCTCGCAGAGATCGTCAACGAGATCACCGGCGTTCCCGCCGCGGACGTCCAGCTCGACAAGTCCTTCACCGACGATCTCGACATCGACTCCCTGTCGATGATCGAGGTTGTGGTCGGCGCTGAAGAGAAGTTCGGCGTGAAGATCCCCGAGGACGAGGTCAAGAACCTCGCCACCGTCGGCGATGCTGTGACCTATATCAAGAACGCAAGCCCGGAGGCCTGATCACCATGCCACGTTCCCAGGTACCTGTCGTCGTCACCGGGCTCGGCGCGAGTACGCCCGTCGGAGGCGATGCCGCGTCGACCTGGGACTCGCTGCTCGCAGGCCGCTCCGGCGTGCGGCCCCTGACCGAGGAGTGGGTCGCGGACTCACCGGTGCGCATCGGTGCGCCAGTAGCCGTCGACCCCTCTGAGGTGCTCCCCCGCGTGCAGGCCCGACGGCTCGACCGGTCGGCGCAGATCGCCCTGATCGCAGCGCGCGAGGCGTGGGCCGACTCGGGTCTCGAGGGCAAGGCGTCGGAAACCGGCATAGATCCGGACCGCTTGGGCGTGGTGTGCGCCTCGGGCATCGGCGGCCTGCACACGCTGCTCGGCAACTACGACCAGCTACTCGCGCATGGCTCACGCAAGGTGTCGCCGCTGGCGATACCCATGCTCATGCCGAACAGCCCGGCCGCCAACGTCGGCTTGGAACTGCAAGCACGGGCCGGTGTGCACACACCGGTCAGCGCGTGTTCCTCGGGTTCTGAAGCAATTGCCTACGGCCTGGACATGATCCGGTCCGGCCGCGCCGACATCGTCGTCGCAGGTGGGACCGAAGCCGTGATCCATCCGCTGCCGATCGCGGCGTTCGCCAACATGATGGCGCTGTCCAAGCGCGACGACGACCCCACCGCCGTCAGCCGCCCGTTCGACAAGGACCGCGACGGCTTCGTCCTCGGCGAAGGCGGCGCACTGTTCGTGCTCGAATCTGCCGAGCACGCCGAAGCCCGCGGGGCCCGTGTCTACGTGGAACTCGCTGGCGCCGGGATGAGCTCCGACGCTCACCACATTGCCCAACCGGAGCCGGACGGCATCGGCGTGATGGCCGCGACGCGCAAAGCCTTGGACGACGGTGGTCTGCAGCCCAACGACGTCGCGCACATCAACTGCCACGCCACCTCCACACCCGTGGGTGACGCCGCGGAGGCCCTGGCCTTGCGCAAGGTCTTCGGCGACGCCATTTCCGGCATCCCGGTGACCGCACCGAAATCGATGATCGGCCACCTGCTCGGCGGGGCCGGCGCCGTCGAGGCGATGGCGACGGTGTTGACCCTCCACCACGGGCTGGTTCCGCCCACCATCAACCTCGACCATCTCGACGAGCAGATCGGCCTGGATGTCGTTCACGACGGACCGAGAAAACTCGGCAACGGCTCCATCGCCGCACTGAACAACGCATTCGGCTTCGGAGGCCACAACGTTGTGCTTGCTTTCAGGAGGCCGTAATGACCGCGGTTGCCGGTCGGGCCGTGCCGGCTCAGCCGGCCGGCAAACCCGCCAAGCCCCCTCGTGAGCAAGACCCACGGAACCCGAACCACCGGCTCACCGCTCTGCTGGACGACGGCTCCCTGGAGCTGATCAGCCCGGATGACACGAGCGGCATGCTGGCCGCCACCGGAACCGTACACGGCACGCCCGTGGTGGCGTTCTGCTCCGACCCGACGGTCATGGGCGGGGCCATGGGCGCCGACGGCTGCCAGGTGGTTGTAGAGGCGTATGAACGCGCGCTGACCGAGGGCGTGGCGATCATCGGGCTTTGGCACTCCGGTGGCGCGCGCCTGGCCGAGGGTGTGCTGTCGCTGCATTCCGTCGGGCGCATCTTCGAGATCATGACCCGCGCGTCGGGGAAGATCCCGCAGATCTCGGTGGTGCTCGGCCCGGCCGCCGGGGGTGCCGCTTACGGGCCGGCGCTGACCGACATCGTGATCCTCGGCCCTGAAGGCCGCGTGTTCGTCACCGGTCCCGACGTCGTGCGCTCGGTCACCGGTGAGGACGTCGACATGCTGCGTCTCGGCGGACCCGAGCCGCACGGCCGGCGCTCCGGAGTTGTCCATGTAGTCAGCAGCACCGAGCGCGAAGCCCTGGATCGCGCCGGGCAGCTGGCTTCGCTGCTGGGTAGTCAGGGCGACATCGACGTGGACGGCATCGCCGACGTGGATCTCGGCAGCCACCTGCCCGAGTCGGCCAGACGTGCCTACGACGTCCACCCGATCGTCGACGATCTACTCGACGACGACACGGCTCTCGAACTGCACGCTCGCTGGGCGCCCAACATCACGACGACGCTCGGCCGGCTGGGCAAGCGCACCGTAGGCGTGATCGCCAACAATCCGCTGCGCCTCGGTGGTTGCCTGGACTCGACGTCGGCGGAGAAGGCGGCCAGGTTCGTCCGGATGTGCGACGCACTGGGTGTGCCCCTTGTGGTGGTCGTCGACGTGCCCGGGTACCTGCCCGGTGTGGGCCAGGAATGGGACGGTGTGGTCCGCCGTGGCGCGAAGCTCCTGCATGCCTTCGCCGAAGCGACGGTGCCCAGGGTGACGCTGGTGACCCGCAAGGCCTACGGCGGCGCGTACATCGCCATGAACTCGCGGGCGCTCGGCGCCAGCCGCGTGTTCGCGTGGCCGACGGCCGAGGTGGCCGTGATGGGCGCGGTGGCAGCGGTGCGGATTCTGCATCGGCGCAAGCTCGCGGAGGTCGACCCCGAACTGCGCTCGCAGGTCGAGGCCGAGCTGGCCGAAGAACACGAGCGGGTGGCCGGTGGTCTGAGCCGTGCGATGGAGCTTGGTGTCGTGGACGAGGTCGTGGAGCCGGTGGCAACGCGCTCCGCGCTCGGCCGGGCCCTGGCCGAGGCACCCGAGCGGCGGGGGCAGCACGGCAACATCCCGCTGTAGGCTCCCCGCGGACCCGCCGGACTCCAGCTGGTTCGCTTCAGTCCAGCTGCTCCGCATAGACCAGGTATGTTCCGGCCAGTGCCCCTTCTCGGGAGATCTTCGTCGACACCCAAGCGACGAAAATCCGGTCCCCTACGGCGAACGACGGCGCCATTCCGTTGACATCCCGCACGGCCAGGGTGCCGCATCCGGTGCTGACGGGGCCGCCGCAGAGGTGGCGTTGTCAACGGCCCACGTTGCAGTTACCGTAGTGATTGCAGGACTCGTCCCCAAGGATCCTTGGGGGCCTCCCGCACCGCCTTACGCCCCGCCCTGTGCGGGGCGTTCGTGCGTCTCGTGCTGCGCACCGCAGGCGCAGAACACTACGGCGTCCATTCCCGTTCATGAACCACGCGCCCTGCAACACGGCCCCAGAGCTGCGCGTTGACCCGCTCGGCCCGCTCGTCCGTTTCACGAATGGTCATCCGTCGACGATGCAAGAAGGCCACGAGGTCAGCAGCTTGGATAAGACGGCTTGCATGTGATGGAGCGAAATGGATTGTGTCGACGATCCGCTCCAACCGGCTGGACCGGTAACCCGGTGTCCCGTGCTGGCGGTAATGCCAGAGGTGGCGCCGATAGCCATCCTGCCCGTCGATCTCGTCCGCGATCAGCAACACACGCTCGGGAGGAGCACAGCGGCGAGCGTGCAGGTTGATTCTCTCCATCAGGTGCTGAAGCACGAGGACATGTGGTCTCGTGGTCGGCCCGTATCGGGCGTGGAGCCGCCGCACATCGACGCCGCGCAGGATGAGCGAGACCTCGTGGCCTCCGATCGCTTGCATGGCTGCGTCGTAAATGCCAATGCGTGCACGGAGGAGTTGTTTCATACCCACCCACTCATCATCGGCATGAAAGATCGAACGGCCATGGAGTTCGGCACCCGCCGCTACCTTGTACTTGGCCGCGGCGACGCGAACAACCTCGTCCAAGGCCCGAGACAGGGAGACCACTTGATCATCTGGGCAGCACAGTGCGGCCATGTAGTAGTGGTCCTTGGTGTAGGACTCGTCCAGATATGTCAGAAGCATGCCACCCAGCCCTCTGTTCACCCTGCGAAGAGATGAAACGAGGCTAAGGGCGGCGACTGACAGTCAAAGCTGTCTAGGCAAAGCTAGACACAGGCAAACTAAGGCTAATGCTAAGGTAAGGAACAGGTGATCTGGATGCCACAACGGAAATGAGCCAGAAACGCGTCGTGGCCCGGCTCAACCCTCTCGGGGAGCCGGGCCACTAACGTGGTGAGGCCGCTGTATTTCCCGGATCACCGGGCCGGGGAAATCACCGGTGCCGGAGCGGCCACGAACTGGAGGTTTGTCACCTGGATGTGACCATACACGCGCCTTGGCAGGTTGTGAAGACCCTAAGACAACCTTTCTCAGACCACCTGATGCAGCCAGCGCACCGGAGCACCTTCGCCGGCGTACCGGAACGGCTCGAGCTCGTCATCCCAGGGTTTGCCGACAAGCCGGCACAGTTCATCTTCGAGTTCGATCTCGCCCGCGGCGGCCTTGACTATCGCCGCCTTGATGCGGTCCTCAGGAATCAGGATGTCGCCATGTACGCCGGTGACCGCGTGAAAGATCCCGAGTGCGGGCGTGTATGCATACCGCGCCCCCTCCGTGCCAGCACTTGGTTCCTCCGTGACTTCGAAGCGCAAGTGCAGCCATCCACGCAAGGCGGACGCGATACGCGCGCCGGTGCCGGCCTCACCTTGCCAAGACAATTCGGCACGGAACGAGCCCGGCTGGGCAGGTTGAGGTGTCCAGTCGAGGCTGACGCGCACCCCGAGGGCGCCGGCGACGGCCCACTCTACGTGCGGGCACAACGCCGACGTGCTGGCGTGGACGTACAGTACGCCACGTGTCGTCGTCACCGGTTCCTCCTGTGGGTCGAGGGACGCCTTCCCCTGCGGCCTCTTCCCCATCCTGACGGACCGGTAGACGCTCCTATTCTGCACGATCCGGAGGCAACTCGCCACGCAACCCCGATTATCGCCCCCTTGGCGTGTCACAGAGCCCGCTCCCGAGCGCTGATTCGTCGCTGTTGAGGAACAGCCGCCCAGCCCGCGCCAGTTGTGCTCGGCCGCAGAACTCCGGGCACCTTGGATCCTTGTCACCCCGTGTACAAGGGCGGCGTGACCTGAGCCCTCCCTGCCGGATATCGTTCGTTGATGGTTGAAAACCCCTTCTTCCGCGAGAGCGACCTGCCCTACGCGCTACCCCCGTTCGAGCAGATCGACGAGTCGCACTACGCCCCCGCCTTCGAGCGAGGGATGGCTGAACATATCGCCGAGATCGACGCCATCGCTTCCAACGCCGAGCCGCCGACCTTCGAGAACACAATCGTCGCGCTCGAACGTAGCGGCCAGATCCTCGATCGGGTTTCGGCCGTCTTCTTCAACCAAGCGTCGTCCAACACCAACGACACCATCCAGGCCCTGCAGGCTGACATAGCACCGAAGCTGGCCGCGCACAGCGACGCCATTCACCTCAACCCGGCGCTGTTCGCGCGGATCGAGGCGGTTCGGGCCGCAGATCCCGACCTCGATCCAGAGTCCCAGCGCCTACTCGAGCGCTACCACCTCGAGTTCGTCCGTGCCGGCGCCGCGCTCGACGACGACCAGCAGGCGAAACTTCGTTCGATCAACGAAGAACTCTCCGCGCTGTCCACCACGTTTCAGAAGAAGCTGCTGGACGACACTAATACCTCGGCCGTCGTCGTCGACGATGTCGCCCAGCTGGACGGTGTATCCGCCGACTCGATCAGCGCCATGGCCGAATCGGCGCGTGAACGAGGCCTGGACGGCAAGTATCTGATCACTTTGATCCTGCCGAGCGGCCAGCCGATTCTGAGCTCGCTGACCAACCGTGCACTCCGCGAGCGCATCTACCGCGCCTCCATCTCTCGTGGAAGCAACGACAACGAGCACAACACCGCCGCCACCATTGCCCGGATGACGGCGCTGCGAGCGGAACGGGCGGAACTGCTGGGGTATCGCACACACGCCGCCTACGTGCTCGAGGACAGCACCGCCGGTTCACCTGAAGCGGTGCACGAGATGCTCAGCAAGTTGGCACCGGCCGCCGTCGCCAATGCGCGGGCCGAGGCCGCCGAGTTGCAGAAGTCGATCGGCGACCAGTTCGAGCTTCAGGGGTGGGACTGGTCGTTCTATTCCGAACAGGTCCGCCGCGCCACCTACGACGTCGACAGCGCCCAGCTACGTCCCTACTTCGAGCTCGAACGAGTGCTTCAGGACGGCGTCTTCTTCGCTGCCAACCGCCTGTACGGCCTGAACTTCACCGAGCGCGAGGACCTCGTCGGCTATCACCCCGAGGTCCGGGTCTTCGAGGTCACCGAAGCCGACGGTTCACCAGTGGGATTGTTTCTCGCCGACTTCTACGCCCGTGCTTCAAAACGAGGTGGCGCCTGGATGAACTCGTTCGTCGAGCAGTCCGCGCTGCTCGACACCAAACCCGTCGTCATGAACAACCTGAACATCGTCCGGCCTCCGGCGGGCGAGCCGACGTTGCTGACTTTCGACGAGGTCACGACGCTGTTCCATGAGTTCGGGCACGCCCTGCACGGCCTGTTGTCCGACGTGCGATACCCGAAGCTCTCCGGCACCAACGTCCGCCGCGACTTCGTCGAGTTCCCCTCGCAGGTCAACGAGATGTGGATGGTCTGGCCGGAGGTACTCGCCAACTACGCCCGTCACCACGAGACCGGCGAACTGATCCCTCAGGATCTCGTTCAGCGCCTGCTGGACTCGCAAATCTGGGGCGAGGGGTTCAAGACAACGGAGTATCTCGGCGCCGCACTGCTCGACCTCGCGTGGCACGAGATCGAAACCGGCACTCCCACTGGAGACGTCGCAACGTTCGAAGCGGCCGCCCTGGAATCGGCGGGCGTGGCGGTGGCGGAAATCCCACCGCGGTATCGCTCCACGTACTTCGCGCACATCTTCGCCGGCGGGTACAGCGCGGGATACTACTCGTACATCTGGAGCGAAGTCCTCGACGCCGACACCGTCGAATGGTTCAAGGAGAACGGTGGGCTGAACCGCGAGAACGGCGAGCATTTCCGTCGCACACTGCTCGCCCGTGGCGGTTCGATTCCGGAGATGCAAGCCTTCCGCGAGTTCCGTGGCCGCGACCCGCAGATCGATCCGCTGTTGGAGCGCCGGGGCCTCAACCGCTCTTGATCACAAGATCCGACTCCACACCGCGATGAGCCGCTCCGTCGCGTCGCGCCGTCGGATCCACTTCATACCCGCCACAGCTTTGGAGAGTGCGTCATCGCAATACAACACATCGATGTCTCGGCGACGACGACTGCCTCGGCGGACACCACGTACGCTCTGCTGGCCGACGGGACAAGCTGGCCCACGTGGTCGCCCATCGAGTCCTTCGAGCTGAGCCGAGCCGGTGACGACGGCGGCGAGACCGTCGGCGCCGTCCGCGTATTCCGAACGGGTAAGGTCCGAAGCTCCGAGCAGATCATCGACCTGGTTCCGGGCAAACGGCTGAGCTATGTGCTGGTGGACGGCCTGGCGATCCGCGACTACCGCGCCGACGTCGAGCTCAGTGAAGGTCAGGACGGCACCACAACCATCAACTGGAGCTCCAGCTTCCGTCCCAAGATTCCCGGGCTCGGCGGGCTCTACCGGCGCACACTGACCACGTTCATCCAGCGGTGCGCCACCGGGCTGGCCGAGCATGCCGCCGCGATTGAGCGCCCCAGCCCGTAGCACCCGCGCGAACAGGGGCGCCGGCACCTGGCTTGCCACCCGCCGGGTGCGTCCACCGGTGTCATGCCCGCGCCTGAGGGTACGGGGTTTAGTGTCGGGAAGTATGAAGAGTCTGCAACAGATCGAGGAGTGGCCCGTCGACCACGCCGCTGCCGCGGTGGTATCGGCGGCGGGCGAGACACTGGGGAGCTACGGAGAAGCCGACCGGGTGTTCCAGCTCGCCTCCGTCACCAAACTGCTCACCGCCTACGCCGCGCTGATCGCCGTCGAGGAAGGAGTGGCCGAGCTCGACGATCCCGCGGGTCCGGAAGGTTCCACGATCCGGCACCTGCTGGCCCACGCCTCGGGGCTCAATCTCAACGAGCACACCAGCATCGCGCCCGTGGGTCAGCGGCGGGTCTACTCCAGCGCCGGGTTCGAACAGCTCGCCGACACACTCACCGAACGTTCCGGCATCCCTTTCGCGGACTACGTGAAAGACGGCCTGCTCACGCCGCTCGGCATGACGTCGACGACGTTCGAGGGCTCACCAGGCCACGGCGCGTCGTCCACCATGGCTGATCTCATCAGGTTCGCGGCCGAGTTGCAGCGGCCCGCGCTGCTCGACCCACGAACCCTGGCCACCGCCACCGAGGTTGCCTTTCCCGGCCTCGCCGGGGTGCTCCCCGGGTACGGCCGGCAGGATCCGAACGACTGGGGGCTCGGGTTCGAGATACGTGATGGCAAGCAGCCGCACTGGACCGGTACGCGGAACTCGGCACGCACGTTCGGGCATTTCGGCCAGTCCGGGACGTTCTTGTGGGTCGATCCCGACGCTGAGGTGGCCTGCGTCGCGCTGGCCGACCGCGACTTCGGGGATTGGGCCATCGAGGCGTGGCCGTCGCTGTCCGACGCCGTGCTCGACGATCTCAATCCGTGATCATGAACACTTTCCTGCGCGATGGCACGGGAAAGTGTTCACGATCATGAGGGGCGAATAGTCTCGAACAGATCAGCGGACCAACGAACGAATAGCGGGTGAAACACTTCATGACCGTCCCCACCATCAACCTGAACGACGGTATGGCTATGCCGCAGCTCGGCTTCGGGGTCTTCCAGATCCCAGCACCGGAGACGGCCGATCTTGTCCTCACCGCCATCGAAACCGGATACCGGAGCATCGACACCGCCGCCATCTACGGCAACGAGGAAGGCGTCGGCCAGGCCATCACGCGCACCGACGTGCCGCGTGACGATCTCTTCGTGACCACCAAGGTCTGGAACGACGACCAAGGCTACGACGCCACCGTCAAGGCATGCCGGAACAGCCTCGACCGGCTGAACCTCGACTTCGTCGACCTCTACCTCATCCATTGGCCGGCTCCCGGGCAGGATCGGTACGTCGACACCTGGAAGGCCTTGATCGCCCTGCGCGACGACGGCCTCGTCCGGTCCATCGGTGTGTCCAACTTCGAGCCCGAACACCTACAACGGCTCAATGACGAGACCGGCGAATTGCCTGCGATCAACCAGGTCGAACTGCACCCGTGGTTGCAACAGAACGCGCTGCGCGAGTACAGCGACGAACACGGGATCGTCCTCGAGGCCTGGGCGCCGCTGGCGAAGTCGAGGCTGTTGGAGGAGCCGGTCATCGTCGGGATCGCCGATCGCCTCGGACGTACCCCCGCGCAGGTCGTGCTGCGGTGGCACCTTCAGTCCGGCCATGTAGCGATCCCGAAGACGGTCCGGCGCGCGCGGATGCAGGAGAACTTCGACGTGTTCGGCTTCCAGCTCAACGCGGCCGACATGGACGAGATCGCCGCCCTGGACAAGGGACACCGCACCGGCCCGCACCCGAACGAGTTCGGCGCCTGACCAACAGACGACGGGTTAGCAACCTGCTGCTAGTGGCTCCGGCGCATGAAGTCTCTCCATGGCGTGGTGGGCATCACCGATGCGCAACCATCAACAAACGAGGGACGCCGACGGACCAAACCCTACCCAAACAGGCGCGGCACAACCTCAGGCAGGAGGTGTCTCTCCATGGTGCGGTGGGCATCAGCGAGGGAGCGACGGGCGAAGCCCTCTCTCCGACCGAGTCTGCGGGCAAGGAGAGACACCTCCTGCCTGAGGGGATATCAGTCGATCAGTTCATAGGCGGGCAGGGTCAGGAAGTCGGCGAACTCGTCGGCGAGTGCCACTTGTTCGAACAAGGTGCGGGCTTGGGCGAAGCGCTGTTCGTCGTACGCCTCGCCGTAGGCGTCCCGGATAGCGGCCAGTTCTTCGTCGAGCACACTGCGGACCAGGTCCGGCGTCACCGTCGCGCCGTCCTCGAGCTGCACTGATCGATGTGCCCACTGCCAGATCTGCGCCCGGGAGATCTCTGCCGTGGCCGCGTCCTCCATCAGGTTGTTGATGGCGACCGCGCCGTTGCCACCCAGCCAGGCAGCCAGATACTGCAGGGCCACCGAGACGTTGTTGCGCAGGCCGGCTTCGGTGGCAGCTCCCGGCGTGGAAGCGACGTCGAGCAGGTCGGCAGCGCTCACAGTGACGTCGTCTCGGAGCCGATCCACCTGGTTGGCCCGCTCCCCCAGCACGGAGTCGAAGACCTCCTGGCAAATGGGCACCAGATCCGGATGTGCCACCCACGAGCCGTCGAACCCGTCACCGGCTTCACGTTCCTTGTCGGCGCGCACCTTGGCCAGGGCCTGCTCATTGACCTCCGGGTCGCGACGGCTCGGCACGAAGGCCGCCATACCGCCCATGGCGAACGCTCCGCGCGCGTGACAAGTGCGCACCAGCAGCTCGGTATAGGCGCGCATGAACGGCGCCGTCATCGAGACAACGCCGCGATCCGGCAGGACGAAGCCGGCGCCCGCGTCCCGGAAGTATTTGATCATGCTGAACAGGTAATCCCACCGTCCCGCGTTCAGCCCGGACGCGTGCTCACGCAGTTCGTAGAGGATCTCGTCCATCTCGAATGCCGCCGGGATGGTCTCGATCAGCACCGTGGCGCGGATACTGCCCTGCGGCACACCTAGAGCCGTCTGGGCCGCGACGAAGACGTCGTTCCACAATCGCGCCTCGAGATGGCTCTCCAGCTTGGGCAGGTAGAAGTACGGTCCGCTTCCGCGCGAGAGCAGCTCCCGCGCGTTGTGGAAGAAGTAGAGCCCGAAATCGACCAGTGCGCCGACGGCCGGTGAACCGTCGACGACGACGTGGCGTTCGTCCAGGTGCCAGCCGCGTGGGCGCATGACGATCACCGCCGCCTGACCGTCTTCACGCAGCCGGTACTCCTTGCCTTCCGGTGATGTGTGCTGCAACGTGCCGCGCACGGCGTCGCGCAAGTTCACCTGACCGGAGACGACGTTCGCCCAGTGCGGCGTGTTGGCGTCCTCGAGGTCGGCGAGCCACACCTTTGCACCGGAGTTCAGCGCGTTGATCGCCATCTTGCGCTCGGTGGGTCCGGTGATCTCCACCCGCCGATCCGCCAGGTCGGCCGGGGCCGGTGCGACCTGCCACTGTCCGGTCCTGATCTGGGCCGTTTCCGGCAGGAAGTCGAGTTGCCCGGTGCGAACGACCTCGTCACGGCGCTGAGTGCGAAGTTTCAGTAATTCATCCCGGCGGCCCCCGAACTCACGCTGCAGGCCGGCGACGAAATCCAGCGCTTCCGGAGTGAGCACCTCTTCGCCTCGTTCCACTGCAGCCCCTCGAACTTCTACACCCGACATGTGCTTCGACCTCTCTTTGCCCGTCATACGTTGACTACCTGCTACGACTCACGCTACGCCGAGGTACAGGTTCTGTTTTTCCTCATCCGCGAGCAGCTCCCTGGCCGGCAGATCCGCCGCGATCCGCCCGTTCACCATCACCAGGATGTGGTGCCCCAGCTCCGCCGCGAAGCGCAAGTTCTGCTCGATCAAGAACACACTCTGCCCCTCGGCGACGACCATCCGCAGGGTTTCGGCGAGGTGTTCCACGATGGCCGGCGCCAGCCCTTCGGACGGCTCGTCCATCACGAGCAGACTCGGGTTGGTCAGCAGCGCCCGCCCGATGGCGAGCATCTGCTGTTCTCCGCCGGACAGATTCGCGGCGCCCACGTCGCGCCGTTCGGCCAGCCGTGGGAACAGGTCGTACACGGCGTCGATGGTCCAGCGGGAGCCGGCTTTCGCCCCCACCATGACCAGGTGCTCGTGGGTGCTCAGCGACGGCCAGATCCGCCGGCCTTGCGGGACATAGCCGATGCCGGACTTGACGATCTTGTAGGGCTGTGAGCCGAGGATTTCCCGGCCACCGAATCGCACCGACCCCGAGCGAGCTGGTTGCAACCCCAACAGCGCCTTGGCGAGGGTGGTCTTACCCATACCGTTACGGCCCACCATGGCCACGGGTTCCGTGCCGATGGAGAAGCTGACGTCCTGCAGGATGTGGACCCGGTCGTAGTACACGTTGAGGTTCTCGACCGTCAGCCGCGCTTCATCGCTCATGATCCGACCTCCTCCCCTCCGGTGATCGACAGCACGTAGTGGCTGCTATTTGGTGATCGTCAGGGCGATGTGGTGGTGGTTTCACGACCACATCGCACTGACGATCACCGGGGTTAGTGGGCATCGAAGGCGCCTCCCAGATAGATCCGGCGGACCAGCTCGCTGCTGCGGATCTCGTCCGGCGTGCCCTCGAGCACCTTCTCACCGTCGGCCATCACGACGACGCGCTCTCCGACCACCAGCGCGATATCCATGTCGTGCTCGATGAGCACCAGCGTGATATCACGGCTCAACTCACTCAGCACCTTGGTGAGCGTGCCTCGCTCGGCCGGCGACAACCCGGCGGCCGGTTCGTCGAGGATCAGCAGCCGTGGCTCGGAGGCCAGTGCCATCGCGAGCTCCAGCTGACGCTGCTCCCCGTGTGAGAGTTCGCCGACCTCTGTGGCCAGCTTCGCCTCGAGCCCGGCCGCCCTCGCCAGTTCACGCGTACGGCTTCGGCGCCGTTCGTCACCATCGGCCCGACGTAGCCGCCGCACAGAACCCGGCTTTCCGCACAGCGCCAGGTACAGGTTGTCGTCCACCGTCATGGTTGTGAACAGCTTCGACGTCTGGAACGTCCGCGCCAGTCCGCGATGCGCTCGTACTCGCGCCGACGTCCGGGTCAGGTCGTCGCCGAAGAGTTCGATCCGCCCCGCCGTCGGCCGGTAGTCTCCGGCGATCAGATTGAACAGCGTCGACTTACCGGCACCGTTGGGTCCGATCACGGAGACCCGCTCGCCGTGGCTGACGTCGAGCTCGACGTCAGCCACGGCGTGCACGCCGCCGAAGTGTTTGGCCAGCCCTCGTAGAGCCAGGACCGGGCCGTTGCTTGGCGTCACCACGGCGGAATCAGGGGCAGGCATCCAGGCGTTCCCATGGTGTTCCAGGCTGCGGCACCTGCTCGCCGACCTCACGGAGCTCAGTGGTCAACTCCCCGTCGTCGCCCTCGATCACCTCGAAGACGAACACGTCGGTCTCTGCCTGGCGGTTCTCGTTCAACGAGAGAGGACCGATAGGCGAATCCCAGGACAAGCCCTCCATGGCGGCACGCAGCGACTCACCGTCGTCCTCCTCGACGACTCCCCCGGCCTCCTCGATGCCGAGCAGCAGCGACTTGAAGCTGTTGTAGTACAGGATCGCGAAATTAGACGGCGTTTCGAAACCCTCGTCGCCGAACATGTCGCGGTAGCGGGCGATGAAGTCCTGCCATTCGTACACATCGGCAGTGGCCGGCGGGTAGACGGTGGAGGAGACGATGCCCAGCGCGGATTCCCGGATCTGGCCCTCGGACTCCAGCACGTCGGCGCCGACCAGGATCGATCCGCCCAGGATCGGCACGTCCAGCCCGAAGTCGATGGCCTGGGACAAGAAGTCCACCGCGTCCGATCCACCGAGTGAAACGAACATCGCGTCGATGTCGTCCGGGATCGACGCGATCACCGAGCTGTAGTCGCTCTCGCCCAGCGGCACCCAGTGGGTGCTGGCCAGATCGCCGCCGGCCGCGCAGAATCCTTCGAGGAAGCCACCCACCTGGGCGTGCGGGAACGCGTAGTCCTCAGCCAGCGTGGAGACTCGCTCGTAGCCCAGCTCTTCGATCGCGTACGGCCCGAGCGGCGCGGTCCACATCGCGCCCTCGGAGTGCCACCGGAAATAGTTGGATGCCGGATTCTCCAGCGTGGTCGGAGTAGCGCCGGATGCCGCGTCGACGATGGTCAGGTGCGGCGTGTCATGGGCGTACGACGCCAAGGCCACACCTTCCGCGCCGGACAACGGGCCGTGGATGACGTGGACGCCATCCTGCTCGACCAGCTTGCGAGCCCGGTCCGTGGCCGTCTCGGGAGTGGTGTCCGAGCTCTCGACGATGGTCCGGATGGGCCGGCCGGCTACCTCGTGGCCGAACTCTTCCAGCACCATCTGCACACCGCGCTCGCCGTCCTCGGCACCAGCGGCGAACGCACCCTCCAGAGCGCTGATCCGGCCGATCACCAGCTCCTCGCCATCAGCTTCGGTGGCGTCGTCGGGAGCGTCGTCGTCCGCGTCCTCGTCGTCGTCCTCCTCGACCTGGCCTTCCAGGTCCGGGGTGCCCAGCTCAGCGTCGTCGTCGCCGGACTGACAGGCGGCGAGGACGAGCGCCAGAGCAATGGGAACCGCCCATAAGCGGCGCCCGATCCGAGCATGTTGTCGCATTGTGCTCACCTCTCTTTGGTGGGACGTTGCAATCTGCGCTTGGCCATCCGGCCGTATTCGCGCAGCTGGCGCGGCAGGTCGACCATCCCGCCGCGGAAGAACAGCAGAACGACGACGAACACGACGCCGGTCAGCGTGATCCGCCTCACCGGTATCCAGCCCGACTGCGCGAAGTTCTGCAGCATCGTCAGCCCCACCGCGCCGAGGAACGCCCCGACCAGTGAGTTGATGCCGCCGAGCACGGACACGATGAGGATGTCGATGGAGCGGAGCAGGTCGATCGCTCCTGGGGTGATGCCGCCGTGGTAGAAGAACGCCAGCGCGCCGGCGACGGACGCGATGAACGCCGCGAACGTGAAGGCCGCCACCCGGTACAGGTAGACGTTGTAGCCCAGCGCCCGCATGCGGTCCGGGCTGTCCCGGATTCCCTGCAGTGCCAGCCCGAACGGGGTGCGGGACACGTACCGGCACAACAGGAAGGCGCCTCCGGCGATCGCCAGCGCCAGGAAATAGAACACGTTGCGGTTGCCGAGCGACAGCCCGAAGATCTCCGGCCGGGTGATGTTGCCGATGCCCTGGTAGCCGCGGGTCAACGTGGACGCGTTCAGCACCAGGAAGAACACCAGCTGCGACACGGCGAGCGTCAGCATCAGGAAGTACACGCCCTGAGTGCGCACCGCGATCATGCCCACTAAGGCGCCCACCACCGTCGCCAGCAGGATGCCGGCCGGGATCGAGATGATGTACGGGACGTCGTTCCTAGTGGTCAGGATGCCGACGGTGTAACCGGCGATGGCGAAGAACGCCATCTGCCCCAGCGACAGCATCCCGGTGTACCGGGACAGCCAGATCAGGCTGAGCGCGACCACGCCCATCCACAACGCCCGGATACCGATACTGACCACCCAGAACGACGGCCGTGGCACGACGAACGGGAACGCGATCAGGAACACCACGATCGTGAGCGCTAACACCACACCTGCGCGGCCTCTGGGCATCCGCCACGACACCTTCCAGCGCCGGTTCCAGCCGCCGCCACCGGCCGCGGCGTCGCCCTCGCCGGTCTTCTGTCCGTCTTTGCTGCTCGTCAGCGTCTCCGGCCGGTTCATGCCGCCCTCCCCAGCAGGCCCTGCGGCCGCACCGCGAGCACGGCGATCATCAAGCCGAAGGTCAGAATGGAGGCGATCTCAGGCATGTATCCGAGCGCGAACTGTGACACCAGGCCGACCAGCAACGCGCCTATCGCCGCTCCGGCGATACTGCCCATGCCGCCGACGATCACCACGATCAGCGAATACAGCAGATACTCCACGTCCGTTCCGGGTGCGAGCGAGAATGCTCCGCCGCCCACCGCGCCGGCCAGCCCGGCCAGCGCCGAGCCGATGAAGAACACCGCGGCGAAGACGATGCGGACGTTGATGCCGGTGGCCGAGACCATGTCGCGGTCGTCGACGCCGGCCCGGATGATCATCCCGAAGCGGGTTCTGGTGATGAACAGCCACAACGCGATACCGACGACGATCGCCAGTGCCAGAATGAAAATCCGGTACCGCGGATACACGATGTCCGCGACACCGAGTTCAACCCCGCCGCGCAGGAAGTCCGGCGGAACCACCGAATAGGCGACTCCGCCGTAATGGACGAGCAGCTGGTCAGCGAGGATCAGCGAGACACCGATGGTCACGAGCGCGACCCGCATGTCTTCGTGTTCGATGGCGCGCAGCAGCACTTGATGCATGACCACGCCGAGCATCCCGACCGTGACCACGGCCACGAGGAGTCCGACACTCCATGAGTCCGACGCCCGGAGCACGCTGAACGCCACGTAGCCGCCGAGCAGGTAGAAGGCGCCATGTGCCAGGTTGACGATCCGCATCATCCCGAAGATCAGCGTGAGCCCGCTGGCCACCAGGAAGTACAGCGACGCGACCGTCATCCCGTTGAGCGCGATGGTGAGAACCTGACGCATGCTTCAGCCACCCAGGTTTCTGATGAACGTGGGCACCGAGCCAGGCGGGACCTCACGGTAGTCATCCAGTTCCGCCAAAGCTTTCTCCTCCGCGCCACCTGGGTTGTACAGCGCGATCAGCCGCAGCGGAGACCAGCCGGTGTTGAGTGTGCCGTGGAACATGCCCTTGGGGACGTAGATGACGTCGCCGGCATGGACCGGGAACGGTTCTTCGTCGTTCAGCATCTGCTCGCCGGATCCGGAGAGCACGTAGAGCACCTCCTCGGCCGTCGGGTGGTTGTGCCGCTCGTGTCCTTGCCCTGGGTTGAGGACCACCTCACCGAAGGAGAGGGTCGCGCCTGGCGTGGTGTCCGGCTGGACGAACCACTTCACCGTCCCCCAGTCGAAGGTCATGGTCGCCCGGGTATGCGGGTCGATCTGGCTGAGCTTCATGGGCCGTACCTCCTGCTTCACATCTCCGGTGATCGACAGCGCGTTGTGGTTGCTCTGAGGTGATCAACAGTGGGTTGTGGCTGCGGTTCAACAACCAAAACCCACTCTCGATCACCGCTGAGGGCGCAGCTCCTTGAAGCGGCGCATGTTCTCCGTCATGGCGACTTCGGTGGGCAATCGCTCCATGCTGGAAGCGCCGAAGAAGCCGACGACGCCGGTAGTGCGTGCGAGAACGTACGCCGCGTCGTCGGGCTCCGCGATCGGCCCACCGTGACACAGCACCAGCACGTCCGGGTTGACGTTCACGGCGGCGTCGCACATGGCCTGGACTCGTTCCACGGACTCGTCGAGCGTCAGCGCCGTCTTGGCCCCGATGGTGCCGGACGTCGTCAGGCCCATGTGCGGGACCAGTACGTCGGCGCCCGCCGCGGCCATCTTCTCCGCGTCCTCGGGGGTGAACACATACGGTGCGGTCAGCAGGTCGAGCTCGCGGGCCTGCCGGACCATCTCCACCTCGAGGTCATAGCTCATGCCGGTCTCCTCGAGATTGGCCCGGAACACGCCGTCGATCAGGCCCACCGTCGGGAAGTTCTGCACGCCGGAGAACCCCAGCGCCTTGAGCTCGCGGAGGAAGACATCCATTTGCCGGAACGGGTCGGTGCCGCAGACCCCGGCGAGCACCGGCGTGTTCCGCACGATGGGCAGTACCTCGCGCGCCATGTCGACGACGATCGCGTTCGCGTCGCCGTAGGGCAGCAGCCCGGCCAGCGAGCCGCGCCCAGCCATCCGGTATCGGCCGGAGTTGTAGATGATGATCAGGTCGGCGCCGCCGGCTTCGGCGCACTTGGCCGACAATCCAGTGCCTGCTCCGGCGCCGATGATCACCCCGCCGTCGCTCTCGGATGCGTCGCTCGACAACTCACTCGCGCTGCCCGTTCCGCCTACACCCGCCGCTCCACCTACACCCGCTCGGCCGCTTCCGGCGACGACGGCGCGCAGGCGGGCGAGTGCCTCATCCCGGTTCATCGGCTCTGCCCCCTCATTCCCCGGTGATCGACAGTGCGCTGTGGTCGTGAACTTGCGACCACGACCCACTGTCGATCACCTCCGGGCAACCACAACCCACTGTCGATCACCGGGGCTCCTCTCCTCGGGTCATCTTCACGAAGCGCTCCGCCATCGCCGCGGCGAACGCCGGATCATTGATGTGGGTGTCGATCTCCACAAGGTCGACGACGGCCGGGTCGGCGCTCTCGCGCACCGCGGCGAACAACGCGTCGTCGGCCTCCGGATCGTGGAACAGCTGCCCTTCCACCGCGATCGACGACACACCACGAAGCGGCACGAACAGCGCGACCGGTCCGGCTGAGGCACTGAGCTTGGTCGCCAGCCGCCGCCCCAGTTCCGCGCATTCCTCCGGCTTGGTGCGCATCAACGTGACGTTCTCGTTGTGCTGATACAGCAGGCGGTCGGTATACCGCTTCGGCACTGTGTCGATCGGGCCGAAGTTCACCATGTCGAGCGCTCCGAGCGAGACGACCTGCGGCAACCCGAGCCGGCCCGCGACCTCCAGCCGGTCCGGCCCGGCGCTCATCACGCCACCGGCCAGCTCGTCGGCGAGTTCCGTGGTCGTGACGTCCAGAACGCCGGTGAGGAACCCATCAGATACCAGCGCCTCCATCGACTGGCCGCCGGTGCCGGTGGCATGGAAGACGAGCACCTCGTATCCGGCACCCTCGAGATGCTCACGCGCGGCCGTGACACACGGCGTGGTGACCCCGAACATGGTGGCGCCCACCAGCGGACGGGTCACGACGTCGGGTGGTTCCGCGCCGGCCATCCCGGCCACGGCCGCCGCAGCGTTGGTCAGAATCCGCGCCGACAACCGGTTGATACCCGCGATGTCGACGACGGAGTACATCAACGTGATGTCCCGCGCACCGACATAGGGCCGGGTATCGCCCGAGGCCACCGTCGAGACGATCAGTTTCGGCACCCCGATGGGCAACGTGCGCATCGCGTGCGCGGCCAGCGACGTGCCACCCGAGCCGCCCACCGCTAGAACGCCGTCCAGGCGCCCGTCTGCCTGGAGCCCTGCGAGCACGGCGGTAGCCCCCTCGGACATGGTTGCCATGGCCCGGCCGCGGTCGCCCGCGGTACGCAACTCGTCGAGCGATGTGCCTGCCGCTCCGGCGACATCGTCGGCGCTGATGTCGGGTTCGACCGCGTTCGGGCCGAAGACGCCACAGTCGACCAGCACCGTGTCCGCACCGGCGTGCCGCAGCCGGTCACGCAGAAACTGATATTCCACGCCTTTGGTGTCGAGGGTGCCCAGCAGAGCCACCGTCGCCATCAGCTCTCCTCTCCTCGATTGCGGACCCCTTGGTCGGTGATCGTCAGTGGGTTGTGGCTGCTGTGGGGGTGATCGTCAGTGCGTTGTGGTCGTCGGAGCGCAGCCACAACCCACTGACGATCACCGCCGGGGAGGGCGGCGGCCAGGAGCTGTACCGGGTGCACGACGGGGCGTTGCCGGCCGAGTTCGCGACCGATCTGCAGTGCACAACCAGGGTTCGTCGTCGCCACCATCTCGGCGCCGGTCGCGGTCAGCGCCTCGGCCTTGCGCCGCCCCAGCTCCCCGGCCGCCTCCGGCTCCACCAGGTTGTATATCCCGGCCGATCCACAGCACATGCCGTCGTCCAGGACCGGCCGGACCTCGAGACCGGGGATGCGGCTCAGGACGGTTCGCGGCTCAGCACGAATACCTTGGGCGTGTGCCAGGTGGCAGGCGTCGTGATAGGCCACGGACGCGTCCAGCGGCTCGTACTCCGCGCGCGGTTCGAGGCCGGCCAGCACCTCGGTGACGTCGCGGATCTTCCCGGCGACGACGGCCGCCCGCTCGGCGTACACGGGATCGTCGGCCAGCAGCCGGCCGTAGTCCTTCAGCGACGACCCGCACCCGGCCGCGTTCACCACGATCGCGTCCACATCCAGGGAGGCGAAGACGTCGACGACGGACCGGGCGCGGGCCAACGCCGATTCCTCCCGGCCGCCATGCAATTCCAGGGCCCCACAGCACCCCTGTCCGGGCGGCGCCACCACCTCACACCCTTCAGCGGCCAGCACCTGCACGGTGGCATCGTTGACGTCGCCGAAGAACACCTCCTGCACACATCCGGTCAGGAATCCGATCCGGCGGCGCCGCCCCCCTCGAGCAGGCGTCAGCCGCGGTGTCCGGCGCGCCACAGCACTCAGCGCGACGTCGGGCATGATCGACTCAAGCGCTCGCAGCCTGGCCGGCAGCCGGTCGCGCAGCCCACTGCGGCGCAGCAGCGCAGCCGGGCCGAGCCGCTGATAGAACCAGCCCAGCAGCGCGGCCACCCGGAGCCGGCGCGGCCCGGGGAACATCCGGAAGATCATGGACCGGAACAGCCGGTCCCGCCAGGGGCGCTGGTACTCGTTCTCGATGGTCGCCCTGGCCGACTCGATCAGCTCGTCGTAGTGAACACCGGATGGGCAGGCGGTGACGCAAGCCATGCAGCCGAGGCAGGCATCCATGTGCCCGACCCAGGTGGCGTCGATCGTGCTGGTGCCCTCCTCGAGTGCGGTCTTCATCAGGTGGATACGCCCGCGCGGTGAGTCCATCTCCTCGCCCCACAGCGAGTACGTCGGGCATGCGGGCAGACAGAACCCGCAGTGCACGCAGTCGTCGATCCGTTCGCGATCCATCAGCGTCTCGCCTCACACGTCTGTTTCCGGGGACCTCGTTCGCGTGTTCGCACCGCTATAGCCCTCCCACGAATCGGCCGGGCGCGAAGCGCCGTTCCGGATCGACCGAGCGCTTGACCGCCTCGGAGAGGTCAAGTAGCCGGGCCGGGCCCAGCTGACCCCACGGATCGACGTGCTGATCCAGCTCCGGCGGGCGTTCCCGGACGACGACACTGCCACCCAGCGCCGCAACCCGTCGCCTCCACTCGCGCACCAGGACCGCCTGCGCGGCAGTGTCCCCACCACGAAGGACGAGATCGTGCAGGCCGAGCCCGGCGTGGCTGTGCAACTCGCTTTCCACATCGGCACCGCCCGGCGACGAACCCGCCGCAGCGTGCCCGGCCTGGTCTAGTGCTGCTGCCACGTGCCCGAGCCGGTCCGGCAGCGTTGCCGCGCGCACTACGGTGTCGCCCGGCCGTCCAGCATGCGCCTCGCGCCAGTGATCCAGGACGCCGCGCGTGGTTGAACCGTCGTCGCCGGTCGTGTCGTCCTCGTCGCCGGCGGCGTCGTCGTCAGCATCGTCGACCAGCTCCGCGGACAACCCATGCCGCCGGGCAAGCGCCGCGACGGCGTCCACGCGGGCGGGGAGCCCGTCCGAGCGGCCCTCGAATCCCAGCAGGAGAACGCCGCCACCGACGCTGGTCCATTCCACGACGCTGCACTCAGCCGGGCTGGCCAGCAAGTCGGCGATGAACGACGACGCGGTCTCCGCCGTCGCGGGGATGCGCAGCGCGCGGCTGGCTTCGGGGAGTGGATGCAGCCGGACGATCAGCTCGACAACCAGTCCCAGGGTGCCGAGCGAGCCGCACCACAGCTTGTTCAGGTCATACCCCGCGACGTTCTTGATAACGCTGCCGCCGCTGCGGCTGATCGTGCCGTCGGCCAGGACCGTCGTCGTACCGATCACCAAGTCGCGGATGCCGCCGTAGCTGAACCGCAACGGCCCCGCGTCGTTCGCGATGTAGGCGCCGCCCACCGTCGGCCCGCCTCCCCGGCGGGGCGGGTCGACGGCGAGCTGCTGACCAGCGACGGCCAGCTCGGCCCGCAGCCGGGCGAGGGGGATACCCGCCTGCACGATCGCGGTCATGTCACCTGGTTCGTGGTGGATCAGCGCATCCATGGCACGGGTGTCGATGGCCGACCACGCGCGTCCGGTCGAGTCTGGGCGCGCGCCCCAGGTGAGTTTGGTGCCACCACCGTGGATGATCACGTTCGTGTCGGCTTCTCGCGCCGCGACGACGGCATCGCGCGCGGCGGCCAGGTCCGACGGGCGATGTTGGGCGCTGAGCTCGCTGATCGCCGCCGACGCTGCGACCAGGTGGGCACTGCCGTCGTCGGTCACGGGGACGTCGTTCTTCCGGGCGTCGTTCGTCCGAGATTCGGGGCTCATCGTCGTCACAGCCGCTCGATGATTCCGGCAGCTTCGAGCGGATGCGGCCGGTACCGTCCCGGCTTCTCGCCGCACAACCGGGGCGTCGGGAGGACCTTGTCCGGGTTGCAGCGTCCCTCGGGGTCGAACGCCGCCCGCACCCGGTTCATGACGTCGAGATCGTCGGCGCCGAACATCTTGGGCATGGAGCACGCTTTGTCCGCACCGATACCGTGCTCGCCCGAGAGCGAACCGCCGAAGGCGACACACAGCTCCGCGATGCCGGTCGACAGCGCTTCGGCACGCTCAGTCTCGCCTGGGCGCGAGCTGTCGAAGAGCACTAGCGGATGGAGGTTTCCGTCGCCGGCGTGGAAGACATTCGCCACGCGGAGGTCCGCCTCGGCAGCCATTTCGGCGATCCGCGCCAGGCACTCCCCCAGCCGGGTACGCGGAATGACGCCATCTTGTACCAGGTAATCGGGGGCTAGGCGGCCCATCGCGGCGAACGCGGCCTTGCGGCCTTTCCACACCAGCGCGCGCTCCTGGGGGTCGTCGGCGAGCCGGATAGCCGTAGCGCCGCTCTCCTGGCACAGCATGACCGTCTGGGCGAACGAGGCGTCGCATTCGGCCGAGGGCCCATCGAGCTCAACGATCAGCGCCGCCCCGGCTTCGGTGTCGAAGCCGGCGGCCGCGTCGGACTCGCAGGCCTGGATGGCGAGATTGTCCATCATCTCGACCGCTGCGGGCACGATACCGGCGGCGATGATAGCGCTAACAGCCTCACCTGCCGTCGCTGGATCGGCGAAGTCCGCGACCAGCGTTCGGACCGCTTCCGGCCGGCGAAGAAGGCGAAGTGTCACCTTCGTGACCACTCCCAGCGTTCCCTCCGACCCTACGAGGACTCCACGCAGGTCATAGCCGGGTGGATCCAGTGTCGGCCCGCCGACGTCGATGATCTCGCCGTCCGGCAGTACCAGTTCGGAGGCCAGGACGTGATGCGTCGTGAAGCCGTACTTGAGGCAGTGGGCGCCGCCAGAGTTCTCAGCGACGTTGCCTCCGATGGAGCACACGATCTGGCTGGACGGATCCGGCGCGTAGTACAGGTTGTGGGGTGCGACCGCGCTGCTGATGGCCGCGTTGGTGACGCCCGGCTCGACGGTCACGCGCTGATTCACCACGTCGACATCGATGATGCGGCGCATCCGCGACAGCACGATGAGAACACCTTCGGGATGGGGCAGCGCACCTCCGGACAACCCTGTGCCGGCACCCCGGGGCACTAGCGGCACGCCGTGATCGGCACATATGCGGACGACGCCGGCCACCTCCTCGGTGCTTTTCGGCAGCGCCACGAGCGCCGGAATCGCGCGGTAGGCGGTAAGTCCGTCCGACTCGTAGGTACGCCGCTGAGAGTGCTCCGCCACCAGGCCGTCTGCGCCCAGGACGCCGAGAAGGTCGCGCTGAAGATCCCCTGGTGCCACGCCGGACTCCCTGGCTTATCCGTTATATGGATACGCTTTATCTAAATGTGGATAGGATGTTACGGTCACACGACGCAACGGGTCAAGGGTCGCCGGCCGATCGAATCCGCTCCGTGACCCGAGGCGAACCACAACAGGAGGCAGACGTGGCCAAGAGCAAGAACGCGGGCAGCGTGCAGTCTGTGGAACGAGCCCTGGACCTCCTCGAGGCCCTGGCGCAAGCCGACAGCGCGCTTGGATTGACAACACTCATCCAGGAGACCGATCTGCCGCTCGCGACCGTCCACCGGCTCTTGAGCACTCTGGGAGCACGCGGATACATCCGGCAGGACCCGGAGTCACGCCGTTACCTGCTAGGCCCCAGCGTGCTGAAGCTGCGCGAGCCTTACACCCGGCTGTTCGGCGTGTGGGCCCGGCGCCACCTGGCCGAGCTGTCCGAGATCAGTCAGGAGACCGCCAACCTCGCCGTCCTGGACGGCGATTACGTCGTCTACATAGCCCAGGTGTCCGCACCCCGCAGGCTGCGCATGTTCACCCACGTCGGCAACCGCGTCCTGCCACACTCCAGCGCCGTAGGCAAGGTCCTGCTCGCCTACAGCCCACGCGAGGACGCCGAGCGGATCATCGACCGCACCGGACTGCCCCGGCGCACCTCCACCACCATCACCGACCAGGACCAGTTCTTCGCCGAACTCGACACCGTGGCCCGCCAGGGTTATGCCATCGACGCCGGCGAGGAGGAAGAGGCGGTGCGCTGCATCGCCGTGCCGGTGTTCGTCGTCGGCCAGCCCGTGGCGGGCATGTCCGTATCCGGACCCGCGGCCCGGCTCGAACCGCGGCAGCAGGACCGGCTGATCGCCGAGATGACGCGGATCGCGGCAGCACTGTCCGCTTCGCTACGCGCAGGCAACGCTGACGGGGAGGCTTTTCCGCAATACGGATAACGTCCGCATCGCGGCAACGCGGTTCCGCGTTCCGCGAAGCGGCCAAAATCAGCATGAGACCAGCCCCGTCCACATGACACGATGGGCCAGTGCAACTCACGATGATCCGGCCCCCCGGGGAATCGCATTCCCAGCCAGCCAGGCAGCGATTCGACCGATCACCCGGCACGATCTCGACGCGGTCGGCCGGCTGTACGCACAGTGTCTTCCGGACGACGAGGTAGGTACGTCCGACGCCGCGATCGCCGACATCCACGCAGCCTGGAACGGCGAGTACGGAACCTGGCTGACCGGCGCCTCGTTCCTCGCCGACGTCGACGGCGCCCCCAAAGCCGCGGTTCTGCTCGTCGACTCCCCGCCCTGGGACGATGTGCGTCACCTTGTCTTCATGATCGACCTCTTCACACATCCCGAGCACCGGCGTACCGGGCTGGGCGAGGCGCTCTGCCGCGCCTCGCTCGCAGCAGTACCGGAGCGCACCGTCGGCCTGCGCGTAGACGACGAGAACCACGCCGCACTGGGCCTCTACCAGAAGCTGGGCTTCGTGCCCATGGCGTGATCTCCAGCGGGGTCGGCGGTTCACCCGCCCTCGCAGCTTCTCGGTGCTGCTTCTCTGTGCCGCCTTCCACCCTTCTCCGTGCTGCCTTCCGCCCACCTTCTCGGTGATCGTCAGGACGCTGTGGTCGTCCTGGGGTGATCGACAGTGTGGTGTGGTCGCCAACCAACAACCACACCGCACTGTCGATCACCCACTGAGGCCGAGCGATGTCTCCGGTTTACAGATGGGGTTATCCACAGGCATCAACTGCCAGGCTTCTTGGTTGTCCACAGTTTGCCTCTGCTTGCTGGCGTCCGGCCTCTTCTGCTCGCATATTCCTGCGCATGACGATGAAGTTCTCGAAGACAGAACTGCTTTCCGGCCAGTACGCCCTCCTCACCCATGCCCAGGCGCGCGCCGCCGGCCTGAGCCGGGCAACCATCCGGAATGCCATCAAACAACGGCGATGGCAGGTCGTCCTTCCTGCCGTCTACGCCACGTCCAACCGCGAACTCACCGACGACGACCGCCTCTACGCCGCTGTCCTCTACGGAGGTCCGTCCTCCGTCATCACAGGGGCGGCCGCGTGCACACGCCACGGTCTGCACTACGTGCCCACCGACCCATATGTGCGGCTCGCCGTACCGGCGACCGCAAGACCGAGCAGCCACGCTTTCGTGCGAGTCACGTGCACTCGTCGGCTGCCCGAACCGGTGCTCTGGGTACCCGGGCCCGCCTCACCGGCCGTCGCCACGAACATGACGGTGCCGCTGGCTCCGCTAGCGAGGGCCGCGCTAGATTCCGCACGAGACGTTGGCCTCGAGGTCACCCGAACCGTGCCTCATTTGAGCAACGGCCGACCGGTTCTATCCGCTTCCGGAGCTCGCGTCCACTACGACCACGCACTCCGCGCTGTACGTGCGCTGATCTGCGAAGCTGCTCAACCCGGATTGGCCAGCACAGAGGATCTCGTCCGGGAACTCGAGGAAGGCCCGCGACACGGCTCTGCGCTGGCGCGAAGAGCAATCGACGACGTCGTCGCCGGCTGCCGGTCGGCGCCCGAGTGCGAGTTGCGCGACTTACTGGCCCTGTCCGACGTCCTACCACCGGCGGTATTCAACGAGCTGATCCCTGGACTTAGGCGGCTGCGACCCGACGCATGCTGGCCGGTGCGACGGCTGATCGTCGAGATCGACTCGGCCGAGTGGCACCGCCGTGGCGATGCATACGAGCGAACCGAACAGCGACGTGCCTACTTGGCTTCACAGGGGTGGATCGTCATTCCAGTCTCGCCGCAGCGGCTTCGGGCCTGCCCGCACGAGGTGCTTGCGGAGATCGAAGCGGCGTACCTGGCTGCGCCGGTCGCCGCCTGATGCCCGTATCCCCCCACCCCACCCTGGTGATCGTCAGTGCGTTGTGGTCGCGCTGAGGTGATCGTCAGTGCGTTGTGGCTGCGGCTCTACGACCACAACCCACTGACGATCACCGATACGCGGAGCGTCCCAGAAGGGCACGCGGGGCTCTGCGCCACTAGACGTACTGCGCCACTAGACGTACTGCGCCACTAGACGTACTGCGCCGCTAGACGTACTGCGCCGCTGGACCTACTGCGCCGCCTACACCGAGCCTCGAGATCCGCGGCCGGCGTTCTGGGCGGCGGCGCGGTTGATGTCCCGGCCCTCCCGGGCGGTGATCACGCCGTCGTCGACGAGCTGGCCAGTGACCTCGCGGACGTGCCGGACGAACGCGCCCTGGTTCGGCCACTCCTCCCGGTCGACGATGAGGTCATTGATAGTGCAGCCGTTGCCCACGTCCCGGTTGACAACGCCGCTGTCCACACCGCCTACGACGACGGTCTCCCGGTCATCCGGCTCCGGGCACTCCAGCGGAGCGACGTCGAAGGTGACCTGCTGCCACTCCTCGACGTTGCCGGCCACGTCCACCGACCGGAACTCCACCGTCTGTTCGCCCTCGCCCATCACGACGAACGGCTCGTCGTACTCGACGGGCTCGTCGTCGCCGGCCATCCGGTAATGCGTCTCGCCCACACCGGAGGTCGCGTCCTCGGCCGCCAACGTCACGGTCACCGGGCCGACATAGCCGTCGCCGTCCTCGTCGCCGTCGAGCGTCGCCGACGTCTCCGGCGGCGCCTGGTCCAGCGAGACAGACACCGAGCCCACATCGGATGTGCCGGACTCGTTCGATGCCCGGTACTCGACGGTGTGCTCGCCATCCTCGTCCACGGTGACCGGCTCGTCGTACTCGAGCCACTCGTCGCCGCCCAGGCGGTACTCCACGTCGGCGCCATCATCGGCCGTCAGCGTCACGGTCACCGGCGAGACGTACCAGCCGGCGTCGCCGTCCGGCTCGTCCGGATCGAGTGCCGCCGAGACCTCCGGAGGATCACCCGGATCATCCGATTCGGGGCACACGTCCTCGTCCTCGCCCGCGAGAGCGAAGCACTGCCAGCTGACGGTGATCTCCTGGTCGTCCTGCTGCGAGGAGCTACCCGTGGCATAGACACCGAATGCGGGATCCTCCAGGCTGATCGACGGGCTGCTCGGGAATGTCGTCCACTCGGCTGTGCTGTCCGGGCGCCACTCGAACGTGTACGTGTCGCCCTGCTTGGTCAGCCGCAGCCACCAGTCGTCGACGTCGTCCGGTGCGGCGTCGTTCGTCACTTCAGCGGCGGCGCCGACCTCGGCCACCACCTCCGCGCTGACCGCACGCGGTTCACCCGGCTGGTTCGTCGCGACAAACCCGGCCTTCAGGTAGTTGTCATCGTCGTCGTAGACGAGTAGCCCCGCGTTCTGCCAGTTGCGCTCCAGCGGAGCATGCATCTTCGTCTCGACGCTCCAGTCACCCTCCGGTGCCTCCTGAAGCACCAGGTTCGGCAGATCCGTGTTGTTTCCGCCGAAGATGTCCTGGTCCGTCGTGGTGATGTGCAGCGCGCCGTCGGAGACATCCAGCAGATCCGTGTCGTAGCGCACGACGCGGTCCCACCGGCACCCGTCCAGCTCGCTGCCGGAGAAGTCGTCGCTGACCGAACGCTCCGCCGCATCGCCGGCGAACTCCAGCGAGAACCAGTTGTACGACGCCACAGGCGGCTCGGTCGCGTCCGCGCTGGTGGAGTTGGTGGCGTACACACCCACCGACGGATCGTCCAGACCGCCCAGATCGGTGGTGCCGATGCTGGTCCACGAGTCGCCGTCCGCCGAGAACTGCGCTTCGAGCGTGTCGCCGTCGTACACATAGCGCAGCTGGAACTCACTCGGGAAGTCGCCGCCCACGTTCACGTTGCCCTCGAACGACGGACTGCCACTCACCTCCTTGATGAGCTCGAACGCACGGCCGTTGTTGTGGACCATGCCGGCCTTCACATAGTGCTCCTCGTCGACCCACACCACGAGCCCGGCGTTCTGGTAGTTCTGAGCCGGCGTCCAGTTCATCGAGGTCGTCGCGGTCCACGCGCCGTCCGGCAAATCTTGAACGACGACGTTGGGCAGCGTGCCGTCGCCGGCGAAGAAGTCGCGGCCCAGCACGGTCTGGATGTTCAGCTGCCCATCCTCGACCGACAGGTTCTCAGCATCCGGTTCGACGACGGTCCACCGGTTCTCGTCCAGGCCGTCACCTTCGAAGTCGTCCCGGTCGACAACCGTCTCGTCCTCGCAGATCGGCATCTCCGGATCATCCGGGTCACCCGGGTCGTCCGGCGGGTCGCCGAACTCCATCCAGTTCACCCTGGCCTGGCCCTCAGGGAAGACCAGGTGCAGCGGGAACGTCCCGCTGGTCTCGGCCAGGTCGAAGGTGACATTCGCCCAGGAAGCGATCGTGTCGGACACCGCGATGGTGGCGTGGTTCTCCTGCGCCGACGAGTCGAGCGCCGTCGTGCCGCCGTCCTCGTCGAACTGGTACCAGGCCACGTTGCCGCCGCCGACGTCGCCACCACCCGGCGCCGCCATCAACGACTGGATCTCTTCCTGGCTCAGCGCGTGATCGAAGATGTTGAAGTCGTCCACGGCACCGTTGAGCAACGGGTCGGCCGCCCACTGGGACTCGCCGATCCAGTTCTGCTCCGTCGCACCCAAATCGGACGGGCTGAGCGTCATGTTGGTGTTGGTGCCGACCGGTTCACCGTTGAGATACAAGGTGCCCGTGGTACCGGACTGTGTGACCGCGACATGTTGCCAACCGTCGGTCGGTAGCGGCTGCTGGGCGTTGATCTGGTTCTCTGCCGCGCCACCGCCCGAGGTGGTGATCCCATATCTCATGTTGCCGGTTCCACCCGCGCTGGGGGTGAGGAACATGTACGTCCCTGTGCCGGAGCCGAAGTCGAAGATCCTCGTCCACGTCTGGCTGCCGTTCCAGTCCACCCAGGCGGAGATAGTGAAATCGTCGACGTCGCTCACAATGCCTTCGGGCATCTCAACATACTCGAGCGGCCCCGAGCTGTTGAGCCGCACGGCACTGCCGAATCCGTCCGGGCCGTCGACCCGGTCGACGCTCACCGTGCCGTCGATATCGGCGGTGCCGAGCAGTTCGCCATCCGGTGCATCGCGGCGTACCTCGACCGTGGTGTCGCTCAGCGCCGACGCGCGCAGCGTCAGCTGGTCGATGCCGTCGAGGTTGTACGGCTCATAGGAGGCCCAGTCGCCGTTCTGGCCGGCGATGGCGCTGGTGCCGCCGGTCTGGGAATCGTTGGCCGCGGACACGCTCACTCCGTCGGACGCGTCGTCGAAGAACTGAGCTTGCTTGCGCTTCGGCTGCAGCAGGTGAGTGACCCCACCGGTGAGCGGCTGGGCATCGGGATGGTCGCCGGTGTCGGTGTAGCTGGCCGTGATCACGGTAGCGATGTCGGCGTCCTCGCCGTGGTCCGCGTCGGCCTGGGTCTGGATCACACCCTCGCAGCCGGTCTGCGTCGGTCCCGGGTGCACGTGTGCACTTTCACCGGTGGAGTGCCACAGGCCGCGCTGGACGGTGACCTCGTCGCAGCTGATGCCGCCGTCGTCGGTCGAGCCTTCCTCGGCGTCGACGACGGTGACCTCATACGGGATCTCGTCGCCCCACTCGAAGATCTGGCCGTGGTGGGGGAACTCGATAGTCACCTCCGGCCGCGTGTTGCCGACGGTGATGGTCAGGCTCGAACTGCTCGACCGGTCCGTGGTGTCGGTGACGACCAGCTGTACCGGGTAGACCCCAGGCTCGGTGTAGGTGTACGTCGGGTTCGGATCGTCGCTGGTCGTGCCGTCGCCGAAGTTCCACTGGTACGTGATGTCCTCACCGTCGGGATCGAAGCTACCCTCGGACGAGAAGCTCACCTCTAGCGGCGGCTGGCCGTTGTCCGGAGTCGCCGACGCACTCGCCACCGGCGTCCGGCCACCCTTGACATAGCTGATCCGGTACAGCCCAGAGTCCGGGTTGACCCCGCCACCACCGAAGTTGAACGAGTCTCCCCATTCGATCAAGTACATGTTGCCGTCCGGGCCGAACTGCAGATCATGCGGCTTGCGGAAGCGCAACCCGTCGTCCATCCGGTAGCCGAACATGAACTCCTCGAACGAGCCCGGCACGTACTCGCCGTCGTCCATCGTGATACTGGCGATGATGTCGCGTTCCCACTCGATGACGAACGGTTTGCCGTCGTAGTACTCCGGGAACTTGCCTTCGGCTTCCAAGCCGGCATCGAAGTGGTAGACGTCGCCCATAAAGGCAGCCCGGCCGCAGCCGTAGTTCTGCCCGCCGGAGACGTTTCCACTCGGGATCTCCGGGAATGCCGGCGGCGCGGTGTACGGGCAATACGGATACCAGAGCGTGCGCGGAGTCGCCGGCGGCAGCTGTTCGAGGCCGGTGTTGCGCGGCGAGTCGTTCACCGCGCCGTTCTCGCAGTCATAGAAGTCGCCCGCCGGGCCGCTGGGGAACGTCCACTGCCGGTAGGGCTCCTGGGCGATGTAGCAGAACGGCCAGCCGTAGTTGCCGGCCTCGGTGACCTTGGTCCACGAGTCGTAGCCACGGGGGCCACGGTTCGGATCGGACCCGCCGGAAGGATTGGAGTCCGGGCCGACGTCACCGATCCAGAGCTCATCGGTCGCGGAGTCGATGCCGATGCCGAAGGGGTTGCGCAGACCCATCACATAGATCTCGGGGCGGGCCAGGTCGGCGTCGTACTCACCGTTCGGGAAGAGGTGATGATAGGCGTCGTTGGCCTCGGTGAACAAGTTGTCGTCAGGCACCGTGTAGGTGCTGCCGAGACCGGGCTCGTCACCCGGATCGTCGAGCGGCGTGATCCTGATGATCTTCCCGCGCAGGTCATTCGTATTGCCCGAACTGCGCCCGGCGTCCCAAGGCGCCCGCCCGTCGCGGTAGTCGATCGGGGCGAAGTTCTGCGACCCGAACGGGTTGGTGTCGTCGCCCGTGGACAGGTAGAGGTTGCCCTCGGAGTCGAACTTCAGGTCACCCGAGGAGTGGCAACATTCCTGCCGTTGGTGCGGAAACTCCAGGATGGCGACCTCGGAGTCCATGATCAGCGTCTCCCCCACCGGATCCAGTTCGAACCGGGAGATCCGCTGCAGCCCGCCCGCGGTGTTGTCGACCTCCATGCTGTCCGGATCGCTGTAGAAGAGATAGATGTGGTTGTTCTCTTCGAAGTCCGGGTCCAGCGCGATGCCCATCAGCCCGTTCTCGTGGTCACGGTAGACATCTAGCTGCCCGGCAACTCCGATCCCTTGAGTGTCCGGATGCCACACCTTCAAGGTGCCGGCCAGTTCGGTGTAGAAGACCCGGCCGTCGGGCGCGATGTCCATCTTCATCGGGTTGGCGGTGTTGTCGTCCAACGCGACCTTCTCGAACGCCGCCTCGGTGGGGATGCCTTCACGTGGCTCGCCGCAGTCGCCGTCGACCACGCCGGCCGCCCACTCGATGCCGCCCAGGATGTGCTGGCGCATATCCGCATCCTGGTAATGACTACTCGAATGGCCGATGGCCGTGTAGAAGGTGCGGCCGCCGTCGAACTCGTTGCACCAGGCGATCGGGTGATCGTCGCCCATCTGGCCGCCGTTGTATGTGGACTCGTCGACCGTGAGCAGCACGTGTGCCCCCGCGTCGCGGGGGTTGGCGGTGAAGTTGTACCACTCGTCGTCGGGCCACTCCCACGTTTCACCGAGGTGCGCCGTGGCGGGGTGGTCACCGTCTTCGACGTGCATGGTCGCGCTCTGGATGGGCGGATGGTTGGCGAAGAATGCGTGGCCCATCAGGTCGGACCACCAAGGCCAATCCGTCTTGTCCATGTTGGACGTCGAATGTAGTCCCACAAACCCGCCGCCGCGGTGAATGTAGCGTTCGAATGCGGTCCGCTGAGACGCGTTCAAGGTGTTTTCACCGTCGGTGAAGAACACGACAGCCGCGTAATTGTCCAGGTTTTCGTCACTGAACACCGTGGGGTCCTGCGTCTCGGTCACGGAGAACCCGTGTTCCGCGCCGAGTTCCTCGACGGCCTGAATCGCGGCCGGGATCGAGTCATGCCGAAAACCGGTCGTGAGGTGGAAGAACAGCACTTCGTATTCGTCGTGGTCGCCGTCGTGGTCGTGTGCGACGGCAGCGGGGAGAACCGCGCCGACGATCGTCGTTGCTAGCAATGCCAACGTTGCTGTTAGCGCTAACAGGAACCGGTGGACTCGTCTCATGGCATTCTCGCCCATCCTTAGTGCCGACTAATGACGAATGAATCGCGCGGAGAATCCGGAGTTAACGTGCCCTAAACATTGATCGCCCGTCCGAAATATGTCAAGTTATCCAAACGGTGGAGGATATCCGCATTTCGGAAACTCGCTTCTACCACGGGCGACGGACATCGCCATGGCCACATTCCGGCTCGAGGACGATCGGCCCGGCTGCCCACTTTCTGCCCTGACCGTTGCCGGAGCGAGGACGGCCACCGAGTGCCCGGGGCAGGATCATTGGTGCCGTCCGGTGGCCGGCAGCGTGTTCAGATCGCCGTTTTGGAAGCCGTCTTCCGCTGCCGATCACCGGTGAGCGGCGCGACTGTGTGTTCGGCTACCCCGGGGCCCTGAGGTGGATGGCAGTTTCTGGCACGACGATCTTCACGACCGCACAGCCCACGAGTACCGGTGCCCGTCGCCATTCACGCGACGATCACCAGCACCCCGGCCAGCCACGGCCCCCCATCCCAAAGGCGCAAGGAACCGGACGGCTCGCGTTACCAGGGCTTCGCCTGCCTCACCCGGCCCGCAGGCATGGTGACGCTGGGGAAAACCCACCAAACATGATCATTCAGGGCTAGCCGGTGGTGAGGGTGAGTTCGAAGGTGTAGCGGGAGGCGCGATAGATGTGCGACCCGTATTCGACGGCGCGGCCGGTATCGTCGTAGGCCACGCGAGTCATCGTGAGCAACGGCGCGCCTGGACGCTCGTCCAGCAGGCGGGCCTCCGACGCCCGTGCCGCGCGGCCGCCTATGGACTGCGTCGCGATCTTCAGGCTGATGCCGGCCGCCCTGATGATGTCGTACAGACCTTGCTCGGACAGCGCTTCCCGAGTGAGCTCGAGCGGGCCGACGGGAATGTAGTTGTGCATGATCGACAACGGCTCGTCACCGGTGAACCGGAGCCGTTCGATCACGTACACGTCGGAGTCAGTCCCCACGCCCAACGCCTCGGCCACTACCTCCGACGGATGCTCCACCTCGAAACGGAGCACCTCGGTTCGCGGCTCCCGGCCCGAGGTGCGAAGGTCGTCGAACAGGCTGGACAACTCCACCGGCCGGCGAACCTTCGGCTGCACCACCTGGGTCCCCACACCGCGCTTACGCACCAACAGGCCGCGATCAACCAGATACTCGATAGCCCGGCGCATGGTCGGCCGCGACAACCCCAGCTGATCAGCCAGCAAGATCTCATTGTCCAGACGAGTCCCGGGCGGATAGACACCGGACTCGATCAACTGCTCCAGATGCTGTGCGACCTGGAAGTACAACGGCACCGGACTGGCACGATCTACCACTAGTTGCGGAACATTTTCGGCCATCCGAACCCCTCACCGTTGAACGCGTACGGACAACAATATGTTAAGACAAGATTGGCGGCATATCCGCCGTGCACCCGGCCCCTTGTTGTCTTCCACCGCAAGGTACCGACTCACCGTACGGTGAGGCTACCGCTGAATCACAGTTCGGCAGATGTTAGGCAAAGGCCTGGTCAGAGTTAAAAGGTCGTGACATCCTGACAGCCAGACGTTGTAGTCAGTTATCACGGGGGTGTCTCGTGAACCTCGACGCACAGTGACTAGATGAGGTCTCAGCTCAGCTGATTGACCCGCGGTCACTCTCGCCAAGCCACGATCGCACGGCACAGCGACAGTTGGAGGATCAATGAAGATCTACCGCAAACGAGGAATGCTCACGGCAGCCGTTCTCGCATCCGCGCTCGTGCTCGCCGCGTGCGGAGATGATGCCGACGCTGACGACCCCGACAACGGCGAGGCCGCTCCGGACGAGGAAGAACAGCCCGACGACGCCGCGCCCGTCACTATCACGCTGGCAGAGAACGCCATCCGCGGTGGCAAGAACACCGAGGCCGCCGAGTGGATCGAGGACTCAGCGATTCCCGAGTTCGAGAACATGATGGCCGACGAAGGCGTCGAGGTCCAGGTTGTCTTCGAGGGCAGCGGCGCCGACGACGAAGACTACAAAACCACCATTGCTCTCGACCTCTCCACCGGAGGAGGGCCGGACGTGATCGGCGGCTTCGACGGCATCTGGGTCGGCGAGTTCGCTCAAGCCGATTACATCCAGCCGCTGGAGGAGATCCACCCAGACTCCAGCGCGTGGGACGGATGGGACCAGATCCCAGAGGCCGTGCAGGAGAACATGTCGTTCGAAGGCCAGCGGTACGGCATTCCGGGCGGCACCGACGGCCGGGTGATCTACTACAACACCGAACTGTTCGCCGAGGCCGGGCTTCCGGAGGACTGGCAGCCGACCAGCTGGGCGGAGATACTTGACGCCGCCCGCGCACTCCAGCAACTCGATGGCGTCGTTCCCCTTCAGCTCAACGGCGGAACCGCCATGGGAGAAGCCACCACCATGCAGGGATTCCTCCCCCTCTTGGTGGGCACCGGCGCGCACATCTACGACGAGGACGCCGGCACCTGGCAAGGCGCATCGCCGCAAATGGAACAGGTGCTCGAGTTCTACGCGGCCGTTTACGGGGACGAAGAACTCGGCGACCCACTGCTCCAGCAGGAGGCAGCCGGACGCGACAACTCCTTCCTCATGTTCTCCGAGGGTGAGATCGGCATGCTGATCGAGGGTGACTATCTCTGGCGCTCGGTGATCAACCCGGGATCAGACCTCGCACCGATGGAGAACCGCGACGACGTCATCGGCTGGGCGATGATCCCGGCCATGGAGCCGGGGGCCGGCGTCAACGGCCAGGACTTCGTCAGCATGTCGGGTGGTGGCGGCCGCGTCCTGAACCCGAATTCGGACAACCCGGAGGTCGCCTGGCGGCTCATGGAGTTCCTCGAGTCTCCGGACGCGTTGTTCGAGAGGCATGCCGACGACCCGCGCATCACCTCTCGGATGGATGTGAACGAGCAGCTCATCGACGACGACATGATCAGCTTCATCGCCGAAGAGGTACTGCCTATCACGTTCTACCGGCCAGGACTGGAGGAGTACCCAGCGGTCTCGATCGCCCTGCAAGAAGCCACCGAAGCCGTGGTCACCGGCGTATCGCCCGAAGACGCGGCCGCGCAGTACCAGTCCGCGCTCGAAGGGATCGTTGGTGCCGACAACATCACCGACTGATCAGCTGCCGCAGGGGCCCCGCGACAGCGCCGGGCCCCTGCGCCGGCAGTCCAAGAGACGGCTCGACCCGGACGCTGCTGGGCTAGGCCGGGCACGGGCCAGCGCCTTCGTTGCACCCGCGATGGTTCTGATCGGCGTCTTTCTGGTCTTTCCGGCGCTGTGGACGCTCTACCTGGGGGTCACGAACTGGCGGCTGACCGGCCTGGCGGCGGCCGAACCCGAGTTCGTCGGGCTGGACAACTACATCGACGCGTTGACCGACGACCGTTTTCTCGGCTCGCTCTCGCGTACCTTCGTCTTCGTCATCGGCTCTGCCCTGGCCGGTCAGATGGTTCTGGGTTTCACCATCGCCTGGCTGATGCGAAGCGCCGGCAAGACGATGCGAGGCGTGGTCGAGACCTTGGTGTTGCTTGCCTGGATCCTGCCGGCGTCAGTGATCGCCTGGCTGTGGCTTGTTCTGCTGGACCGCCGTGACGGCACACTGAACATGATCCTGGGCACTGAGGGCACGGCGTGGCTGCTCGAGTATCCGATGCAGTCGATCATCGCGTTCAACATCTTCAACGGCACCGCGTTCTCGATGCTGCTGTTCAGTTCGGCGCTGGCCTCGGTCCCGCCTTCGCAGCTGGAAACCGCGCGGATGTCTGGTGCCCGCACCTTGGCCATCCTGCGTGATGTCGTGTTCCCCAACATCCGGGGACACATCCTGACCGTCATGCTGCTGGTGACCTTGTGGACGTTCAATGTGTTCACACCATTCCTGCTGACCGGCGGCGGTCCCGGGCAAGAGACCGAGATCTTCCCGGTGCTCATCTACCGGCTGGCGTTGCAGACCGGTGAGCTCGGCCGGGGTGCCGCATTTTCGCTGATCATGATCGTGATCAACCTCGTCATCGCGCTGATCTACCTCCGGGTGCTGAGGGAGCGACGTCACACATGACCATCACGGATCAGCCGGCACCGACCCGGCACCACGACGCCGCGAGATTCACTCGAGCCGCTCTCGGGCGAATCGGGCGCTACGTCTTCATCGGCTTCGTCATCGCCTTCTTCGCCTTGCCGGTGCTCTGGCTCGTCACGGCACCGTTCGACCGCGCCCCGGCGCTGCGGCTGTCCGTGCCGGAGTTCACCCTCCGGAACTTCCAGGTGCTGCTGGAGAACCCGTACGCGCTGCGCTCTCTATGGAACTCGGTGATCATCTCGCTGGGCACGATGGCGATCGTCCTCGTGCTCGCCGCGCTTGCGTCGTACGCCTTGTCCCGGGTGCGGGTTCCCGGGCGCGACCTGCTGCTTTACACCCTGCTCCTGCTCTCGGCGATCGTCACCGGAACCGCGGCGATGGTGCCCATCTTCGTCCTGATCACCGAGCTTCGTTTGATGGACACCTATCTCGCGGTGGTGCTCGTGATGGCCGGCGGCCTGCTCCCCGCCGCCATCTTCATCCTGAAAGACTTCATGGACAACACCCCGAAGTCTTACGAGGAATCCGCCCGGGTGTTCGGAGCCTCGTCCTTGCAGATCCTGCGCCACGTCGTTGTACCTATCGCACGGCCAGGACTGGCGACCATCGCCGTATGGGGTGTCGTGCAGGTGTGGGGGAACTTCTTGATCCCATTCATCCTGCTGCGCTCGCCCGATCAGTTCCCGGCGGCGGTCGTCATGTTCACCCTGTACACCGAGGGCGGTCAGCCGAACCTGGCCCTGATCTCAGCGTTCTCCCTGCTGTTCTCCATCCCCGTAGTGCTGCTGTATCTGTTCGTCAACAAGCGCTACGGGTTCCGTTTCTACGGAGGTATCAAGAGCTGATGGCAGCGATCACCACCCAGCAGTTGGTCAAGGAGTTCCCGGGCGGCGTCCGCGCCGTCGACGGTCTCGATCTCACCATCGAAGACGGCGAGTTCTTCGCGTTGCTGGGTCCCTCCGGATGCGGGAAGACGACGCTGCTTCGCACCATCGCCGGCCTGGAGGCCGCCACCGAGGGGCGGTTGTTCATCGGCGAGCGAGATGTCACCGATATGGAGCCCGGGCAACGTCAGATCGCCATGGTCTTCCAGGACTACGCGCTCTTCCCGCACATGACCGTCGCGGACAACATCGCCTATCCGCTCAGACTCCAGAAGGTGCCGCGCAAGAGCCGGCTGGCGACCGCTGAGGAAACCGCCGAAGGCCTGGCGCTACACGGCCTCGCCGGTCGGCGCCCCGGCCAGCTGTCCGGCGGGCAGCAGCAGAGGGTCGCGTTGGCTCGTGCGGTCGCGAGCAACCCCCAGGTGTTCCTGTTCGACGAGCCGCTCTCCAACCTCGACGCCCGGCTTCGCCTGGAGGCCCGGACATTTCTCAAAGGGCTGCAGCGCGAACTTGGCGTCACCACCGTGTTCGTCACCCATGACCAAGCCGAGGCGCTCGCCTTGGCCGACCGGATGGCCATCATGAAGGACGGCCGGATCCAGCAGATCGGCAGTCCGCGCGAAGTCTTCGCCCGGCCGGCGAATACGTTCGTCGCCGGTTTCGTTGGCTCCACGCCGATGAATCTGCATTCGGCCACCGTCTCCGGCGACCGAGTCAAGGTGGCGGGCTCGACGCTGCCACTGCCATCGTCCGCGGAAGGACAGGTCGACGACGGTGACCAGGTCACCTGGGGCGCACGCCCGGAGTACCTGCAGTGGTCCCCCACACCGGTTGATGACGCCATCGAAGGAACCGCCACCATCGTGGAGAACCTCGGAGCCGCCGCACTGATCACGGTGGAGACCGACGAAGCCCGGATCCAAGTGGTGGTCGACGAAGACGAGGAGCCGCCCTCCGGTACACGCGGCTGGGTAGTGCCCCGCCGCGACCGCACGCTGCTCTTCGACGCCTCCGAGGGCGCGCTGATTCACGGCTGAATGCTGCGCTATACCCGGCACCGCAACGCACGTCGCGGGCCGCAATGAGGAAGCTTATGGCTGCCCCAGCAACCATAAGCTTCCTTATTGCGCCTACTGGCGCCGTCACGCTTCCTTGTGGTGGTTGAACTACAGACTCGCCGGCCGTGGTTATCCACAGATCCGTCATCGGCGTTCCATCTCGGGGGATGCGTTGCGAGGATCGGCGCATGCAGATGTCACCGGCGTTGCGCGCGCTGGCTTCCGCGCAGGACGGGCTGATCACGAGGCGGCAAGCGTTGCAAGCCGGGCTGAGCCCGGCCGCTATCCGGCATGCCTTGGGTCCTCGCGGACCGTGGCAACGCTTCTTGCCGGGTGTGTATGTGACGTTCACCGGGCCGTTGCAGGAGCGGCATCGGGTGCGAGGCGCGCTGCTCTACGCCGGTGAGGAGGCTGTGCTGACCGGATCGGCCGCGTGCCGTGGATATGGCATGCGGTATGTGCCCGCCACGCCAGGAGCCGTGCTGCTCGTGCCGCCGTATGTGCGTCGAGCCGCGATCCCCGTCGCCACCATTCGCCGGGTTCGCTCGATGCCCGTGGCCCGCGTGATCCGCGGTATCCCGTGCGCGCCGCCCGAGCGAGCCGCGATCGACGCAACCCATGAGGTGGACGGCCTCCGGGACGCCAGGGCAGCGCTGTGTGAGGTCGTGCAGTGCGGCCTGACAACAGTCGATCGGCTGGGAGCCGAATACGTCCGGATGGATCCTCGTGGGCTGGCATTCGCCCGGCAAGCGCTCGCCGACGTCCGAGCTGGTTGCCGGTCCGCGCCCGAATGTGAGCTCCGTGACCTCGTCCGCGGTAGCCGCGACCTGGACGAGCCGCGGTGGAACGAGCCCTTGCCCGACGCGCCGGACCTCGTGCCCGACGCCCACTATGAGAGCATCCGACTGGTTCTCGAGGTCGAGTCGATCGAGTGGCATCGGTTCGGCGACGCCCCGGAGGCGACCGAGCGGCGTCGTGCCCGCCTCGCCAGCCTCGGCTGGCGGGTCCTGCCGGTATCGCCGCGCCGGATCCGCGAAGAACCCGGTGCGGTGCTCAGCGAGATACGGTCAGCCATCAACCACCAGCTCCGCCACGCGGCGTAAGGCCGGACCCAGCGCGCTGCCAGCATGTCACCGCACCGCAATGAGGAAGCTTGTGGTTGCCCCAGCGACAATGAGCTTCCTTGTTGGCAGCCGGTATATCAAGCTTCCTGGCAGCACGCGGCCGGCCTGAGCGAGTCTTGTTCGATCACAGTTGGGCCAATGTTACGCGGAGGTCTAGACCAAGTTAAAAGGTCATGACATGCTGACAGCCTCATGATCGGTGTAGGCCGACATCAGTTGGCCCACTGTGCTGGCTGGAGGAAGAATTGAAGACCTACCTCAGAGGTAGCAGATTTGCCGCTGCGCTGTTCGCTTCCGTGCTTGTGCTCGCTGCTTGCGGCGGCGACGACAACGACACGTCCGACGACAACAACGCGGCCCAGGAAGCGCCCGAACCCTCGGACGAGCCCGTTCACCTGACAATCTCTCACAACGCCGTACGCCCGGACGTCGTCGCCGTCTGGATCGAGGACTACGTCATCCCCGAGTTCGAGGCCAAGATGGCCGACGAGGGCCGCGAGGTCACCGTAGAGCACATCGAGGGCGGGGTGGACGACTACAAGACACAGCTCGCCCTCGACCTCTCGGTCGGTGAAGGGCCGGACATCACCTCGTTCGACCAGTTCTGGACCGCTGAATTCGCCGCCGGCGGGCTGATCGAGCCACTGCACACCGTCGTCGGCGACGTCGTCAACGACTGGGAGGGCTGGGAGCAGATTCCCGAGGCGGTCAGCGGATCCCTGGACGTCGACGGCGAACGCTACGGCATCCCGCTCGGCACCGACGGCCGGGTGCTGTTCTTCCGCACCGACCTGTTCGAGGAAGCCGGTCTGCCCACGGACTGGCAGCCGACGTCGTGGGACGAGATCCTCGACGCGGCCCGTACCATCCAGTCCGAGCTTCCCGACGTCATTCCGATGCAGCTCAACGCCGGGGTGAACATGGAGGAAGCCACCACCTTGCAGGGCTTCATCCCGATCCTGCTCGGTGCCGGCGGCGATCTCTACGCCGACGACGGCTGGCAGGGCGACACCCCTGAACTACGGGAGACACTGGAGTTCTACTCCACCGTGTTCGACGAGGGCTTGGCCGACTCCGATATGCAGCTGGTCACCGACGGCCGCGACCGGTCGTTCGAGGCGTTCGCGGACGGCAACCTCGCCATCATGATCGAAAGCGACTACCTCTGGCGAGGTGTCATCAACCCCGACGGCGGATTCCCGATCGAGAACCGGGAAGACCTCGTCGGCTGGGCGTTGATTCCTGCCAAGCAGCCCGGCGCCGGTATCAACGGCCAGGACTTCGTCTCGGCGTCCGGCGGCACGGGCCGGATCATCAACCCGAACACCGAGCACCCGCTCGAGGCCTGGGAGCTGCTGTCCTTCATGGCCACCTACGAGGCTCAGCTCGACTGGGTCGAACGTGAACCTCGCATCACCGCACGAGAGGACGTCAACGAGATCGGCATCGCCGACGACCCCATGCAGACCTTCGTCGCCGAGGAAGTGCTGCCGCTCACCTGGTACCGACCGGGCTTCGAGGAATACCCCCAGGTCTCCGAGGCGATCCAGCGGATGGTGGAGAACGTGATCGCCGGTCGTTCCGATGTTGACTCGGCCGCGCAGGAGTTCCACTCCAACCTCGAGGGAATCGTCGGCGCCGAGAACGTCTCCGGCGGGTGAACGGCGATCCCCGACACCATGCGATCTCTTCCCACTGAACCGGCTGTCCACCGAAGGACCGCCGAATGACGGCCGACGACGGGCGCCGCCGCAACGACGCGGCGGCGCCCGGACATGACGTCCCCACCGGCGCCGACGGCGAACAGCCCGGCCCCGCCGGTGGCGGTACCGTCCAGCCAGTCCTCGCCGACGAGGGCACCACATCCGTTCCCGAACCCGAACCGCGGCCGAAAGCCGACGCGACGGCCGAGGTCGCGGTGATCAACAAGCCGACCGCGATCGGTTTCGTCGCTCCCGCCCTGGGACTCATCGGCGTCTTCATGATGTTCCCCGCGGTCTGGGCGCTTTACCTCGGGCTCACCAACTACCGGGTCACCGGAACCGCGGCCCGCGAACCGGAGTTCGTCGGCACCGACAACTTCACGCGGGCGCTCGAAGACCCACTGTTCACCAGCTCACTGTGGATCACGCTGATCTTCATGGCGTTCTCCGGTGTCGTCGGCCAGATGGGCCTCGGTTTCACCCTCGCCTGGCTGTTCCGGCGGTGGCGAGGCTGGACCCGGCGCACCATCGAAGTCCTGGTGATCATGTCGTGGATCATCCCCGGCTCGGTGGTGGCATTCCTGTGGCGGGCCTTCCTCGACGGCGAGGGCGGCACGCTCAACGCGCTGATCCCCGGTGACGTCACCACCGAGTGGCTGCTCCGGCAGCCGCTGCTGGCCATCATCGTCTTCAACATCTGGCGCGGCACGGCCTTCGCCATGCTGTTGTTCGACGCCGCGCTGAACACCCTGCCGCCGTCGCACCTGGAGACCGCCAAGGTGTCCGGCGCCTCCACCTGGCAAACGCTGCGCGACATCGTGTTCCCGGCCGTACGGGGGCACATGCTGACCACCGCGCTGCTGGTCAGCATGTGGACGTTCAACCTGTTCACGCCGTTCCTGCTGACCGGTGGCGGCCCGAACTACCAGACCGAGGTGCTCGCCATCTACGTCTACCGGGTCGGTTTCGGCCAGGGTGACTTCGGCTTCGGCTCGGCGGTGTCGGCCGTCATGCTGGTGATCAACTTGATCATCGCGCTGGTCTACTTCCGGGTGCTGCGCGATAGGAGGAAAAAGGCATGAGGCTGATGTCCTCCTTGCAGATCGACGAGACCGATCCCATGACCACGGTCAAAGCATTGCTCTCCCGGATCGGACTGTACCTCTTCGCCGTCATCGTCGGGCTGTTCTTCGCCGTGCCTATGTTGTGGCTGCTGACGGCGCCGTTCGATGCCACGCCAGGGCTGAACGTGTCGTGGCCGTCGTTCACGCTCGACAACTTCAAGGGTGTGTTCGAGAACCCTCGGGCGGTGACGTCGCTGCGAAACTCGCTGGTGCTGGCGGTGATCGCCACCGGATGTGTGGTGGTGTCGGCAGCCTTCGCCGGCTACGCGCTGTCCCGGGTGCGGATTCCGGGCCGGAACCTGCTGCTGTACATGCTGATGCTGTTCTCCGCAGTGGTGAGCGGCACGGCGACCATGGTGCCGACGTTCCTGCTCATCTACGAGATCGGGCTGATCAACACGCACACCGGGGTGGTGCTCATCCTGACCGGAGGTATGCTCCCCACCGCGTTGTTCATCCTCAAAGACTTCATGGACTCCGTCCCGCGCAGCTATGAGGAATCGGCGCAGGTGGCCGGCGCGTCGTCGATCCAGATCCTGAAGGACATCGTCGTTCCCGTGGTCCGGCCCGGGCTGGCCGTCATCGCGGTGTGGGCGCTGGTGAACATCTGGGGCGACTTCCTCACCCCGTTCATCCTTCTGCGCAGCGCCGACCTGTACCCGGCGGCCGTGGTCATCTACAACTTCTACGACGAGACCGGCCGCCCAGATCTGAGCTTGGTGTCCGCCTTCGCCTTCCTCTATTCGATCCCGGTGGTGTTGATGTATCTGTTCGTGAATGCCCGCTACGGCTTCCGCTTCCACGGAGGAATCAAACGATGACGGCGAGTGTCACACTCAGCTCCCTCGTCAAGGAGTTCCCCGGTGGGGTCCGCGCTCTTGACGGGATCGACCTGACCATCGAGGCAGGTGAGTTCTTCGCGTTGCTCGGCCCGTCCGGCTGTGGCAAGACGACCATGCTGCGGACCATCGCCGGGCTGGAAACCGCGACGTCGGGAAAGATCCTGATCGACGACCGCGACGTCACCAAGGTGCCGGCCGGCAAACGCAACGTCGCCATGGTGTTCCAGGACTATGCCCTGTACCCGCACATGACCGTCGTCGACAACGTCGCCTATCCACTGAAGGTCCGCAAGATAGGCAAGGAAGAGCGGCGTAAGACGGCGGCCGAGGCGGCCTCCAACCTCCAGCTGGAGAAGCTGCTGGAACGTCGCCCCGGCCAGCTCTCCGGTGGGCAGCAGCAGCGTGTCGCGCTGGCCCGGGCCGTGGCGTATCACGCGAACCTCTTCCTGTTCGACGAGCCGCTGTCGAACCTGGACGCCCGGCTGAGGCTGGAGGCCCGCACGTTCCTCAAGCGGCTGCAGAAAGAACTGGGGATCACCACCATCTACGTCACCCACGACCAATCGGAGGCGCTGGCGCTGGCCGACCGGATCGCGGTGATGGAGCTCGGGCACCTCCGCCAGCTGGACACCCCGGCCGTGGTGTACGAGCGCCCAGCGTCGCTGTTCGTGGCGTCGTTCATCGGGTCGACCCCGATGAACCTGGTGCCAGGTGTGGTCCGCAACGGCGACATCGACATCAAGGGCACGCCGTTCCCGGTGCCGTCGTCGGCGGCGGCGCATGTCACCGAGGGTGAAGAGGTGGTGCTGGGCTTCCGGCCTGAGCACACCGAGGTCACGACCGAACCCGGAGCGTCGTTCGAGGGCGAGGTCGCCGTCGTCGAACTCCTCGGCATCGACCATCTCGTGACGGTCGAGCGGGACGGCGTCTCCGTTCAGGCCACCACCAGGGTGCCACCACAGGTGGGCGAGCGGGTGCGGCTCGCGGCGCCGCAGGAGCACACGCTGCTGTACCGCGCCGGAGACGGCGGGTTGGTGGGTTCGCCGCGGCTGGAAGTAGCATCGGCGGCCGTCACTGGGTCTGCGGTGTCGTGATGAGGGTCGAGTATCCGGGGGACGGAGTCTCTCCTCGCCCAGCAGACTCGGTCGGGAGAGGGGCTTCGCCATGGCCTCCCTCGCTGATGCCCACCACACCATGGAGAGACACCATCTCCCAAAGACTCAGCGAGCCTCAGGCACTTCCGATGACGCGAACAACCTTAGGAAGAACTGGGTCGTGATGCCCACCACACCATGGAGAGACTCCATCTGCCGAAGACTCAGAGAACATCTGGCCCTCCGATGACGCCGACAACGGTCAGTGATGAGCTGGGGCGGGTTGCTGCGGTGTTCTTCGACTCCGGGGGGACCCTTGCCCGGCCACTCGGCGGCGACTGGTGGCCGAAGCCGCGTTTCGCGGAGCTGATCGGCGACGCCGGGCTCCCGATTCCCGACGACGAGCACACGCGGGCTGCGCTCGAGGCGGGATCCGGGCACCTGGCCCGGCATCAGGAGATGGCGACGTTCGACGACGAGGTCGACGTGTACATCGGGTTCTACCGGATCGTGCTGCGGGCTTTGTACGACTACGCTCCGGACTCGCTTGTGCGCGCCCTGGCCGAGGCGTCGGTGTTCGAACTGGACCAGCAACCCTACGAAGACACGCTCCCAGTCCTACAGGCCCTGGCGGACTCGGGAATCCGGCTGGGGATCGTGTCCAACGCCGGTCCGTCGCTTGAGCTGCGCTACCGCGACATGGGCCTGCGGCGGTTCTTCGACCCGTTCGTCATCTCAGCAATGGTGGCCTCGGAGAAGCCCGCCACCCGGATCTACGAGATCGCGCTCGAACGGGCGGCGCTCGAACCTGGTGACGTGGTATTCGTGGACGACGTGGCCGAAAACGTGCGTGCAGCTGCCGGTCTCGGCATGCGCGCCTACCTGATCGATCGCGAAGGTCTCGCCGATGTCAGCGAACTCCCGGTTTTGCCGGACCTGAGAGAACTGGCCGTGATCATTGGCGGCGCCCGGATCGCACCCACAACCGTGGATGATCATGGAGGATAGATGCGCATCACCCGCACACTGACCCCCGAAGACCGGGCCGCGTCGCCATATCTGGAGCTGCCCTTCGAGGTTCCGGCCGGCACCCCGTCGATCGAGGTGCGCCTGTCCTACGATCGCGGCCAGGGTGTCATCGACCTCGGTTGTCTGGGCGCCGACGGATTCCGGGGCTGGTCCGGCGGAGCCCGCTCGCGCTACGTCATCGCCGCCGGCTCAGCGACGCCTGGGTACCTGCCTGGGGAGATCGAGTCCGGTGTGTGGGCGGTATTGCTGGGACTGCATCGGGTACCGGCCGCGGGTGTGGACGTCGTCGTCGAGGTCGACATGCCGGCCACCGGCCCGGCCGAATCCGAACCAACCGCTCCCCCGGTGCCCGAACGTAGACCCCGGCGCACACTCCCGGCTGACACCGGCCGCACCTGGCTGGCCTGCGACTTCCACGCCCACACCCTCCATTCGGACGGCTCCTTCGGACGGGCCGAACTGGCCGCGGCCGCCGTCGAAGCCGGCTTGGATGTGCTGGCCGTCACCGACCACAACACAGTCAGCCATTTCGCCGGACTGGAGCGGATCGGCTCCCACTACGGCACCACGCTCGTACCCGGCCAAGAAGTGACTACAGACCGCGGCCATGCCAACGCTTTCGGGGCGATTCCGTGGGTGGACTTCCGGCAGCCGGCCGAAAGTTGGGTCTCACATGTGGAGTCGGCCGGTGGACTGCTATCCATCAACCACCCGCTGATGGGCGACTTCGCGTGGAGCCACCCGTTGAAGACCCGGCCGCCGCTGGCTGAGATCTGGCATGGGTCCTGGCTGGACACTCGCTGGACCGGCCCGCTGGCCTGGTGGAACGCGTGGGGCTGGGACACCGTGCCGATCAGCGGAAGCGACTTCCACAACCCCGAGGACGGGCGCCCCCTCGCAGTGCCGGTGACCTGGGTGGCCGTCGAATCGGACTTGGGCCCGGCCGAGCCAGCATCGGCCGCGGCGGTGATCGACGGGCTCCGGCACGGCCGGGTCGCGGTCACCTCGGCGGTGGACGCTCCGGTGCTGCTGCGCGCCGACGGCGAGCTCGTCGCTGTCGGGGCCGACGGCACACTGCTGACCGATCGATACGGCAACCGCCGCCCGGTGCATGGAGACCTTGCCCGCTTCCGGGCCGCCGACGGACCGTACCGGCTGGAAACACCCGACGCGGCCGTCGTCGCCATCACCCCCTGACCCGGCAGGCGTCGCCATCACCCCCTAACCCCGCAGGCGTCCACGCCCCGCCGCCCACCTTTCCGGTGATCGTGAGCGGATTATTGCTGCGCTCCGGGTGATCGTGAGCGGATTATCGTCGCAATTTGCAGCAATAATCCGCTCACGATCACCCCCTTGAGGGCACCAATCCGCTCACGATCACCGGGGGTGGAAGGGCGGGGGTGCGGGGGTTGTGATGTGGGGCCTGGCCGGCGGGCGAAGTTGTATGGTAGACAACACATGTGACAGTTCAACACAACGATTACCCCACATGGCTGACCTCGCTGCCCAAGGTCGAACTGCATGTTCACCTCGAGGGGTCACTGCGCCCCCAGACCATGTTCCGGCTGGCTAAACGCAACGGGGTGGACGTCGGCGCCGAATCCCCCGAAGAGTTGCTCAGCCTCTACCAGTTCAAGAACTTCGAGGACTTCGCCCGGCTGTTCTTCACCGGGCTCGCCGTCCTGCGGACCGCGGACGATTTCGCCGACGCCACGGTCGCCCTAGCGGCTGAGCTTGCCGCCCAGAACGTCCGCTACGCGGAGGTCACGTCCACCGCCCTTACCCACCACCAGCGACGCGGTGTCGCGCTCGAGGAGTACCGCGACGGCCTCAACGAAGGCCGGCGTCGCGCCAGTGCTGATCACGGCGTGGATCTAGCGTGGATCTGCGACATCTCGCGGCAGACCGAAGACCCCTCCTCCGAGGCCACCATCAACTACCTGCTCGGGCCACTTGCCCCAGAGGGAGTCGTCGGGCTCGGGCTCGGCGGAATCGAGGACGGGTTCCCGCCGGAGCTGTTCGCGTCGTCGTTCAAGCGAGCCAAAGCCGCAGGTCTCGCGTCGCTGCCCCACGCCGGTGAGACCGTCGGCGCGGCGAGCGTGTGGGGCGCACTTCGCGCGCTCGGGGCGGAACGCATAGGACACGGCATTCATTGCCTCGAGGACCCCACGCTCGTCGATCATCTGCGCGAGCACCAGATCCCCTTGGAAGTGGCCCCGACGTCGAACGTCGCCCTCAAGATCGCCGCAAGCCCTGACACTCATCCGCTGGCCGAACTCGTCGCCTCCGGGCTCCACGTCACCATCAACACCGACGACCCCGCGTACTTCCAAACCACCCTGACCGACGAGTTGCTGCTCGCGCACCGGCTGCACGGGTTCAGCCGGGAGCAGTTGGTGCAGGCCCAGCTGCGCGCGCTTGACGTGTCGTACGCCCCGGCAGCGACGAAGTCCCGCATTCGCGAAGAACTCCAGAAACATGACCAGGCCGCCGCGCGCTGACCGCCCCCTGTACACCCGGATCGCCACCGCGCTCAAGGGCCGCATCCTGTCCGGTTCCCTCACGCCCGGTTCGCGGCTTCCCGGTGAGGAGCACCTGGCGGCGAACATGGGTGTCAGCCGGAGTACCGTACGCCAGGCCATCGCCGCGCTGCGCGAATCCGGCTATGTGGTCAGCAGGCGTGGCTCGGGCAGCTACGTCGCCGAGAATCCGCCCGTCGAACCGCTCTCGGTACGCTCCGGCCCTGTCTATACCGGGTTCCTCGAAGACCTTGCGGACGAGTCACAGCACGTGGACGAGTTGCAGCGAGCCAGAGAAGAGATCAGCGCTACCCCGCCAGTGGCCGCGGACCTGCGGATACCGGTTGGCAGCCCGGTGGTGCGGTTCGACGCCGTCCGGCGCCGGCACGGCGTCGTCTACGGCGTCGCCAGTGACATTCTGCCGTTCCACATCGCCGAGCACATCACCTCCGACGTGCTGGAACGCAGCGCGACGATCGGGGATGCGCTCGCCAAGGTGGGACACCGTTCCGAGGAAAACCTGCAGCGAGTAGAGCCTGCGCTGCTCGGCGACGCCGATGCCCGCCTCTGCGGCGTGCAACCGGGCTCACCAGCGCTCGTGCTGACCGGGGTCGCATACGACGGCACCCACACGCCGATCGACAGCTACACATTGACGATCATCTCCGGCTACGGGATCGGGCTGTCCTTGACCCGCGCCAGCCGCCCGGACATCACCTGAGCCAGCCGCCCGCTGCGGGTAAACGCCAGTCACCTGCCGGTGATCGTCAGTGGGTTGTGGTCGCGATACCGCAGCCCAAACCCACTGACGATCACCAGAAAGCGACCACAACCCACTGACGATCACCGAGGGGGGCTGGCCTGACGGGGCGATCAGGTGAAGTTCACACCACTGCGGAGGATGACGTTCGCGTAGGGGGTGAACTCCCCAGTGCGCACCACGGCGCGCACGTCACGGGTCTGCTTCTTGAGCACGTCGTGAGACACCTGCATCTCGTCGGCCTGGTCGAGGCGTCGTCGCACGTGCTCGACCAACCGCGGGCAGACTTCCACGGACTCCTCAGCCATGGTGTATGCCTCCACCCGCAGCTCGGCCAGGACCGCGTCCAAGACGTCGGCGAACCCGGGCTGCCCGGCGGCGAACGCGAGGTCGATGCGTTCGACGCCGGGTGGGATGGGCAGGCCGGCGTCGGCGATACAGAGGGTGTCGCCGTGCCCCATGGCAGACACCACCGCCGACAATCGCGGATGCAGGATTCCGCCTTCTTTCATCGTCGAGATCAGCCTCTACTCGAGGAAGTCGCCGACGTTGTCCGCCGTGACCAGTTGCACCTCGACCGACTGCTCGGCGTCCACGTCGTCGCCATTGGCGATCGCGATCGCCGCCTCGATCGCGGCACCGCCCATGTCGCTGGGCAGCTGAGCGACGGTGGCGTCCATTTCACCTGAGTCGATGGCCGCCAGGGCGTCGTCGGTGGCATCGAAACCGACGATCACCAGATCATCCAGGAGGCCCGCGGACCGGGCCGCCTCCACGGCGCCCAACGCCATCTCGTCGTTCTGCGCGAAAACGCCAGCAAGCCCGGAGTTGGCCTGCAGCACGTTCTCGGCGACAGTCAGTCCTTCGTCCCGGCTGAAGTTGGCCGCCTGGCTACCGACCAAGTCGATTCCCGACGCCGCGTCGAGCGCCTCCTGGAAGCCGGCGCCACGGTCCCGCGCGGCCGAGGTGCCCGCGATGCCTTCCAGTTGCGCCACCTCACCGGAGTCACCGATCTGCTCGAACAGGAACTCGCCGGCCAGCCGCCCGCCCAGGACGTTGTCGCTGGCGACGTGCGCGGCGATCTCGCCACCGTCCGATCCCCGGTCGACCGTGACGACGGGGATGCCGGCGTCGTTGGCCGCCTCGATCGACGGCACGATCGCGGCGGTGTCCACCGGGTTCACCACCAGCACATCGACGCTACGCGTGATGAAGTCCTGGACGTGGTTCGCCTGTGACTGAGCGTCGTCGCGCGCGTCGGACACGCGCAGCTCGATCCCGGCGTCCTCGGCCACCGCCTCGGCTCCGTCCCGGAGAGTGACGAAGAACGGGTTTTCGAGGGTGGAGATGGACAGGCCGATGGTCACATCACCAGCAGCGGCGTCTCCGTCGTTGCCGTTGCCGTCGTCGTTCCCGCATGCCGCGACGGCAAGAGTCAACGTCGCTACGACGGCGATCAGTGGTCTTCTCATGACTACTCCTTCAGTTCGGGTTGAATACCGGGCGACGCCGGCAGCGACGTCGTCCCGGGTCGAGATGAGTCCGGTGGAACGAACCTGCTCATAGGCGCGGGTATCTGGCGCCTATCAGCAGCGCAGGGCACTAGTGTTTGGATCGGCGGCGCAAGGTGTCCGTCATCACGGCGATCGCGATGACCGCTCCGATGATCACCTGTTGCCAGAAGGCGGAGACGTCGAGCAGGTTGAGCCCGTTGCGCAGGAACCCGATGATCAACGCGCCCACCAGAGTGCCGGAAACGCTGCCGCGCCCACCGGCCAGACTGGCACCACCGATCACCACGGCGGCGATGACGTCGAGTTCCAGGCCGGCGCCGGCAGTCGGCTGCGCCGAATCGAGACGGGACAAAAGGATGAGTCCACCAAGGCCGGCCAGGGCGCCCGCGGCGGTGTAGACCTTGAGCTTCTCCCGCTGCACCTTCAACCCGGACAGCCGTGCGACCTCCTCGTTCCCGCCGATGGCGTAGAGCGCACGGCCTGACGGCCGGTAACGCAGGTACGCAGCTCCCAGCAGGAAGAGCACAACAACCAGCAGCACCGACAACGGCAGAACGCCGAAGAGCTGGTAGCGGGTGATGTTGCGGAACCAGTCCGGGTAGCCGGAGATCGGCTGCCCGTCCGAGATCACCAGCGCAAGGCCCCTGGCCATCGACAACATCGCCAGGGTGGCGATGAACGGTGGCAGCTTGCCGACCGTGATCATCAGTCCGCTGATGAAACCCGCGAGCGCACCAACAGCCAGGCCCGCAAGGAACGCCACCGGCATAGGCAGGCCGGCCTCCACGAAAGTCCACCCCGCCACCACGCCGGAGAGGCCCACGATCGACCCGACCGAGAGATCGATCCCGGCGGTGATGATCACCGCTGTCATGCCGAGCGCCAGAATCGCCAGTACGGAGATCTGCTGGAAGACGTTGACCATGTTGTTCACCGTCAAGAACGCCGGCGACAAGAAGGACAGCACAACTACCAGCACCAGCAGGCCAACAAGAGGCCCGCTCGATCCGAACCGCTCGAAGAATCTGTTCCAGGAGGGTCGCTCGGCCTCACGCGCCTGCGTCTCCTGGTCTTGCGTCGTGGCCGACATCAGCCACTCACCGCCAATGCCATGACTCGCTCCTCTGTTGCTTCATCACGTTCGAGCAGCCCGGTCTGGCGTCCGTGTGAGAGCACCAGAACCCGCCGGGCCAAGCCGAGCACCTCGGTGAGCTCCGACGAGATGACGATGACTCCCACGCCTTCCCGGCTGAGTTCCTCGATGAGGGTGTAGATCGCCACCTTCGCGCCGACGTCGACGCCGCGGGTCGGCTCATCGAAGATGACGACCCGGGGCCGCTGCGGTATCCACTTCGCGATGGCGGCCTTCTGCTGGTTCCCGCCCGACAAGGTGCCCGCGGCCTGGGTGGGGCGACCGCGGATGTCTAGCTGGCCGGCCAGCGTCTGCATCATCTGCCGCACCCGCGACTTCTTGACGATCCCGCGTTCGGCCAGGCCGCGCAACGACGGCAGCGCGATGTTGTCCTGCAAGGACATACCGAGGACGAGACCTGCTGCTTTGCGGTCCTCGGGTACGAGCACGATGCCCGCCCGGATGGCGTCGGCCGGGCTGCCGATCCGGGCCGGGCGGCCGTCAACCACGATCCGTCCCTCATCCGCCGGCTCCGCGCCGAAGAGAGCGCGAGCCAGTTCGGTCCGCCCGGCTCCGACGAGTCCCGCGACACCCAGGACCTCGCCGCGGCGCAGCGCGAAGGACACATCGGTGAACGCGCCTTCGCGCCCCAGCCGCTCCACCCGCAGCAGCTCGTCGTCGTCGGGCTCGTTCGGGTCCGAGAAGACTTGGTCGACGGCGCGATTCACCATCGCCTCCACGAGGGCGTCGACGGCGACGTCGGCCCGGTCCCAGTCGGCGACCCGACGGCCGTCGCGCATGACGACGATCCGGTCCCCCACCCGTTCCACCTCCCTGAGGCGGTGGGTGATGTAGACGAAGCCCACCCCTTGGGACCGAAGCTCGTCGACGATCTCGAACAGTCGCTCGGATTCCTCGGCGCCGAGCGCGGCGGTCGGTTCGTCGAGGATCAGAATCCGGGCGTCGAGCGACAGCGCTTTGGCGATCTCGACCTGCTGCTGCGCCGCGACCGACAGCCGGCCGACCGGCCTGGTGACGTCGACCTTGAGCCCAACACGGCGGACTATCGTGGCGGCGGCACGGTTCATCTCGGCGTAGTCGACCGCGCCCCGGCGGGTGGGCTGTCTTCCGAGGAAGATGTTCTCGGCCACCGACAACCCGGGCACCAGGTTCATCTCCTGGTGGATCATGGCGACGCCGGCGGCCATCGCCTCGCGCGGGCTCGAGGGCCGGTATTCTTCTCCGTCCAGGTGCATCGATCCGGCGTCCGGCGGCTGCACCCCCGAGAGGATCTTCATCAGCGTGGACTTGCCGGCGCCGTTCTCGCCGAGAACCACCTCGACGTTGCCGTAGCGAACGTCGAGGTCGACGCCGTCCAGGGCGCGAACGCCGGGAAAAGCCTTCGTCAGATCCCGGCACACCAAGCCATGGCCCGGCGCACTCTCGGCAACAGTGTCAGGTGTCGGCACGCTCAGCCTCCTCACTGGTCGCGGCGCCGGCCGGATCGTCGTTCGAATCGCCCCCAGGCGGATCCGGGCAGCCGCACGAGCCACGGGCCGTCAGCTGGACCGGCAAGACGGAGATGCCCGTGTCTCCCTCCGGGTCCGTGATGCGGGTCAGCAGCCGGCTCACGGCCACCCGCCCGAGCTCACCGAACGGTTGCGACATGGTGGTCAGCGCAGGCGTGGCGTACGCGGCCGCGGCAATGCCGTCGAAAGAGGTGATGGCGACGTCGTCGGGGCACCGTAATCCGAGTTCGGTCACCGCCCGGAGCGCGCCCAGCGCCTGTTCGTCACTCGCCGTGAAGATCGCGTCGACTATCCGCTCCGACAGCACCCGCCGGGCGGCGACGTAGCCCGGGTGGCGACCGAACGGAACATTGAGTACCGATGTCTCGGCTGCCGGCAGTCCAGCATCGGCGATAGCGTCGCGCCAGCCTGCCACTCGGTCGGTGGCCGGGTAGACGTCTTCTGGTCCGGCGATACAAGCGATCCGGCGACGCCCGTGCTCGAGCAGGTGCTCCGTAGCCGTCCGGGCACCACCGCGATTGTCGACCAGCACCGCCGGAATGTCCGTGGTCCCGGCCACTTGCCGGTCGAGAGTGATCCACGGAGTTCTGGCCCGTTCGAGATCGGGGAGGCAACTCGGCGTGCCATGCGCCGGAACCAGGAAGAGTCCGTCGATCTGGCGCTGGAGGAAGGTTCGCACGTAGGCGGTCTGCCGCTCGTCGTCCTCCGCGCCGTTGCCGATCAGCAAGGTGTATCCGTGCGCGAACGCGGCCTCCTCGATCGCACGCGCCAGTTCGGCGAAGTACGGGTTCGCCGTATCCGGGACAACAAGGCCGAGCGTCATCGTCTTGTTCATCCGAAGGGAGCGCGCGACGCCGTTCGGCCGGTAGCCGAGCGACTCGACCGCGGCGAGAACCCGGGCGCGGGTCGCGGGCGCCACCGTGCGGGGGCCGCCGTTGAGGACATAGCTCACGACCGCGGGCGAAGTGCCCGCGAGACGGGCCACGTCTGCCCGGCGTACGACCACGGTGACTGCCTCCTCCGGGAATGCTCTCGGCTTATCAACACGAATTGCGCAACTCGTGTTGACGACCAATAGTGCACCCGCGCGACGCCTCACGCAACATGCGCGTCATCCGTCGTTACGCAACCGCAACACGTGTTGCCCCGCGCACCCCGCCTGCCTAGATGATCATGTTTGGTGGGTTCTCTCGTGCGTCTCCATGTCTCCAGGCACGGTGACGCGCGAGAAGTCCTAGTGGTGCGGCCCGGACGAGCCCACGAGGTGTTGCGAGGAGCCAGTTCAGTGGTCGTGATCGTGGCCGGCGCGGGCACCGAGGCGGCAGTACAGGATCAGGCCGGCGACGAAGAGCGCAGCCGCTACCCAGGCCGCACCGGTCGTGCCCCATGGCTGAAGCGGCCACGTCCACCACACGGTGTGCTCCGGCAGGTCTCGAGGAGCCGCTAGGTAGACCACCCCCGCGTATATCCCCACCGGAAGCCATGCCAAGCCGGCCCCGAGGGCGACGGCCGCAAGCAGCACCACGCCGGCGAACCCGGCTGTATTGCGGACCAGCTCGAACGCGCCGTACGTCTGCGACGCCCGCATACCCGTCAAGGCAAGAGCGACACCGGGCACCGTCGCCATGACGACGACGTGCCCGGCACGGACGGCCCGCCACGGGACGGCCGTCGAGCGCTCGAGGAGTTCGTCACGACCCCCGAGCCCCATCGAGAGAAGGATCGAACACACCAGCGGAGCGGCCACCACCACCGGAATCCGCGCGTCCGGTCCGGAGGAGAAGGGCCTGTCCATCAGGTAACCGGCCGCCGCCCAGCTCACCGCCGCCACCAAAGCGACGGCGACGACGCCGTAAGGCACCAGCCGTGCACGCATATGAAGCCCGAGGAATCTCACCCACGACGTTCCACGACGCGGGTGCCGATGGATTCGCGGACCGGCTGTGGTCAGCGCGCCCATCACCGAAGCTCCCCCCGCAAGGCGAGCAAGGTCTCGTCGTCGCAGGTACTCGCGGCTTCAAGATATGTGCCCATCCAGGCCCTCTGCTCGTCCGCCGGAAGCGCGGCCAAGCGCTGCGCGTCGCCGATCTCGGCCGAAGCCCGGCTCGTCTCGGCGGCCGGCTCGTCGTCTCCTTCCGCATCCGCCTCTACGCGCACCGTCCCGACGTCCGGGTTGCCGCCGGCCCACGCCTCGGCGACGGTGGACACGGCCCAGATATCGACCGGGGCGTCGTCCACCCGCCCCACAGCCGCGCACCCCTGGATCAACACCTCCGGCAGGTTCCATCCGAACACCGTCTCGATCGTCACGTCGGTGCTCTCCTCGGGCACCAGCTTCCCGTTCCACACGATCAGGCCGCCCGTGACGTCGAGTGCAGCGGTGCGCCCGCCGGTCGCCGGATCCGGCACGACCGGCCCGGTCTCCGGTGCCAGCGCTGCCACGTCCACAGCGCGGTCGAACCCGCCAGGCACGTCTTCCCAGCGTCGCAGCAGCGCTTGTACACGAGGCGCCGCCTCCTCCAGGAGAAACGCATTGACCCTGGTCATGCAGACCTCGGCGCCCCGATCACCGGTGCACACGAGGTCGCGGGCAGCAGGATCCGGGTGCCAGCGCGCCTCTCCCGGCCCGGCAATGATCGGGACCGCCACAATCGCCGCGGCCGTGGCCGGCAACAACGCGACGGCTTTGCGGTTGGCGCCGGCCAGCACCAGCGCGGTGGCCCCCAGAGCGGCGAACCAGCTCAGCTGCAGCAGCTGAAAGCCGGTATCCAAGCTGCTCAGCCCTCGACTCTGATGTCCGAGAGCGGGCACGAGCCAGCTCAGCCCGTCCATCCGGTAGGTGGCCATGCCACCGACGACGAAGGCGACGACGCCGGCAACCGGCGCCACCAGGCGACCCGGAATCAGCCGACCAACGCACACCCCGACAGCGCTGGCCGCCGCCAGGCCGGCCAGCGACACCGTCAGTGTCCACCACCACCCGCCACCGGCATACGTAGCGGCTGGTGCCACCAGCAAGACCGCGGCGAGCCACGCCACGGCCAGCCCCAACCACACACCGGCGGTGGTCGAGACACAGGCCACCAGCACGCCATGGAGCGGTCGGCGAGACGTCGAGCTGATCAGATCGGGCATTCGCCGGCGATGTTCCCGGCCGCCCTGCCATGCCCCCGCGGCCACCGCTACCGGCGCGAGCACCAGGAGGATCACCCTCACCTGTTCGGCCAGCGCACCCCATCGCCCCACCCAGACCGAGGCTTCGGCCCCGAGCAACACCAGTGCGGATGCCCCCGTCGCCAGCAGGGCGACCGGAGTCACGCCACGCACGAGCTCCGTACGCACGATCCGCCAAGACTGTGCAGTCATCACGCTCACCGGGCCCGGTCCGCGCGCAGCACGGCGGTGTAACCACGTTCGATGGGCGAGTCGCCGTCGGCGGCGCCGTCTCCGTGACCCGCCAGCTCGTCAGGGGTGCCCCGGAAGACCACCCGGCCGCCGTTGGCCAGCGTCACCTCGGAACACGCGGCCGCGACGTCTTCGACCAGATGAGTGGCCACCAAGACACATGTGTCCACTCCGATCGAGCGGAGCAGCTGCCGGAAGTCGACCCGTTGCTCAGGGTCGAGCCCAGCCGTGGGTTCGTCGAGCAAGAGTATGTCAGGGCTGTTGACGATGGCTTGGGCGATACCGGCCCGACGCAGCATCCCGCCGGACAGGCGTTTGAGCCGCTCGTCGGCCCGATCGGCGAGGCCGACTCGCTCGATCGCGTGATCCACGGCCAGCGGCACCGTCGACCCGGGCATCTCTTTCAGCCAGGCGAAGTACTCGACGAACTCACGGACCGTGAACCGTGGGTAGTAGCCGAAGTGCTGGGGAAGGTATCCGAGCCGACGCCGCACTACACGCAGAGCACGCTGGTCGCTGAGATCGTGCCCCAGCAGGGCGACCCGACCGGACGTGGGCTTCGCCACCGTGGCCAAGACCCGCATGAGAGTGGTCTTGCCCGCGCCGTTCGGACCAAGCAGGCCGTGGACGCCGGCGTCCAAGTCGAGGTCGAGGCCGTCGAGTGCGGCACGCTTCTTGTACCGGACGGTGAGGCCGCGGACCTCGATGTGGGTGCCAAGGACTGTTGGTGCGGTCATCTCAGGCCTCACTGTGAGTACGGATCTGCGGGTGTAGGTGGTTGAATGCCTCGCGCCGGAAAACCACGGCGGTGGCGCCGAGGCCGAGCGCGGCCAGCCAGGCCGCTGTCGCCGTCTCGGTGAGCAGGGTGAGTCCGGTGTCGCTGATGATGTCGGATACGACGACGACGGCCCACCCGCTCCCGATCACCGCCGCCGCGTGCCCGATGCCGATGGAGGTGCCGAGGAGAAGGGTGAGCACCGTCAGCGTGAGACCGGGTAACAGCCAGGTGACCGACCAGCCGATATCGGCCAACAGGCCGGCGGCGACCGTAGCCGGGACGGTGACGGCGAGCACCGCCGCGGTGCGGATCAACAGCAGGCGCAACCCACCGGACGGCGTGGTGGCGATCACTTCGTAGGCGTCGTCGAGCCCCGATCCGTACGACACTGCCACTCCGAGGACGGGCAGTACGGGAGCGAGTAACAGGAGGACCGGTGCCGTCGAGCCGAACAGGCCGGTGCCACCCACGGTCAGTTCCAGGCCGACCGCGAGAGCCAGGGTCATCAGGGTTGCCAGCAACCACGGACCGCGAGCCGCGGGCCCGGATGCCAGCAGCATGCGCAGCGCCCGGATTGCGGTGCCTCGCCGAATCCGCCCCTGGGCGGGAAGGTTGTCCAATACGGCCGTTCTCGCACTGGTCAGCTGTGCGGTGATCCGCGGCTGGCCGGCGGAGGCGGCGGCCACGGCGCGGCGGCAATGCTCACATTCCATGACGTGTGCTTCGATCGACCAGGCGTCCGCCTCAGCCACGTTGTCGTCGACGTACGCCTCGATCATGAGTCGCGATACGTGCCAGGTCACGTCAGGGCCTCCTTCAGTTGCAGCCGTGCCCGACGGGCGCGGGTCTTGACCGTTCCCTCGGGGATATCGAGAAGGACGGCCGTCTCCCGCACCGACAACCCGTCCAGCACCGTGGCTTGCAGAACCGCTCGTAGCTCAGGAGCTAGCCGATGCAGTGCCCCGGCCAGGTGGGCGTCCAGCGTCGACGCGAGCACCTCGTCCTCGGCGGAGCGCGCCGTGGCCCGATCGTCGGGTACGTCACCGGATACCTGCTCGCCACGTGCCGTCCGTCGTCGATGAGCGTCGATCATGCGGCGGGTCGCGATGGACCAGAGCCAGCCACCGGCCTGTTGCGTGCCCTGGTAGGACGCCGCCGCCCGCCAGACGGCGAGGAAGGTCTCCTGCAGGACGTCGGCAGCCAGTTCGGCGTCGCCGCAGCGCCGCCGCAATCTGATGAGCAGCCACGGCGCGTTGCGCGCGTAGTACTCCTCGAACGCCTGCCGGTCCCCGGCGCCGGCGGCACGGAGCAACTCGTCGTCGGAACGTGTCTCCGGAGCCGGCGCTACGCGCCCGCCAGCATCCGCGACTGAGCGTTTTCTCTTCACATCAGATAGAGACGCAGCGTAGTCACGTTAGGTTCTCGCAGGTCATAGACGTATGGGTGGAGGTAACACTATCGGTTGAGTCGGACGGGCAAGCGGCCCTAGTCAAAACTTCACACATCGTGTACTTTATTGCTCATCGCTACCCCGGAGGACACGATGAGCGCATTCAGTGAAGAAGAGCTGAGCTACCTGCAGTCCGAGCGCCGCCTCGGCCGGATCGCCACCGTCGGCGCCGACGGCACACCACATGTCACACCTGTCGGCTGGTCCTACAACCAGGAACTGGACACCATCGACATCGGCGGACGCGATTTCGCGAATACCAAGAAGTTTCGCGACGTCGCCCGCTCCGGGAAAGCCGCGATCGTCGTCGACGACGTGCTACCGCCCTGGCAACCACGCGGCGTCGAGATCCGCGGCCGCGCCGAGGCGGTCGACGGCACCACACCCGTTATCCGCATCCATCCGGACCGGGTGCGCTCCTGGGGCCTCGACGCCACTGCGTAACAGACCCGCCGCGCCCACCCACACTCCCCACTCCCGTTGATCATGGGCAAAATCCTCTACACGGCGACCTATAGGCGCCTGGTGGCCATGATCAACGAGTAGAGGGCGTGGATCAGTCGCGGACGAACGTCGCTCGGCACAACGTCCAGAGATGACGCTGCAGATCCTCCGGCGTCCACGACCGGAATTCCATCAGCCGCTCGAACAATTCCGTGCAGATCAGCCCGAAGAGTAAGTCCGTGGCAGCTTCGACACTCCACTCCCCCGCCAGCCGCCCTTCGCTGTCCAGCCATTCGACCAGGCGGCGACACGACGCCAGCTGCGCGGCAACCACCGTGTCACGATGCCGCTGGGCGTCGGCATCCACTCGCCTGACCCGCTCGATGGCGCGATCCACGGCCATGACCTTGGGGTGATAGCGGGTCAGATGCCGCACCCATTCATGTAGCGCTGCCACCGCGTCGGGCGCCTCCCAGATCGGCTTCACCGACTCACCGAGCCCCTCACCGCGCGCGATGTAATCGAACAGCGCACTGACCAGGTCGGTCCGCGAGGTGAAGTGCAGATACACGGCGCGCCGTGACACGTTGGCCCGCTCGGCGACAGCAGCCATGGTCAGCGCCTCAAAGCCGTCGGCCTCCAGGATCTCGCGCGTCGCGGCCAGGAGCGCTTCACGGGTGCGCTGACTGCGCGCGTTCCGTGGCGCGTCGATGGACTTCGTCATGAGGGCCTCCCTTGACGGAATTACTCGCGGTGTGTAGTTTACAACATGCACACTATGTGAAGTTCTTGCGGGAGGACACGACATGACTCACACCGAGACCGCGCAACGCAACCGCTGGTGGCTCGTCGTCGCCGCAGGCCTTGCCGTATTCATGGCCCAGGCCGACGTGACGGTGGTCCACGTCGCTCTTCCCACCATCGAGAACCAATTCGGCATCAGCACCGCCCTCACTCAATGGATCGTCCTCGGATACGTCCTGCCCATGGTCGCGCTGAGCCTTCCGGCCGGACGCTGGCTCGACCAGATGGGCCGACGCCAGGCCTTCCTCGGTTCCGTCGGCGGCTTCGCCCTCGCCAGCGTCGCCGTCGGTCTGGCGCCCGATATCTCCTCGCTGATCGCCGCCCGGGTCGCGCAGGGCGCCTTCGGTGCGGCCCTGTTCGCGTTGCTTCCGGTCGTCGTCACCACCGCTGTCCAGCCTCAGGCCCGCGGACGCGCCATGTCCATCGTCATGACGCTCGGTCCGCTGGGCGCCATCAGCGGTCCGGCGCTAGGCGGGGTCCTCATCGAGCGAGTCGGCTGGTCGTGGATCTTCTACATGAACGTCCCGGTCAGCGTCGTTGTCATGACGATCGCCGCCACGCAACTGGCCAGCGGCCCGTCGCCGAAACTTCCCGGGCGTGAGTGGCTGACCGAAACCGCCGTGCTCAGTGGGGCGGCCGTGGCCGTCCTCCTCGCACTCTCCCTCACGGCTGACCACGGGCCGATCTGGCTGGCCATGACTCTGGTGGCCGTGCCGTTTCTGTTCATCTGGCGGCGACTGCCGAGCAGCGTTCAGGTGCGCCGGCTGATCCGCTCACCCGGCATGCTCGGGCCGCATGTGGCGCTGCTGGTCGAGATGACCGCCGTCATGGCCGTGCAGTTCATGGTGCCCTTCTACCTCCAGCGGGTCGGCGGGCTTTCGCCCACCACCGTCGGCCTGACCGTCCTTGCCTTCCCCGCGGGCGTCATGCTCTTCGGGATGATCGGCGGAGCGCTGGCCGACCGCTGGGATGCCCGCCCGGTCGCCATCGCCGGCGCGGTCGGCGTCACGGCAGGCATTGTGCTCCTGATTCCGCTCGGGACCGGGTGGGGACCGTTCGACATCGCCTGGCGGCTGGCCATCGCCGGCGCCGGAGCCGGACTGTTTGCCGGGCAGAACCAGAACATGGCGATGGCCCGCGCCCCACGGCATCTGATGGCCACCATCGGCGCCACCACCAGCCTGGTCCGGCAGCTTGGAATCGCGCTCGGGCCGGCCCTCGCCACCGTCATCTGGACCGTCGCCGGCGATGGCACTGGAGCGATGAGCATGGCGCTCGCCATGGCAGCCGTGCTCGCCGCGGTGAGCGTGGTGGCGCTGGCTCGCCGGTCGGCGCCGGCGCAGGACACCACGCCCGCGGGTCCGAGCGCGGCCATAGCGTTGGAACAGGCCAGCCGAATGCCAGCCGGAAACGGAGTACGCGAAGAAATGATGGCAGGCTGACTCGTGTCGGGAATGGACCACATCCCCACGACGTTCTAGAGTCCTGAGGACGACGTCGTGGCCACCGGGGCCACCAGCGAACAGCAGGGCGAAGACCGACGAGCACGTCCCAGCGGGCACGTATCGTACCCGCAATCCGCTCAACTCTCAGCAACTTCTCAGGTATTTCGGAATCTCTCACATGTCTGAAGCGTTGTGAACGTATGTTCGTCGGACGAACTGGGTACCGTCCGATTACCACAGGAAGGGAGGGGCCATGACCGTGACTACGGAAGCCAGTGTCACGCGCAACAGTCAGCGCACAGGCTCCGACGGGGAACCTGACCTGGTCGGGCGATACCTCGCGCAAATAGGTAAAACGCCCCTGCTCACCGCGGAGCAGGAGGTGGATCTTGCCAAACGCATCGAGGCAGGCGTGTATGCCGGAGAGCTCCTCCGGGCCGCCGACGCCGGTCAGGGCAGCAGGAAGATCACGCCCAAGCACCGTCGCGAACTGCAGGCCATCGCCGACGATGGTGAGCGGGCAAAAGACCATATGATCCGCGCCAACCTCCGTCTCGTCGTCTCGGTGGCACGCAAGCTGTCCAACCGTGGGCTCCCGTTCCTCGACGTGATCCAGGAAGGCAACCTCGGCCTCATGCGCGCGGTCGAGAAATTCGACTACGCCAAGGGGTTCAAGTTCTCCACCTACGCCACGTGGTGGATCCGCCAGTCGATCCAGCGTGGACTCGCTGAACAGACCCGCACCGTCCGGCTCCCGGTCCACGTTGCGGAGACCGTCGCCAAACTGCACCGTGTCAGCCGTGATCTGCAGCGGCTGCTCGGACGCGATGCGACGGTCGAAGAGATCGCCGAGGAAGCCGGCCTGCCGGTCGAACGAGTCATCGAGCTGCGCCGGGTTTCGCGTGATCCGCTCAGCCTCGACACTCCCATCGGTGAGGACGGCGACACGTCGGTCGGCGAGATCATCGAGGACGACGATGTCGTGCGCGCCGAGGACATCGCCGAACACCACGCCCTGATCGAGTCGTTGCGCACCGTTCTCGATTCGCTTCCCCCGAGGGAAGCACGGATCATCGAGCTGCGATACGGCCTGGCCGACGGCCGCGAACACACGTTGCAGGATGTCGCCGACGAGGTCGGTGTCTCCCGCGAACGGGTCCGCCAGCTCGAAAAGCACGCCTTGGCGGCGCTACGTGACCCACAGCGCAAGCACACACTTCTCGCCTGGGCCAGCTGAGCCGCCCAGAGCCGGGCGCCCCCAGAGAACGAGCGGCTCGGCTCAAGCACCAACGACCGGATGACGGCCCTCCACCCACTAGGGGGCCGTCATCCGGCATGTCCGGCGTTCGAAGCAGACAGTTCCCTGCCCGCCCAGTAGAGTGGAAACCGCCTTCCAACCAGGTTAATCACGAACGAGGTTTTCATGGCCACTCAAGGGAACAGCGCTGCGACGCTGACGGACGTCGCCCGCGAGGCAGGCGTCTCGCTCGCCACTGCTTCTCGCGCCATCAACGGCAGCACCCGGCAGGTAGGCGAAGATCTCCGTGAGCGCGTCCTCGAGGCGGCACGCAAACTCAACTACGCAGCGAACACACAGGCTCAGGCGGTCGCCAAGGGCCGCACTAATATCGCTGGGCTGCTCGTCCACGACATCTCCGACCCCTACTTCTCCTCCATCGCAACCGGCGTGATCCGCTCCGCGGAGTCGCACCAGATGCTGGTCACGCTGGCCAATACCGGACGACGCCCGGACCGCGAGGTGGAGCATCTGAGCGCACTACGCGGACAACACAGCCGGGTGGTGATCGTCGTCGGCAGCCGGATGGCCGACAGCCCGTATGCCAAGGCACTGGATCGAGAAGTGACGGCTTTCGAGCAAACTGGCGGGCGAGTGGTCATGATCAGCCAGGACGTGCTCCCGGTCGACACCGTCCGGCTCGAGAACCGCGCGGGAGCCCACGATCTAGCCGCTGAACTGGTCCAGCTGGGCTATCGGCACTTCGCCATCCTGGCCGGCCCCGACCCGTTGCTCACCGCTCGCGACCGGGTCGAGGGCTTCCGTGCCGGGCTGGCGGACGAGAGCATCGAGATCGACCCGGCCAACATCGTGCACGGCGGCTTCACCCGCGACGGCGGCTACGACGCGATGGCCGAACTGTTGGACCGGGGCACGACGATCGACTGCGTCTTCGCCGCCAACGACGTCATGGCCGTAGGCGCCATGACCGCATGCCGTGAGCGCGGCATCGACCTCCCAGGCGAGATCGGCATGGCGGGCTTCGACGACATCAGCACCCTGCGCGACGTCAGCCCGGCGCTGACCACCGTCCGGCTGCCTCTGGAGAAGGCCGGTTCGGTGGCGCTCGAACTCGCCCTCGATGCCGCTCCAGGCGAACCGCCGCGGGTAAGAAGCATCGCCGGCGAGGTAGTCATCCGGCAGAGCACTCCCCCGCGCGAACGCGTCGACGGCGGCTAGGCAGGGACCCAGCGGCATTTCGCGCGTCTTCCGGCCCGGTCATCACTGAGCAATGCGCGGGTGTGTGATGCGTCACGGGTGGAGTGCAGGCCGCTCCCGGCGGCTCCTTCCATGTAGTCACCCAGTGGAGGAGCCCTCACATGTCACAGACCATCCCACCCGCCCGCCGCCGTTGGCCGCGCCGGCTACTGCTCGCCTTCGGCGGCGTCGTCATGCTGGGTGTTCTCGCTCTCGCGGGCCTGGCGTACGTCTGGAACCCGCCGGAGCCCGACCTGGCTGGGTCGGAGTTCCACCAGGAGCACCCACCATCCACCGTCGACACCGGCGTCGCGCGGTTCTCGTACCAGAAGTTCGGCCACGGACCTGCGGTGGTGATGGTGCACGGCGGCGGCGAATGGTCCTACACGTTCCGCGACACCGTCCAGGCCCTCCGCGACGAGTACACCGTCTACCTGGTAGACATGCCGGGAAACGGCTACACGACGACGATCGACCCCGGCTTCTCCTTCGACGTTCCCGCGATGACCTCTGCACTGGACGCGTTCGTCGACGCTGTCGGGCTGGAAGAGTTCGCCTTGGTCGGCCATTCATGGGGAGGCGGCTGGTCGCTGCGATACGCACAGCTGCATCCGGAGCGGGTCAGCTCGCTCACGCTACTCGGTGCCAGCGGCATCGACGAGCCGGACGTGTGGGACTGGCGGATCTTCGAGGTTCCGATGGTCGGCGAGGCGATGGTCAAGCTGATGGGCCGCGGAGACGTCGCCGACTTCCTCCACAAAGCCTTCGTGAACGGCGAGCGCGTGACCGACGAGCTGGTCGACGAGGTCTCCCGTACCGCGTTGCAGGCCGACAACCGGCGTGCGCTGGTGCTGTCCCAACGACGCTTGGACTGGTCCGAGACCGAGCGCGACCTCGGGAACGTGGACATCCCTACCTTGATCGTGTGGGGCGCCCAGGATGCCTTCCTCCCGGCAGAGTTCGCCGGCCGGCTGGGCGACGGCATTCACGGCTCCGAGGTACACCGGCTGGAAGGGTGCGGGCACAATGTCCACGCCGACTGCCCCGAGCAGGTGGAGCAACTGCTCCTGGACTTCCTCGATGAGTGACGACGCGGACCTGGTCCGCGCGGCGCAGGCCGGCGACGCGATGGCCATGCACGAACTCTTGGCCCGGCTGGAACCGGCGGTGGGTCGATGGTGTGGTCCGATCGCCCTGCACGACGGCCCCGACGCCGCCCAGGAAGCGCTCGTGAGCATCTTCCAGAAGCTTGGCCAGCTCCGCGAACCAGCGGCGCTGTGGGGCTGGGCCCGACGCATCGCCGTCCGCGCCGCCATCCGCCTCGCACGTCAACGTCAGGCGATTCCGCCCATGCCGGCCGACTGGTTCGCCGGAATACCGGCACCTGAGGAGCCCGAACTTCACACTGACATCACGGCTGTTCTCGAACGCCTCGCCCCGGAACATCGGGCCGTGCTTGTCTTGCGCGGCATCGAAGGTCTGACCGAGACCGAGATCGCCGAAGTACTCGACGTCCCATCGGGCACCGTGCGCTCACGGCTGTTCCGCGCCCGCAGACGCTTCCGTCAGGAGTGGCAACGATGAACACACCATGGCCCGTCGCCGAGATAGACCCCGTCGCGCGCCTGCATATCCTTGCCGCGGCCCTGCCGGGCGCCGTCGTCGTCGAAGGCGTCATCGGTACTGAGCCTGACCGGCTGTGGTCGGTTGCCGCGGACCTCGAGCGCACCGTGCCGGCCATCCAGCCACACGTACGCTCGCTGCGCATCGCCGATCGCGGCGACGACCGGCTGACCGCCGACGTCCGGGGCCACCTCGGGCTGCGGGCCCGGATGAACATCGTGCTGAGACCACGCTGGTGCTGGATGCAGAGCCGGTTCCTCGTCGTCGGCATGGCGGCGGTCCCCCACCCCGACGGCACCCGGTTCGGCCGGCTCCAGGCACTACGCTTCCCCGCTCCGGTCCGGCGCGCCTTGCCACCGGCGGCGGTGCGGCTCGCGTTGAAGGCCGAGCTACGGCGCCTCGACGAACTCTCGCGGAGTTGAGGTCCGGAACTGGCTCGGTGTGACCCCGCGAACCCGTTTGAAGGCGACACTCAGCGCGAAGGCGTTGGCGTAACCGACCTTGCGGGCGATGGCCTCGATGGTCGCATCGGTCTCGCGGAGCAGATCAGCCGCCACCGCGATGCGCCAGCCCGTCAGATAGGCCATCGGCGACTCGCCCATCAGCTCGGCGAAGCGCTGGGCGAACACCGACCGGGAGACGCCGACGTTGCCGGCCAGTTCCGCAACCGTCCATGCGCTGGCGGGCTGGTCGTGGATGAGCTGCAGCGCGGGGCCGACCACGGGGTCTCGCTGGGCTCGGTACCACCCCGGAGCCTCAGCCTCTGGGCGGGCGAACCAGGCGCGCAGCGTCGCGATCAGGGCGAGGTCCAGTAGCCGGTCCAAGACAGCCTGCTGACCAGGTTCGTCCCGGTCCACTTCCGAGATGAGCAGGTCCATCAGAGGCCCACGGGCATCCGCTCGCGGCACCACGAGCACCGGGGGCAGGGTGGCCAGCAGGCGCTCGTTGACATCATGCCGCAAGGGATAGGCGGCGCTGAGCAGGACGTCTGATCCGTTCGGCGCCAGCCGGCAGGTTCGCACCCCCATTGTCAGCTCTTCGGTGAGGTCCACCCCGTCGAGGGTCTTCGCCCGGTTCTGGGAGTGGATGATCAATTGGGGCGGCGTCGATGGATCGTCGGCGACGACGTAGGGAACGGTGCCCCGCGCCACCGCGACGTCCCCGGTGTGCAACCGCACCGGGGCTTCGTCGCCCTCGGGGACGATCCATGCGTCACCGCGAGCCATGGTGACCAGCGTCAGCGGCACCTCTTCGGCGATGTACAACGACCAAGGTGGCTCCAGCACGGTCTGGTGGAACAACGCTCCGCGCGCCCGGGCGCCGTCCAGCAGTCCATCGAGTGCGTCCACCCGATCAGCTTACGAGGCCCAGCACATGGCGACCAGCAATGTGTGACGGCCCGACGCGGCGGCCAGACGCACGGACATGTGCTCAGGCGTCACAAGCATGTTCGACGAGGCGGGTTTCCGGTCGAATTGACATCACTACCCGATGTCTCAAAAAGACCGAAAGGAGCAGGTCATGTACGCGATCACAGGTATCACGGGCCATGTCGGAGGCGCCACCGCCAGGGAGTTGCTCGCCCACGGCGCGCCGGTACGAGCGTTGGTCCGGGACGCCGCGAAGGGCACGTCGTGGGCGAAGCGAGGAGCTGAGGTGGCCGTGGTGGACCTGACCGACCGAACCACGCTCACCGACGCCGTGACGGGAGCCGACGGATGGTTCGTCATGCTTCCGTTCATACCGGGCGCCACCGACGCCGACTCCCAGCGTCGGCTGATCGATTCCATCGCGGGCGCCGCACGCGACAGCGGCGTGCCACACGTCGTCATGTTGTCCTCCGTCGGCGCTCACCTCCCATCCGGTACCGGGCCGATCCGCTGGCTGCACCTCCTGGAGAACGAGCTGCGCTCTACCGGGACGGTGCTCAGCGCGATCCGGTCAGCTCACTTCCAGGAGAAGTTCGAGGACGTGCTCGACACCGTCCGGAACGTCGGCATCTATCCGAACTTCGGTTCGTCCGCCGACGTCGCGACTCCGATGATCGCCACCCGGGACATCGGCGCTGTCGCAGCTGCCCTTTTGCTTGAGGGACCCACGCACAGCGAGGTGATCGACCTGGACGGACCGGCGTACACGGAGCGCCAGGTGGCGGAGAAGCTCGCGGCAGCCCTCGGCACCACCGTCGACGTCGTGAACGTGCCACGTCAGGAGTGGGTCAGCACGTTGGAGCAAGCGGGAGTACCGCGAGACTTCGCCGAGCAGGTGGCCGAGCTCCACGCCGCCGGCGAGGACGGCCTGCTGCGCCCAGCCGGCGACCGGGTCCACCAGTGCACCACAGAGATCGACGAGACGATCAAACACGCGCTCGCCCCTCTCGCCAATGATCACGAGCAATTGGCCGGGTCGTAACCGGCAAATGCTCGTGACCGTCGGCCACCCGCGACTTCAATACCGCCAGGTGTCGTTCAGCACTCGAAACGGCCCCGAAGGTCACCTGGCGGTATTGAAGTCGCGCCGGCGCGATCACAGAACACGTGACATAACCGGCACCTCCTGCTGACGCCGGACAGGGGAATGGTGTATCTTCGTTGGTAAGCGCTTTCCGGGGAGGATTGAATGGCAGGCACTTCGCTCGGCGTCATCATGAACGGCGTCACCGGCCGGATGGGTTACCGGCAACACCTGATCCGGTCCGTTCTGGCGATCCGCGAACAAGGCGGAGTCGAGCTCGCGGACGGAAGCCGGATTCAACTAGAACCGCTGCTGGTCGGCCGCAACGAAACCAAGCTGCAGGAGATCGCCGACCGGCACGGTCTAACCCGTTGGACCACCGACGTCGATGCCGCGCTCGCCGACCCGGACATGCAGATCTACTTCGACGCACAGCTGACCTCGGTCCGCGAGGCCTCGATTGTCAAGGCCATCGAGGCCGGCAAGCACATCTACACCGAGAAGCCGATCTCCGAGAGTGTCGACGCCGCGCTCGACCTGGCCCGCCGGGCACGTGAAGCCGGCGTCAAGAACGGCGTCGTCCACGACAAGCTGTTCCTCCCCGGCCTGGTCAAACTGCGCCGGCTGATCGACAGTGGCTTCTTCGGCCGCATCCTCTCGGTCCGTGGCGAGTTCGGCTACTGGGTCTTCGAGGGCGACTGGCAGTCCGCCCAGCGGCCGAGCTGGAACTACCGCAAGGAAGACGGCGGCGGCATCGTCAGCGACATGTTCTGCCACTGGGACTACGTCCTCAGCAACCTGTTCGGTTCGATCAATGCGGTCACCGCGAAGGCGGTCACCCACATCCCGCAACGCTGGGACGAGCAGGGCAAGCCGTACGACGCCACCGCCGACGACGCCGCGTACGGCATCTTCGAGATCGACGGCGGCATCATCGCCCAGCTCAACTCGTCGTGGTGTGTCCGCGTCCACCGCGACGAGTTGGTCGAATTCCAGGTCGACGGCACCGAGGGCAGTGCCGTCGCCGGATTGCACGGATGCGTCGCACAACATCGCGGCGCCACGCCCAAGCCGGTGTGGAACCCGGATCTGGTGGAGACCGAGCCGTTCCGCTCGCAATGGCAGGACGTGCCGGCCAACGCCGAGATCGACAACGGGTTCAAGGCCCAGTGGGAACTGTTCGTGCGGCATGTCGTCGAAGACGCCGAGCACCCCTATGACTTCCTGGCCGGGGCACGTGGCGTTCGCCTGGCCGAGGCCGGCCTCACGTCGTCGGTGGAAGGCCGGCGAATCGAGCTGCCGGAGCTGACGCTGTGAGCGCGCGGCGGACCTTGCGTCCTGCGGGACGTGGCCCCCGGCGCTCGGGGTGCAGGACGCAACGTACGGAGGTGACATGACCACGGTCGAGCTGCCCACCGCCAACGGTGGCACCATCGTGCACACGCTGCACGAGCCGGGCGTTTGGACCAAGCCCACCGGGCCATTCCAGTCCCGGGTCGCTTTCGCGGCGGCGCACGTCGTCGCCGATCCCCTGGGCGGCAACACACCGGGCGCACCGGCCGTCGTCGACTGGGACACCACCCTGGCCTTCCGGCACCACCTCTGGTCCTACGGTCTGGGCCTGGCCGAGGCGATGGATACCGCTCAGCGCGGCATGGGGCTGGACTGGACGACGACGCAGGAGCTGATCCGGCGCAGCGCCACGGAGGCGGCATCCGTCGGTGCCCGCATCGCGGCCGGCGCTGGCACCGATCACCTGCAAGAACCGGCGACGACGCTCGACGAGGTAGTAGCCGCCTACGAGACCCAGATCGGCACGGTGCAGGACGCCGGCGCGCAGGTGATCCTGATGGCCAGCCGGCACCTGGCGGCCGTTGCCAAGACCCCCGACGAGTACCGAGCCGTGTACGACCGCACCATTCCGATGGCCGGCTCGCCGGTCATCCTGCACTGGCTTGGGCCGATGTTCGATCCAGCGCTGCACGGGTACTGGGGTTCGGCCGATGTCGACACCGCCACCGCACAGGTCGTCGAGCTGATCCGCGATCACGCCGCCAACATCGACGGGGTCAAGGTGTCGCTGCTCGATGCCGACCACGAGAAGGCCTTCCGGGCCCAGCTACCTGACGGTGTGCGCCTCTACACCGGCGACGACTTCAACTACCCGGAGTTGATCCGGGGCGACGGCGCCAGCCACAGCGACGCGCTGCTGGGCATCTTCGCCGCGATCGCGCCCGCGGCGTCGGCGGCGTTGCGGGCATTGGACAACGGCGACGACGACGCGTACGACGCGGCATTCGCGCCCACCGTCCCGCTGGCCCGCCACGTATTCGGCGCCCCGACGTACTACTACAAGACCGGCATCGCGTTCCTGTCCTGGCTCTCCGGCCTTCAGCCAGGGTTCACCATGGTCGGCGGCCTGCAGAGTGCGCGCAGCCTGCCGCATCTGGTGGAGACCTTCCGGCTGGCCGACGCCGCGCGGCTGCTGCCGGATCCGGATTTGGCCGCGGCGCGCATGACGGCGCTGCTGACGACCTACGGAGCACTATAGATGCACACCCCCCTTCCCGTTGATCATGGGCACATGCCGCCTATTCGAGGCCGAAAAGGTGTCATCCGCCCATGATCAACCGCAGGTGCTTGGCAGTTGATCGGCGCACGAGACCCACGGGGGTGGAATGAATGCGGCGGCTGTCGCTGAACCAGAAGACGACCAACTCGTGGTCGGTGCGCGAAGCGGTTGACGGCTGTGTCCGGGCCGGTATCGAGGCCATCGGCCTGTGGCGCGAACCGGTACACGAGGCCGGTGTGAGCGAGTCGGCGAAGCTCGTGCGAGACGCTGGGCTACGGGTCTCGTCACTGTGCCGCGGCGGTTTCCTCACCGCGCACGAGGGGCCGGAGCGTCGCCGCTCGATCGACGACAACCGGCGCGCGATCGAGGAGGCCGCTGAGTTGGGTGCGCCATGCCTGGTGATGGTGGTCGGCGGGCTGCCGGAACCGGGTGGCTCCGGTCAGCCGGTACTGCCCGGAAGCGCGGCGGCCATGCCCGCGGCTTCGGCGTCGTCGCCGGCGGCGGAGCGCGATCGCGACCTGCCCGGCGCGCGGCAGCGAGTTGCCGACGGCATCGCCGAGCTTGTCCCCTACGCGATCGAGCGCGGCGTCCAGCTGGCGCTCGAACCGATGCATCCGCTGTATTGCGCTGACCGCGGGGTGCTGTCCACCCTCGGCCAGGCGTTGGACATCGCCGAACAGCATCCCGCCGAGGCGGTCGGCGTCGTCGTCGACACGTTCCATGTCTGGTGGGATCCGGAGGTCGAACGGCAGATCGCCCGCGCCGCTGGGCGGATCTCCAGTTTCCAGGTCTGTGACTGGATCACCCCGTTCCCCGGCGACGCGTTGCTGTCCCGCGGCATGATGGGCGACGGCCACATCGACTTCCGTTACTTCCGCCGACTCGTCGAACAGGCCGGCTATGACGGTGACATCGAGGTGGAGATCTTCCACGCGGACATCTGGGCCGCGGACCCGGACACGGTGGTCGCCCAGATGAAGCAGCGCTACACCGCCCACGTCCTCGAACGCTGACTCACCGTTGTCGCTGACACGCCGCTCGGCGGGCACCCCTCACAGGGGTGATCGTGAGCGGGATATGGCGGTAAAACCACGACCACAACGTGCTGACGATCACCAGATCGCGACCACAACGTACTGTCGATCACGGGGTGCGGGTGGCGTAAAGGTCGGGTTTGGGTCGCAGCTTCACCGCGACCTTGGCCCCGGTACGTAGCGACTCCATGCCGGCGTCGGACAACACGGCGGCGGCGTAACCATCCCACGAGGTAGGCCCGCTCGATGCGCCGGCCGCCACGGAGTGCACCCACTCCTGCATCTCGACCTCGTACGCCCCGGAGAAGCGTTCCTCCCAGTCGGCCGGGATAGGCCCAGTGGCACCGCCGTCGCGGCGGAGCACCACCGGACTGCCGGCGCCCAGTTCGGCCGTGCCGTCCTCGCCGACCACCTCGTGACGGATGTCGTAGCCGTAGCCGATGTTCACCGACGTCTCGACATCCACCAGCACGCCGTTCTCGGTCTCGAGCAGGATGAGAAGCGGATCTTGCAACTCCCCACCGCGCCGATTCGGCCGGGGCGTCAAGACGTTGATCGCCACGATCTCCTCATCGAGCAGCCAGCGTGTCACATCGAACTCGTGCACCGCGGTGTCGGTCAGAGCCATGTCCGGGGTGTAGTGCGACGACACTGACGGGTTGCGATGCGCGCAGTGCATCATCAGGGGCAGCCCGATCGAACCGCTCGCCAGCACGTCCTTCAGCGCACGGTACGCGGCGTCGTAGCGCCGCATGAAGCCGACCTGGACCAGCCGCCGCCCGGCCGCCAGCTCGGCGTCGATGATGCGCACGCAAGCCTCCTGCGTCGCCGCCAGCGGCTTCTCGCAGAAGACCGGCTTGCCGGCGTCGATACCGGCCAGGACATACTCCTCGTGGGTTGGGCCCCACGACGCCACGACGACGGCATCCACCTGGTCGTCACGGACCACCTCGAGACCGTCCGCATGGACCCGGGCACCGGTCAGGCCAGCCACCGCGTCTCGCGCGCGTGCCGGGTCGACGTCGGCGACGGCGACCACCTCAGCGCCCGCGGTGACATGTGTCAGCCGGCGGATGTGCTCCTTGCCGATCACTCCGGTGCCGATCACGCCAACGCGCACATGCGGGTTCATGGAATCCATCGTCGCAGTATCTCGCGGTTGGCTCGCTGGTCGTCGATCGCCTGGCCAGGCGGGTCGGACGGCGACGGCACCACGTCCTGCTCGACGACGAGCCAGCCGTCGAACCCGTCGGCAATCACCGCGTCCATTATTTCGGCTAGCTCGAGGTCACCGGCGCCAAGAGCGACGAAGGCCTTGCGCTCCCACACCGCGCGCATGCCGGCGCGCTCGCGAACGACCTGCGCCAGCACTTCCCGGCGCACATCTTTCAGATGCAGGTGGTTGATCCGATCTCGCCAGCGTCTCCACCCCTCGACAGGATCACCCCCGCCGATGATCAGGTGGCCGGTATCGAACGTCAGCCCCACGTCGGTCCGGTCCAGGAAGATGTCGATCTCCTCGGGGGTCTCCACGTACGTGCAGGCGTGGTGGTGGAACGTCGGCTCCAGCCCCGCGGCACGCACCCTCTCAGCAGCCTTGGCGACGTTGGAGCTCAACCGCTTCCACCCGGCGTCATCCAGCATCACCTCCGGCGAACCTCCCGGATTGGCGCGGCGGGCCGGCGAGCCGGAATCGGCGAGCGTCGGCAGCGGCAACCGGTCCGGGTCCACCTCGGCGGCGGCCACGAAGATCCGCAATGCGTCCTCAAGTCCGTCGAGCGCCGCACCGAACGCATCGTCGTCCGCGGTGAAGGGCATGTCGAACCAGCCGCCGGCCAGCGCCATCGCGTGCTCACGTAGCCGCGCCTGAATCTGTTGGCCCGCACCCAACCAGCCGACCGGGCCGAGATCGATGCCGTCGTATCCGGCGTCACGCAGCGGGCCGAGGATCGTCTCGGGCTCGGGGAAATCAGCTCCCGTGGTCAGCTCGAAAATGCCGAAGCTGACCGGCGCGTTCGCGATTCCGGTAATTGTCACGTCTGAACCTCCGAAGAGACCTGGCCCATGATCATGAACACTTGTCGACCTATACGGTCACGAAGTGTTCATGATCATCAGGAGTGGGTGGGGAAGTGGTAGCTGGCGCCGACGGGGTTGTCCACGTGCGGCCAGCGGGAGGTGATCACCTTGGCTCGGGTGTAGAAGGAGACACCTTCCGGGCCGTGCACGTGTTTGTCACCGAAGAGGGAGTCCTTCCAGCCGCCGAAGGAGTAGTAAGCCATCGGCACCGGGATGGGTACGTTGATGCCGATCATCCCGACCTGTACGCCACGCTGGAAGCGCCGCGCCGCCTCGCCGCTGGAGGTGAAGATGGCGGTGCCGTTGCCGTAGGCGTTGGCGTTGACCAGCGCGATCGCGTCGTCGACGGTCTCCACCCGGACGACGGACAGCACGGGGCCGAAGATCTCCTCGCGGTACACGTCCATGTCCGGTGTCACCCGGTCGATGACGGTGGGGCCCACCCAGAACCCGTTCTCGTGGCCGTCGACGGCATAGCCGCGGCCGTCCACGGTCAATGTCGCACCCTGCTCGGCACCGGATCCGATCAGACCCACGATCCGGTCTCGCGCCTGCGCGGTGACCACCGGTCCCATCTCGCTGGCCGGGTCGCGACCAGGTCCTACCCGGACTTTCTCGGCCTTGGCCGCGACCGCGTCCACGAGGCCGTCACCGGCATCGCCCACGGTCACCGCCGCGGAAATGGCCATGCACCGCTCCCCCGCCGACCCGAACGCCGCCGCCACCATGTGGTCGGAGGCGAAATCGACGTCGGCGTCCGGCATCACGATGGCGTGGTTCTTCGCACCACCCAGAGCTTGCACTCGCTTGCCGTTCGCGCTGGCCCGCTGGTGGATGTAGCGGGCGATCGGGGTGGAGCCGACGAACGAGACCGCGGCGATGTCCGGGTGGTCGAGGATCGCGTCGACGGCGGTCTTGTCACCGTGCACGACGTTGAACACGCCGTCCGGCAGGCCTGCCTCCGCCCACAACTCAGCGACCAGCATGGACGCCGACGGGTCACGCTCGCTCGGCTTCAGCACGAACGTGTTGCCACAGGCGATCGCCACTGGGTGCATCCACATCGGCACCATGACCGGGAAGTTGAACGGCGTGATGCCGGCGACGACGCCGAGTGGCTCGCGAAAGCTGAACACGTCCACACCGCTGGACACCTGGTCGGAGTAGTCGCCCTTGAGCAGGTTCGGAATACCGCAGGCGAATTCCACGACCTCGAGGCCACGCTGTACCTCGCCGAGTGCGTCGGAGACCACCTTGCCGTGTTCGTCGGCGATGATCTCGGCCAGCTCTTGGGCCCGCGCGTCGACCAGCTGACGGAAACTGAAGAGGATCTTGGTCCGCTTGGACAGCGATGTCTGGGACCACGACTCGAACGCCTGCCGTGCCGCGGCGACCGCGGCGTCGACATCGGCCGTCTCCGCGAGAACGACCTCGGCCTGCTGCTGGCCCGTAGCCGGGTTCCAGACCGGACTGGTCCGGCTCGACGCGCCGCTGCTCAGCCGGCCGTCGATCCAATGCTTGATGGTTGTCACGGTGTCCCCAATGTCGTCGTCAACGAATCGTCCGCGGTCCTGATCAGAGGTGGCCGCGATTGTCAGCGGTCAGTCCGGTCGTCATAGGTAGTCACGCTGGTCAGCCTTGTTCTTCTCGTAGATGGCACGGGCTTCACGGGTGGCGTCGAGCTCCGACGTCTCGGCCACCGGGACGTCCCACCACGCCTCGCCGTCCGGCGCGGGAACCAGGGGGTCGGTGTCGATGTGCACCAGGACCGGGCCGGTGGCCTGTCTGGCCTCCCCGAGCGCGGCGCGGAACTCCTCGATACCAGCGGCCCTGAGCACCTGAACTCCCAGGCTGGCAGCGTTGGCCGCGAGGTCGACCGGGAGCTTGTCGCCGTCCAGGCGGCCGGTGGCCTCGTCCCGGTACCGGTACTTGGTCCCGAACCGCTGCACACCGACCTCTTCGGACAACGCTCCGATCGACTGGAAGCCGTGGTTCTGCACCAGGACGACGATGATCTTGACGCCTTCCTGGACGGCGGTGACCAGCTCCTGGGCCATCATCAGGTAGGACCCGTCGCCCACCATCACGTACACGTCGCGATCCGGAGACGCCAGCTTCGCGCCCACACCACCGGCGATCTCGTACCCCATGCAGGAGTAGCCGTATTCGACGTGGTAACCCTTCGGATCCCGGGTACGCCATAGTTTGTGCAAGTCACCCGGCATGGAGCCGGCCGCGCAGATCACCACGTCACGTGGGCCGGAGATCTCGTTGACCGCTCCGATCACTTCCGACTGAGCAGGCAGCGGCTGCCGGCCGAGCTGGTAGGCGGCCTCGACGGTGCGGTCCCACTCGGCCGCCAGCACCCGGGCCCGGTCCCGGTAGTCGGCGCCGGTGTCGTAGCCGGACAGCTCCCGGGTCAGGGCGACGAGGGCCTGGCGGGCGTCGGCGACGACGGGTAGCCCGGCATGTTTGGCGCCGTCGAACCCAGTGATGTTGACGTTGACGAAGCGCACGTCGTCGTTCTGGAACGCGGTGCGCGACGCCGTGGTGAAATCGCTGTAACGGGTGCCGATGCCGATCACCAGGTCGGCCTCGCGGGCGATCCGGTTGGCCGCCGTCGTCCCCGTGCTGCCCACGGCTCCGAGCGCGAGCGGGTGATCGTAGGGCAACGACCCTTTGCCGGCCTGGCTCTCCCCCACCGGGATGCCGGTGGCCTCACAGAAGGCACGCAACGCATCCGTGGCCTCGCTGTAGATGACGCCGCCCCCGGCGACGATCATCGGGCGCTTGGCAGCGCGGATCGCTTCCACCGCACGCGCCAGGGCGGCGGGCTCCGGGACCGGCCGCGGGACGTGCCAGACGCGGCGATCGAACAGCTCTACCGGCCAGTTGTGGGCTTCGGCCTGCACATCCTGCGGCAGCGCGATGGTGACCGCACCGGTCTCGGCCGGATCGGTGAGCACGCGCACGGCTCCGAGCAGCGCCGACGGCAGCTGCTCCGGACGCCAGACCCGGTCGAAGAACCTGGACACGGGGCGGAAGGCGTCGTTGACCGAGACGTCGTACCCCGCCGTGCTCTCCAGCTCCTGGAGCACCGGGTTGGCGATCCGGGTCGCGAAGACGTCGCCGGGCAGCAACAACACGGGCAGCCGGTTGATGGTGGCCAGTGCCGCGCCGGTGACCATGTTGGTGGCGCCAGGGCCGATCGAGGCGGTGCACACCATGGTGGACAGCCGGTTGCGCATCCGGGCGAACGCGCTGGCCGCGTGCACCATGCCCTGTTCGTTGCGCGCCTGCCGGTAGGTGAGCGCGCCGAGATCGCCGACCTCGGCTTCCAGCAGCGCCTGGCCCAGCCCGGCGAGGTTGCCGTGGCCGAAGATGCCGAAACAGCCGTCGAAGAGCTTGTGCTCCACGCCGTCGCGTTCGGTGTATTGCTGGGCGAGGAACCGCACCGTCGCCTGCGCGACCGTCAGCCGAACCGTCTCGCTCATCTCTGTCTCCTCTTGGCGCCTTGTCGCATGATCATTGACGTTTCACCACCGGATTCGGTGGTCAAAAGCCAATGATCATGGGCTGCTCAACGGTAGCCGTGGGTCTGGGTCCTGCAACTCCCACTCGCCGCGCACCCAGGCATGCGCGGGATCGTCGCAGATGAGCCACTCACGCTTCGCTCCCGGTCCGGACATCACGTTGAGGTAGTACATGTGATAGCCCGGCGCGGCCACCGAAGGGCCGTGCCAGCCGTGCGGAATCAGCACGACGTCGCCAGTCCGCACCTCTTCGAGGACCTCGATGGGCCGCTCGGGCGTGCCGTAGACCCGGTGGAATCCGAAGCCGTCCCGGCCGGTGGTTCCCCGGCTCGGCGCACCCCCGTTGTCCGGGCCGTCGGAGATCTCGAAGTAGTAGATCTCCTCGAGGATCGACTCCTCACCAGGGCGGTCCTCGTCGTGCTTGTGAGCCGGGTACGACGACCAGTTGCCCGCCGGAGTGATCACTTCTACCGCGATCAGCCGATCCGCCTCGAACGTGTGCGCCGAGCCGAAGTTGTTGACCTGCCTGGTCGAGTTGCCCGCGCCACGGATCTCCACCGGCACGTCCTCCGCGGGCCGGTACCGGGCCGGAAGCCGGTTAGCGCAACGCGCCGCCGGTAGCGCGAAGCGGCCGGTCCCCGCGGACGTCGTCGACGTGATGACGACCTCGGAGTCACGCGGCACGTACACGGAGTCGGTGACCCGGTTGAAGACGTTGTCGCGGCCGGCGACGGTGAACTCTTCGCCGTCACACACCACGGTGCACGAGCCCGAGAGCGGGAGGACGAACATCTCCTCGTCTCCCGTGCTGAAGGCGTGCTGTGCCCCGGGCGACAGTTCGACGATCCGCAGCGACGAATACCCCAGCGGCTGGTCGGTCTCCGGCGTCACATCCAGCACGTACGGCCCGTTGGCGGCGGCGCCGGCCGGCAGATAGAACTCGTTGCGCTTCATCTCACCACCCGATCATGTTGGTCGAACCGGCCCCGTGGGCGGGTAGGCGTGTCGTCCACGACCTCACAGCAGGCTCACCGCCGTGTCCACCGCACCGGCGACGTCACCGTCCGGCGGATAGAGCAACGTCCGGCCCACCACCAGCCCCATCGCGGTCGGCAGCCGCAACACCTTCTCCCACTGCCGGAACGCGACGTCGGGATCGTCCGGGACCTCGCCGCCGAGCAGCACTGCCGGAAGCGTCGAAGCGGCCAGCACCTGTTCCATGCCGTCGGGGTCGTCGTCGACGACCGGCAGCTTCAGCCAGGTGTAAGCCGACGTTGTGCCCAGCCCGGACGCGACGGCCACCGACCGGACCACCGCGTCGGTGGAGAGGTCGTTGCGGATCCGGCCGTCGACGTGGTGTGAGATGAACGGCTCGACCATGGCTACCCGTTGCCGTGCGGCGAGATCGGAGACCGCGTCCGCGCATGACTTCATCGTGGTGACGGTGGCCGGGTCCTCCGGGTCGATCCGGAGCAGCATTTTGCCCATCTCGAAGCCCATCCGCTCGATGGCGGCGGCGTCGTAGCCGGTAAAGCGGTCGTCGATCTCGAACGACGTTCCGGCCAGCCCTCCTCGGTTCATCGAACCGACGACGACCTTGCCGTCAAGCGCACCCAGCAGGAGTAGATCTTCGAGCAGATCAGCGGTGCCGAGGACGCCATTGACACCGGGACGGGACAACGCCACCAGCAGCCGGTCCAGCAGGTCGGCACGGTCGGCCATCGCCATCGGATCACCGCCGGCCCGCAGCGATCCCCGCGCGGGATGGTCGGCAGCGATCACCATCAGCTTGCCCGACGGGCCGACCAAGCTCGCCGGACGCACCCGCCGGGCAGCTGCCTCGGCGATCGCCTCCGGACGCGAGGTTCGAGCCTCGACAATGGTCCTGACCCGGCCGCCGAGATCAATGCGGTCAGCGGACATCGGTTTCTCCTTTGAGCACGGCCTCGACCTCCGCGGTCGACGGCATAGCAGACGAGCAGGCGATCCGGGAGGCGACGATGGCCCCGGCCACGTTGGCGAAGCGGATCGTGCGTTCGAGGTCCCAGCCGGCCAGCAGCGCGTGGCACAGCGCACCGCCGAACGCGTCTCCGGCTCCGAGGCCGTTGACGACGTTCACCGGAGTGGGCGGAACCTCGTACGTTCCTGTCTGGTCAGCGGCGAGCACCCCTTTCGGCCCCTGTTTGACCACCGCGGTGGTGATGCCGGCGGCACGCAACGCCTGGGCCGCTGCCGCCGGATCCGTCGTCCCGACAGCGGTGTGACACTCGTCGAGGTTCCCGACGGCCACCGTCACATGCGGCAGCGCCTTCTGAACCTGTTCACGGGCGGCCTCCCGGGACTCCCAGAACATCGGCCGGTAATCCAGATCGAGGACGGTGATTCCGGTACGCGCGCGTGCTTCGAGCGCCGCCAGGGTGGCGCTGCGGCTCGGCTCCTCGGACAGCCCAGTGACCGTCACCCAGAAGACGTCGGCCGCCCGGATCGCGTCGAAGTCGAGTTCGTCCACGCTGATCTGCATGTCCGGGGCGGGCACTCGCCCGTAGAAGTAGAGCGGGAAGTCGTCCGGCGGGAAGATCTCGCAGAAAGTCACCGGGGTCATCAACCCGGGCACCGGTGTGACCATGTGGTCGGCGACACCGAACTCACGCAGGGCGTCGTGCAGGAAGGCACCGAACGGGTCGTCGCCCGTCCGCGTGATGGTGGCCGTTTTTCGCCCGTGCCGGGCCGCTGCGACCGCCACGTTCGTGGAGCTGCCCCCCAGGTACTTGCCGAAACTCTCAACCTGCTGCAGACCGACGCCGATCTGTTGCGGATAGACATCCACACTGATCCGGCCCATGGTCAGAACCTCGTACGGCGAGTTCACGCTATCCGGACCTCCTCCACGCGCACCGGGCGGTGCTCAGTCCGCGAGCGGGTGGCGGCTTCGGCGACATAGAAGCTCTCGAGCGCGTCGGCGGCGGTGCAAGGGCTCGCCTGTCTGCCAGCGGCCACTTCGATGAACGTGTTGATCTCTGCCTGATAAGCGGGCAGGAACCGGGACCAGAACTCCCGGTACGGCTCACCACCCGGGAAGCTGACGCCGGATTCGGCCGACACGACCGCCGTGTGGTCGTCGAGGCCAACCGCATACGTGGCCTCGGTCCCGGCCAGTTCCATGCGCACGTCGTAGCCGGCGCCGTTGTAGCGCGAACCCTGCGCGGTGGCGATAGTGCCGTCATCGAGGGTCAGGAGCGCGGCGGACTCGTCGACGTCGTTCGCCTCGGCGAAATATGAGGCGCCGCGGTTGGCACCCAATGCGTAGATCTCGGCGACCTCACGGCCGGTCACCCAGCGCAGGATGTCGAAATCGTGCACATGGCAGTCGCGGAAGATGCCACCGGAGTGCGGGACATAGGCCGCCGGCGGCGGCTCGGCGTCGGCGGTCACCATGTGCACCCGCCGCAACTCACCGAGAGCACCGGACCGCAACGCCTCTCGCGCGGCCGCGTAACCGGTATCGAAACGGCGCATGAAGCCGATCTGGTTCGGAATCCCCGCCCGCTCGATCTCATCTACCACGCGTACCGTGCCGGCGACATCGGGCGCTACCGGCTTTTCGCAAAAGACGGGCAAGCCCTGGCGGGCGGCGCTGATGATCAGTTCGGCATGAGCGGATGTGGCCGCCGCGATCACGATGGCGTCGACGTCCCGGTATGCCGCCTCCGGCGTATCGACGGCACGGATTCCCAGTTCGGCTGCGACCTTGGCCGCCCGAGCCGCATCGACGTCAGCCACAACTACGTCGCCGACGTCGGGATGATCCCGGACCACCTGGGCGTGAGACGCCCCAATGCGCCCGACGCCGACTAACCCGATCCGCATGCTGCCGCTCCTATCCGTGGCGTGCTGGACAACCCGGATCGACCGCTGGCGCGATCCCGGTCTACCCACTTGTCCCTCGCCGGCCGATGGGCCGGATCCGACCCGTCCGCGTGACCGCGAGTTGCCTGTGAGTCTGCTCCGTGAACAGTCCTTCGTCAATACTTTGTCCTGACATTCTTACGTCTTGTCCTCCACTGTTGTCCACTCGGCCCCCTTCCGGCGCCGCGAGCGGGTGCCGATTGGGAAGTAGGGCGCACTTCCTGGTAACCTTCTGCGTCGGTTGATGTTTCACATCTTCCGGTCCCGCATAGCTCAATTGGCAGAGCATCTGACTGTTAATCAGAGGGTTCCTGGTTCGAGTCCAGGTGCGGGAGCCACGCGATCCGCCAGGGGAAACGGTCGACCCCAGAGCCGACCGGGGGCTCGGTACGCCTCTGGATGTACACGTATGCCGGAGACCCTCATTGCCCCGCAACCAGCTCAGCGCGACGTCGCTCGTTCTCATCGCCACCTTGCTCGTCGGCCCGATTTCGCCGGCGCCAGATGAGACCACTCGTGCCGCGGTAGCGTCATGGCTTGCCAGCAACGCCCCGGTCATCCTCGTTGTGCTCGGCGCCTGGATCGGCCTGGCGATCATCATCGGCGCGGTGTGGGCCCTCACCTACGGACGCGCACGACGCCCGCACCGCGCCGAGCGGCCAGGTCCTGCACTTGGGCAGCTGCGGGAAGATGAGGGCCCGGGCAACGACGAAGAATAAGAGCCATAAAGAAGGCTGCACCAGGCTCGCGGGCAACGCCGTTGCCGAGCGTTCAGCTCCGCTGGGTGAGGACCTCGCGTAACACAGCGCCGAACTCGTCCGGCTTCCCGGTCATGCCGTACTCGCCACCGAGAAAACCGGCGTGGTCGCCGGGGAACGCCATCGGCGTCGTGCCGAGCCGCTCGGCCATCGCCACCGCGGCGCGATACGCCATCTGCCCCTCCGACTCCGTTCCCGTCGCGATCACGAGCCGCGTGGGCGCCGCTTGCAGGGCGTCAAAGTCATGCTGGTAGTGGGTGCAGGTAACGATGTTCTGTCCTACCAACGGGTCGTTGCGGCTTCCGTCGTCGTGGGCCGGCAGCCCAAAGCCGGCCGGATCCGGAGCGGGCTGGTCGGCGAACCCGGCCGGGAGCGGGCCTGGATAGCCGACCAGCGCGATGAACTTCGTCATCGCCGGGCCGAAGCCGCTTTGCTGGTAGGTCTGGCCGATTCCCGCACACGCGGCCAGCACTTCCTCGCGATCCGGCAGCACCTGTGCCGCAGGCGGCTCGTGAGCAACGAGTGTGCGGACCATCTCCGGGTGCCGTGACACCAGCACCAGTGCGTTGACGGCACCGCCACTGCTGGCGAAGATGTCGACCGGCCCGGCGCCCAACGCCGAGATCAGCCGGTGCAGATCATCCGCATGCTCGGCGGGTGTGGTTTCCGCCGCGCCGTCGGTGCGCTTACTGCGTTCGACCCCACGCGGGTCGTAGGTGACCACGGTGCGGTCGGTGAAATGGCCGGCCAGCGTGCCGAATCCGGCCGCGCCCATGGGCGATCCGATCAACATCAGCACCGGATCGGCGCTGGATTCGTTGGTCCGGACGTCGTAATGGAGTACGGCGCCGGGTACGTCCAAGGTGTGGGTCTGCGGCTCGGTCATGGTGACTCCTCGGGAGTGGTCTCGATACCTACCCTTCCCGACTCGCCGCGCTCCGAAAACTCACCGGAACGGCGGCGTCGGCGCGACTTTGATACCGCCAGGTGGTGTTCACGGTCCGTAGCTGCCATGAACACCACCTGGCGGTATCAAAGTCGAGGAATTCGGCCATCGCAACGGGCGCACGGCTGGAAAAATGATCGTGCGGGGCCGGTGTCGCGGCCCCTACACTCACCTCCCATGACGACCCTCGACGATCATGGGCGCCCGGAGCCTCCGCTGGCCTCCGATGAGACAGCCACCCTGCTGGGGTTCCTGGATTACCAGCGCGCAACCCTGGCGTGGAAATGTTCGGGGGTGGACGCGGCGGGTCTCACGGCCACCGTGGGCGCGTCGTCGATCACTCTCGGCGGGCTGCTGAAACACATGGCCTGCGTCGAGGACGGATGGTTCTCGTGGCGGTTGCACGGGCGCGACGCGGGCCCTCCATGGCACACGGTCGACTGGGATGCGACCCCCGACTGGGACTGGGACACGGCGGCCGACGACGCCCCGGAGGAGCTCCGCGCACTCTGGTCGGAGGCTGTGCAACGCTCGCGCGCCCTGGTTGATGAGGCGCTGGCCGACGGCGGACTGGACCGACTCGCCCCGCCGGCGCCGTCCGACGCCAGGGAACCCAGCCTGAGGTGGATCCTGTGTCACATGATCGAGGAATACGCGCGCCACAACGGCCACGCCGACCTCCTGCGAGAGTCGGTGGACGGAGCCACCGGAGAGTAGACCGAAGTTCACCGAAACCTGACCTGGTTGCACCAAACAGGGCGTTCATCACAGTCCCCAAGACCCTACGCGGCCTCACAAGAACCGACGTAAAGTGGTCCTCCATCCAGATAAGTTGGCCCCCTGCGCAGCGCGCCAAGGCCCTGGCATGTATGCACTATTTCACTTCGTGAACACACAAATAATGGAGGCTGATCGGTAAACAAGCTCGCCAGTTCCCCGCACCCGGGGATGCACGTCTTGGAACCGTCACTTCGGAGCGTCGACCATACTCATCGAAATCCTTTATTTCGCCGAATGGATGAAGTTCATGAAAACCTGGACACCATTCGAACCTAACCCAGCAAATAAGCGGGCTTTGCATTTCATGCCGAATATATTCAGCAATTCCCCGCGAAACGGGAAGAACGACAGTCAAGACCGACCAGAATGTCGGGACCGCACAGCTTCCGCCTGACCGACTGCCCTGAATTGAATGCCGTCAATGTCTTTCCGGCCGATCTCGTAGCTCACGGCGAGCGCGGAGTTCCAGGCCTCACCCGCAAGTTGAGCCTTACCCATCTCGAAGTACACGTCCCCCAGATGGACGAGCACATCGACCTCGCGGTATTTGTCCCCCAATTCTCGAACTATTTCCAAAGCACGTTCCAGTTGGTGCGCCGCCAGCGGATACTCCTCGACGTGCTGCAGTGAACTACCGAGGTTGTCCAGGGCTCGAACGTACCCCACCCTGTCGTTGATCTGTTCCAGCAGCGCCAGGGCAGAGCGGCCCCACTCTAGCGAGAGGTGGTACTCGCCCCGCACGGCATGGACCCGGCTGATCATAGTCAGGGCTCGAGCGTGGCCTGCCACGTCACCTTCGCGCTTATACGCGAGCAGACCTTGCTGAAGGTATTCCAGTGCATCGGCTGTGTGCCCGGACTGCTCCATAACCACTCCGATATCAAGCAGTGACCGAGCGCTGCCCACTCGGTCGCCGACCCTGTCGAAGATCTCTCGAGCCCGCACAGCATGTGATCGGGCCTTCTCGACGTAGTTGCGCGTGATATACACACCGGCCAAACCCCCATGACAGACGGCTTGCCCGGGGACGTCGTCGGTTTGTTGCGCGGCATCGAGAGCCCGTTGCCAGGCCTCCTCCAGTTCCCGCCATCGTCCATGTCTTTCCAAGGCGCCGGCCATGGCCCACACCAACTGCCAGGGCGCAACGCCGGACTTCTGGTCCGCCGCGAGTGAAACGAGCTCTAGTAGAACCTCGCGCTCTGCGCGAAACCATTCGAGGGCATCGTCGGCGCTCAGCTTCTCCGGTTGAACACCGGACCGGGGACCGGTCAAGACAATGGGACGACGGTGCGGATGTAACAGCATCGCGCCGGCATACGCGGTGTGGAGGTAGTGCTCGAGCATGCACTCACGGGCCGCCGACACCTCCGCCTCCTTTTCGATGCTGGTCAGCAACTCCGCCGCATACGCGTGAGTCAGAATGTGCAAGCCAAAACGGCCCGGGGAACTCTCGACCACCAGGTGTCCACGGGCCAACTCGGCCAGCGCCCGTCGCACGTTTGCCACCGTTGCGCGTGTCAGGCTGACCGCGACCGGTACCGACACGTCGGGACCCACGTGCAAGCTGAGCAGTCGGAACAGCCGCGCCGATTCTGGACTGAGGGTTTGGTACGAGCCCGAGTACACCGCGCGAATGTCGACGTCCTCCCCGACATCGCTGCACGCATCGAGCAAACGCCCAGGGTCCTGCAGCTCCTCCGCTAGGGCTCTCAGCGGAAGACACGGCCGAGTCGAGGCCTGCGCAGCCACGATCGTCAAAGCGAGTGGAAGCCGCCCGGAAAGGGCCACGATCTCGTTAGCTGCGCCGTCGTCGACCGCGATCCGCTCGGCTCCGAGCCGTCGCTCCAAAATCTCCCGAGCATCCTCCGCATCAGGGACATCCAGCATGATCGGATATGCACCCTCTGTCGCCACCAACCCAAACAGCTGGTTACGGCTCGTGACGACCACTACGCAGCCGGGAGCTCCCGGCAACAGCGGACGTACCTGCTCCGTGCTCATCACGTTGTCCAATAGGATCAGCAGGCGTTTGCCCGCGACGAGGCTCCGATACAGACCGATCTGCGCGCTCAGGCTCTCCGGCAACTGTTCAACCGGAACGTCAAGCGCGGACAGGAAGCCGCGGAGTGTTTCCACGGTGCTGGCCGATCGGCGCCCGGCGTCGAACCCGCGCATGTTCATATAGAGCTGACCATCGGGAAAACGCGAGGCGACGCGCTGCGCCCAATGGACAGCCAAAGTCGTTTTGCCGACACCCGGCATCCCGGCGATCACGGCGAGCGCGCCAGGAACCTGGGATTGCGCGCCGTCCGGCACGATGGAGTCAAGTTGTTCGAGCTCAACGGTCCGACCCGCAAAACCCACCATGCCCGCGGGCAGTTGCCGAGGCACCGGGAAATGCCCGACGATGCGCTGTCCGTGGCGGGCAACTTGAAGATCGTCGCGGAGGATCGACTGGTGCAGCTCGCGCAACGCACGGCCCGGATCAAGTCCGAGCTCACCGGTGAGATAGGCACGTGTGCGGTCATAGACATCAAGCGCCTCTACCTTGCGGCCCGCCTGGCAAAGCGCCCGCATGAACAAGCCCACCAGGCGCTCGTGTCCAGGGTTGGCGTTCACGGTACGCGCGAGGTCAGGCAGAACCTTGACACACCCCATCGACAGACCGTCACTGGTCATCCACTCGAACGCGGTCAGGCGCTGCTCCTCCAAGTCGGCGAAGAGCCGGTCACGCAGCCATTCACTCGCGGCATTGTCGGCGACCGGGCCACGCCACAACTCCAAGGCGGTGCGCAGCTGGTTGATCCTGTCGTATGGGTGATCCTCCGCCACGGCCCGGTCCACGAGCGCACGAAAGCGGTGTGCATCTATCGACTGGGGGTCCGCGATCATCCGGTAGCCCCCATTCGCGGACTCTAGCTCGACGCCTTCCCCATCCGCTGCCAACCCGGCGAGCGCGGCCCGCAGACGCGAGACATGACTACTCAGGGTGGGACGCGCGGCCGCCGGCGGGTGGCCATCCCACAGCAACTCGGCCAGCCGCCCGGCCGGGACGATCCGGTTGACTTCCCATAGCAACACAGCTAGCAGGCAACGCTCACGGCGACGTGGCAGGGACAACGTCACATCCGGCGCGATGATCTCGACGGGCCCGAGGATGTTGAACTCCACTGCCATTGAATTCTCCGATCGCGATCAACTTCGCCCATCATGCGGAGCCATCCAGGGATGACTAGCTGTACTGCTCGCCACTTCGCTCCCCGTTCATGACCGTCGACATTTCGGCGATGGTAGTCGACATCGGGATATTCACGGTATACACGGACGAACGCTGACAGATTAGTCAACCTGGACGTCCGAAACCGTGACACGTCATACCAGGTCCAGGTGATTCACCTATGGATGACGGGTCATCACCCATGAACGCGGCAGGAAGTCCGGATGAGCCGCGAACCCCCAGCTGACAGCACGGCATGTGGACCGGTCACGCTCACCTGCCCGGCATCACCAGTCTCAGAATGTGGAGCAAATCTGCCTTTCTGCAGGTCGCGCCATGTCAACGGTTTGTCAACGGATTTGCAACACCGGCCCATTACTGTCTAATGCAGCGACCTCAAGAACGGAGGTAAATGAAAAGTAGGTTTTGATTCCAAGCGATACGTTAATTCTCAGCGTCTCGTCGAACAACCTTCAGCGCCCTGATGGCGCCAATTTCATCTGTGCTCGCTCAGTAGGGCGGTCGTGTGCGCACGAGCGAGCTGAACGAGGTTCCGAGAGGGAGGGCACGCAGCGAGAAAACCTTGCTAAGAACGAAGCTCGTTTGGAGGGGCCATGACATGTGAAACGTCTTGTGGTTTCGGTGGGATCAGGATCTGTCCGGCATGCTATGACCAGACCGCACAAGAGCTCAGCGCCCTACCCGCGCTGTTCAAGCAGTGCGAAGCCATGCTCGCCCAGCGACATCGACCTATCTCGGAGCGGGTTCGCGGTGGCACCCGCGGCGGTTCTCCGGGCTTGAACCAAGCCGCGCTGTCCGCCCGCGAGGACATCATGTCCATTCTCGCGTCCTGGGCCGGCCTCGTCGTCGACGAAAGGGAGTTGAGTTCCCGGCCCGAACGAAGCGTACGCTCGCTCTCCGAGTTTCTCTTGACACAGCTCGACTGGCTGTCCGACCATCCCGCCGCTGGTGATCTGGTGAGCGAGATACACGAAGTGGCCACGGCCGCACAGCGCGTCATGGAACCGGATGCGAGCGTCCGGCTCCAGATCGGGCCGTGCCACGAGCGTGACTGCGACGGTACCGCGCATGTGACCACGCGCAGCCAGATGCCCGCCGACTACCAGGTGCGGTGCACCTACAGCCAAGAGCGCCGCCTGGCCGACGTCGCCGGCCCCGCGGCGGGCGTCCGGCACGGCCGGTGTGCCGCGCTGAACTCGCCGCTGCTCCGGCCGGACGCCGATCCGGGAGCGGGCCCGCTGCTGACGACGGAGATGGCCGCCTTGGTCGCCGGAGTTCCGAATGCCACTATCCGCAAATGGGCTAGCCGCGGCAAACTCACCCGTTACGGCCGCGCCGCCCAGGTCCGGTACGACCTGCGCGAACTCCTCGAGTTTGTCACCAAGCGCCACGGGTGACCGCAGCCGGTACCGAGGGGGTGTGACGCTCGGCCTTGATGTGCTCGGGACCTTTGACGGTGGGAAAATCCGGCCCGGGTCCCGGGCATGCGTCAAGATGTCAGCGCCTCCACAAGTGATGTGCTGTGATCAGCGGTGTGGAAGTAGGGGTGTTCAATCAGTTCCATCAGGAACTCTCGCGTGGTCTCGATCCCCGGTCCGGCAACATGAAACTCGCTCAGGGCTCGCTTCATCCTAACGATCGCGCCGGCGCGGTCCGGGGCCCAGACGATGAGTTTGGCGAGGAGCGAATCGTATTCCGGCGGCACGGTGTACCCGGGCCGAACATGGCTGTCCACCCGCACGAAAGGGCCCGCCGATGGCACCCACTCCTGGATCGTTCCGGGTGCCGGGGTGAATCCACGCTTCGGGTCCTCGGCATTGATTCTGCATTCGATCGCCACTCCATCGAGCTTCACATCACACTGGCGGATGCTCAGAGGAGCGCCGCCGGCGATACGCATCTGTTCCTGGACAAGATCGATCCCCGTCACCATTTCGGTCACGGGATGCTCGACTTGGATCCGGCAGTTGACTTCCAGGAAGTAGAAGCGGCCAGCGTCGCCCACCAGGAACTCAAAGGTACCTGCACCCTGAAATCCGGCTTTCACGGCGCCACGGCATGCCGCCTCGCCCATCTCTTCGAGAAGCTCTAGCGGCAGCCGAGGAGCCGGTGCCTCTTCGACCAGCTTCTGATGCCGCCGCTGAAGGGTACAGTCTCTCGTACCCAAGTGAACGGCGTTGCCGTAGGCGTCACACAGGACTTGGATCTCCACATGCCGGGCCGGCTCCAGGTACTTCTCGACATAGACCTGGCGGTCGCCGAAGAGCATCCCCGCCGTAGAGCTCGTCGAGAGATACTCGTCGATAAACCGCTCAGGCTCGTGGACGACATGCATGCCCAGCCCGCCGCCGCCAGCGGCGGCTTTCACGATCACCGGGAATCCGATGCTCCAGGCCAAGTCCAGCGCTGAATCCGGATCCAGATATTCCCGGCTCCCAGGCAACAGCGGCAGACCGGCTTCAGACATCGTGGCACGTGCCGATGTCTTGCTACCGAGCAACTCCAGGGCGGCCGGCGGCGGTCCCACGAAAGTCAAGCCCGCCGCCAGGCACGCCTCAGCGAAGTCGGCGTTCTCGGACAGGAATCCGTAGCCGGGGTGGACGGCGTCAGCACCGCTTTGCGTCGCGGCTTCGAGCACGGCCGCCGCATTCAGGTAGCTCTTGATCGAGGTAGCCGGGCCGACTTGCACCGACCGGTCGGCGAGGCGGACAGCTTCGGAATCGCGGTCTCGGCTGGAGTGTGCCACTACAACCTCAATGCCAGCATCGTGGCAAGCCCGCACGATGCGCAACGCGATCTCTCCCCGGTTGGCAACCAGCACCTTCTTCAGCATGCGATCCCCTACTCCTATTTCGTGTCTAGTCGTCGAGAGGGGCGAGCGCCACGAGGCGCTGGCCGTGTTCCACGGCATGCCCGTCGTCAACCAATACGTCGATCACTCGGCCGGCCCGTTCCACCTCGACCGGGATCATCAGCTTCATCACCTCTACGATCCCTACCTGCTGACCGGCGGTGACCGTGTTGCCGACCGAGACGAAGGGTGCCGCCCCCGGCTCCGGTGATTGATAGAAGGTGCCGACGCTCGGAGCACAGACGTGGTACTGCCGGTCATCGGCATCCACCGCCGGTGCGGCAGCGGGTTCACCCGCCCCCGATTCAGCCCCTTCCAGCGGGTGAGAAGGCGGCGTCAAGGCTTGCGTGGCTGTTTGGGGCGCTGCCACGTGCGCTACCGATAAGCCGGCTTCAGCCGGCGAGGCCCGCCAGTCGAGCTCGATCGTCACGTCCCGGGTCCGCACACAGAGCCGTCCAGGTCGATCGGCCAGCGAGGCGAGCAGTTCGAGGGTTGCCTGACCAGCAGCGTGTACTTCCCGATCAGTACGGTCGCTCCGTTCAGACCGAACCTGATCACGTCGCCTGCGCATGACGAACCCCCTGGCCGACGAGGCCGTTGGACAACGCCGTGGCGTCGAGGTGGCCGAAACGGGCGAACCGCCCATGACGCTGGCTGCGTAGTTGCGCGCCATCCATTTCGGAGTACATCGCCAGACTTGCGTGGAGCGCGCGGCGAAGCCTCGCCGCGGCAGTCGGCGGATCCGCACCGACCCCACCTTCCGGCTCAGGTAGCACGCCGTCGACCACCCCGAGGCGCAGGAGGTGTCTCGCACTCAGCCGCAGCGCGGCAGCCGCATCTGGGCTTCGCGCGGAGTCCTTCCAGAGGATCGACGCGCAACCCTCAGGGCTGATCACGGAATAGATGGCGTGCTCCCAGATCAGGACCCGATTGGCCGCCGCGATACCCAGGGCTCCCCCGCTGCCTCCTTCACCGGTGATCACGCTGATCACCGGAACCGGCAGCGACATCATCAGCCGGAGGTTCTCCGCGATAGCGCTGGCTTGACCCTGCTCTTCGGCTTCTGCTCCCGGGTACGCTCCCGGAGTGTCGACGAGCGTGATAATCGGCAGCCCCAGCTTCGCGGCCAACCGCATGACCCGGGCGGCCTTGCGGTATCCGGAGGGGAACGGCATGGCGAAATTGTGCTCGGCCAGCTCCGCCAGCGTATGCCCCTTGCGCTGGCCGACCAGCGCCACCGGCTGCGCACCCAACCGGGCCAACCCGGCGATCATCGCCGGACAGTCACCCAACAACCGGTCTCCGTGCAGCTCGATGAAGTCATCGAAGACCAGCGCGATGTAGTCACGGATCGTCGGGCGGCGAAGGTCGCGGGCCAGCCGTACCTGCTCCCACGGCTCCTCGTCAGGCACCCAAGCCGAGTGCTCCCACGTCGGGTCGCCCATCGTGTCGAGGTCACGACCAGCCCCCACAGCACCACGACCCGCTCGCAGCAACGTAGCCAGCTCGCCGCGTAATGAACGACGTGAGACGACCATGTCGACGAAGCCGCGTTGGAGAAACGACTCCACCGTTTGAAAGTCTCGCGGGAGCTCGGCCCGGATCGTCTGTTCGATGACGCGCCGTCCGGCGAAACCGAGGCGAGCACCTTTCTCACCGATGAGAACATCGGACAGCGTCGCGAACGACGCCGCGACACCGCCGTAGGTGGGATCGGTGATCACCGAGACGGTGAGCAGCCCGGCCTCGTCCATCCGCGCCCATGCAGCGCTCGCCCGAGCCATCTGCATGAGCGCGACGGCGCCCTCCTGCATCCTTGCTCCGCCCGACGCCGTGACCGCGATGAGCGGCAGACCACGCTCGAGCGCCACTTCGGCGGCGTTGACGAGGATATTGCCCGCCGTCGCGCCAAGGCTGCCGCCCAGAAAGCGGAAGTCCATCACCACCACGACCGCAGGAACACCCTCGATCGAGATCTGTGCGCTGAGCATCGTCTCGTCCAAGCCGGTGCGGGCGCGGGCCTCGGCCAGGCGCTGGCCGTACGGCATCGTGTCCACGAAACGCAACGCGTCCGGAGTGCCCGTCACAGGAGCGTCGAGCAGCCGAATGTTCCCCGGATCGGCCAGCTGCTCCAAACGAGTCCGAGCGTCCACCATGCCGTGGTGCTCGCACTCGGGGCATACCCGATGGCATTTGCGCCACCGCTTCGAATAAATGATCGCCTGGCAGTTCGCACACAAAACCCACGCCGGCGACTCCACCGTGTTCAGCTGCGGCATCAGTGACAACCCTCCCTCGTCGGCGTCGTTCCCGGACGCCATGCTCGGGCGTCCGGGAACGCGCGCACCGGCCGGGGCCGGTTGGCCCCCTCTTCGGTTCCTGAATACTGAAATGAATCTCAGAACCTCAGTCCAGGCAGATACCGCTGACGGCGACCTTCTCGAACAGGTGTGGGTAGATGACGGTGCCTTCCGGCCAGCCGTCGTGTTTCGCTTGGAACTCAGGGTCGGAGAACGCCTTCACCAGGTGCTCCGTGGACTCCCACACCGCGATGTTGGCCAGTAACTGGCTGTCCCCGGTCCCTTTGTGAAGTTGCGCCGAGATGTAACCCGGCTGAGCTTTCATGAACTCGGCGTCTTCACGCCACTTGGCCATCGTCTCGTCCATCGTGCCCTCTGGCACCCGGAAGACGTTGATGAGGACCACCGGCCCTGTCGTCTCCTGAAGCTGAGCCTCGAACGGTGCCGCCGAGTCCAGACCTTTAACCTCGACCATTCTGGTTCCCGCCTTTCTATCGCTAGGAACACCGGCCGCATCTGCGGCACGGCTGCGGCCGGCCGTCAGCGCTGGCCGTCGTGAAGGAGCGTGGGAATGACCTCCTCTCGGACATATGCCTGCGGAGAGCTGTTCCCGGGCCTCGCCCGGATCACTCGGACCCCGAGGGCCTCGGCACGCCGACGCAATCTTGTTCCGAAGAACAGATCCACACCGGCGCCGATGACGAGCGTGCTCACCGATCCCTTCTCCAAGGCGGCCCGGGCGGCAGCCACGGTCGTCACACCACAAGCACCGAACCCCGAATCCTCGATCATCGCCACGACGGTGTCGACGATCTGCCGGGAACGCCCCAGGACCAGAACCGCTGTCATCTCTGCCCTGGCTCCGCTCGTCACTCGCCCTCCCCCACAGGCAAAGCCCCGGATACCGGCTTCATGGCCAGGTATTGGGTGGCGTTGACCCACCGGAGAATCATCCGAATCGGAGCCGGAATAGCCGGCTCCGATCCTGCTTCATAAACTTCGGGCTCCGCTAGACGAACGTTGCGGCCACGCGTCACGAGCTCGCATTCTCCGGCTGCCAGCACGTTCTTCACCCAGTCCGAGTCCGCACCGTACGGCAGCGAGATGATATAGCTTGCTCCACGCCGGAAAATCTTCACCGGCGTGCGGTACCCGAGTCCGGATCGGCGGCCACGGTGGCGCAGCATGCCGAATCCCGGTAGTCGCGTGATCACCGCTCCGACCAGTCGGTTGGCGAAGGCACGGTTGAACCGCGCCAGCCGTCGGCGAATCGACATCCCTTCGCTCCTGTCTTGGTTGTCTAGGTACGTGGCATCCGACCATCGATGAGATCTACGTCACATATCAACCAGCGATGTCACGTTCGGTGATGTTCGGGCAGACTCATGGTCACGAGGAGGAGATCGCATGACTGAGAGTTGGGCACGCTCGCAACAAGAGGACTCGACCCAGGCGGACGTGGCCACCGAGGTGTTCGTCCAGCATCGGCGGCTGCTCTTCTCCGTCGTGCACAATCTGCTGGGCAGCATCGCCGATACCGAGGAAGTACTCCAGGAGACCTGGGTGGCGTGGAGCCGTCAGAACAAGCGGCTGAACAATCAGGAGATCGGCAATCCGCGCGCGTACCTCGTGCGGATCGCGGTCAACCAGGCGCTGACCCAGCAAGAACTGATCAGTCGCCGAAAGGAGACCTACGTGGGTCCCTGGCTGCCCGAACCTCTGGTTTCCGACCACGAGTCCGAACCGGACGTCGTCGAGTCGGCAATGCAAACCGAGTCCGTTTCGATGGCCTTGCTGGTCGTGCTGGAGACCCTCGCCCCGCTCGAGCGCGCAGTTTTCGTCCTGCACGAGGCGTTCGGATACGCCCACACCGAGATCGCGGCCATCCTCGATCGCAAGCCCGAGTCGGTCCGCCAGATCGCTCATCGTGCACGAAAGCACATTCAGGCCCGGCGCCCCCGGTACGAGACCAATCCGGACACCCAGGACAAGGTCACCCAGCAGTTCATCGCCGCCGCTCTGGGCGGCGATCTCACGAACCTGGTGAACATCCTCGCGCCCGAGGTGACGCTATGGGTTGACGGCGGCGGCAAGGGGCAGGCTGCCAGCCGGCCGATTCACGGGCGGGACAAGGTTGCCCGGCTGCTGGCAGGCTTTGCCCGTCGTCCATTCGCGGGAATCAGCATGCACTACCGCCGCGCCAACGGAGACCCGAGCATCCTGCTGTACGACGGGGACGACCTATGGGCGGTTCTCGTCCTGGACCTGACTCCGGAGGGCGACAAGATCAGCGGGATCTATGGCATCACGAACCCGGACAAACTTGCTCACATCGCATCGTTGTCGTCGTGAACTCCTCGCCTCACTGCTTACGTCCCGGACCGCCAGAGGCCGAGGTCATCAGCCGTCCCAGATCGGATGACCAGGCGCCGGCTCATCCGCGAGCGCTCCCAACGCCCCACGGAAGAAGATCAGCGGATCATGGTGCTGGCGAAGGGCGCCGAGGTCCACTACCTCGGCAAGGAAGATGACATGGTCACCACCCTCGAGCTCGTCCACCAGCCGGCAGGAAAGGAACGCCAGCGCGTCGCTGAGCACCGGCACCCCCGACACCGAAGGGTGTGCCTCCACATCCTGGATCGCCGCCGTGTCACGGGTGGCGAAGGCCCGTGCCACCCGTTCCTGCGGGCCAGTCAGGAAATTGACCACGTACGCTCCCGTCTCTTTGACCACCGCACGTAGCCGGGAGTCACGATGCAGGCAGAACAAGACCAGCGGCGGGTCGATGGAGACCGAGGTGAACGAGTTCACCGTTGTCCCGTCGACGGCGTCACCGGTCCCGCTCGTGATAACGGTGACTCCGGTGACGAACAGCCCGCAGATACCCCGAAGTATCTTCCCGTCGATGGGTGCGGACTGATGCCCCAAGACCCGATCCGGCGCCCCCACCCCGGAGGTCCCCTTCGTATTCGGTCTGGTGCTGACCTTCGTGCCCTTCATCGGCTGCCCTCCCCGTCGACGCCCCGCAGCGGGCCGGCCCCCACTGAGTCTCCGCCAGGCTCCCCATTCCGGGCATCGACATACAGATTCATCGGCACCGGCCAGCCGTCGTGCCGTTCAAAGCCCATCTTGCGATGGATCGGCTCGGCCTGCTCCGAGGAGAAGATGCTGATGCGTTCACATCCGAGCGCCACCAGGTGATCGATCACCGCACCCCAACATGCCTTGAAGTAGCCCCGATGCCGATGATCCGGATCGGTACCGCCGGTAATTCCGTAGCCGTAGATCGGCGCGATCGCCGTCGGCCCCGGGAATCGCCGACGTAACTCGCCGGTCGCGAATGCCACGATCTCAGAGTCCTCTATCTCGGTCACATAGGCCACCAAGGCCGGGTCGTTCATCAGCCGGTCTCGGGTAACTTCCTCACAAGCCTGGATCCACGGGCCGCGGCGATGCGGACCGCCGATGGTGTCGTGCATGATCACCATGAGCTCGGTCATGCGCGCGGCATCAGCCGGCGTGGCTTGTCGTGTCGTCGGCACGGTTCCTCCGTTCCCTTGTCGGCTGGCAGTGAGCCACTGAAATCGGTTGGCCGGCGCCTCTCACCGCTCGCGTGCCTCAACCAGGTCAGCGATCTGTGCCACAACGTCCTGCGGCGCGGGCATGGCGGCCATCTCCTGTACCAGGTCCGCCGCGGCTGCACGGTAGTCCGGCACATCGACGACTTCACGCAGTGCCTTGCTGATCAGCTCTGGAGTCACTTCCGGACGGCTGACCGCGGTTCCTACGCCTCGGCTGTTGATGATGTGAGCGTTGATCGGCCCGTCCCCCACCGCCCGCGGTAGCGCGACCTGCGGAACGCCCGCGCAGAATGCCGAAAACATGGAACTCATACCGGAGTGATGGACGATCGCGTCGGAGTCACTGAGCAGGATGTTCAGCGGAACGAAGTCGACCACGCGGACCGAGTCCGGCACCGGGCCGATGATCGACGACACATCGACGCCGCCGGTGGCGAGAACAACCTCTGCGTCGAGATCGGCCGCTCCGTGCACTACGGCCTCGAGGACTTCTGGCCAACCGCGGTCGGCCGACGTGGTGCCCATCGTGACCGCGATCCGCGTGGCGCGTTCTTTGCGCAGCACCCAGGGTTGTACCTCCTGAGAACCGTTGTAGGTGCAAGGACGCATGCTCAGCACCGGATACGGAACCTCGCCGGGCGAGATCGGGCTGAGCTGGTCGAGCGATTCCGGGCTGAGGCTGACCTCAACGTCACCATGCTCCGGGAATTCGGTGACACCGTGCCGTGTGACGGCATCCGGCAGCTCATCCGTCATCCAGGGAACGGTCGGGTACCGCATACCGATGCCATGCACGACGCCGAGAGCGCCCGCGACGCGTGCGGCGAGTAATCCCCAGGGCATCCACGCCGGGGTCACGACGACGTCGGCTTTCCAGTCGCGGGCAGCGGACACGAGCCCCGGAAGCATCGTCTGCCCGATCCGCGACAACATTCCGACGAATGCGCCGACCGCCTTGTCCGGAGGCAGATCAAAGTTGGCGGGATCGGCCAGAAAACTACGATGCGGCTCGGCCACGTCCTGGCCGGGCGCGGGGTCCAAGACCGCAAGTCCCGCGCCGGTCGCGGTTCGCCTGGTGATCTCGCCTCCAGCGAAAATGACCTGATGACCGGCCAGTTGCGCCGCCTGCGCGAGCGGAATCAAGGGTGTGGTGTGGGAGAACGTGGGAGAGGTGGTGAACAGAATACGCATGACGTCTCCTTGTCGATGGTGTGGTCCCGGCAGGGGCTGTGGCGATTCGTTCGAACAGATTGCGGAGCCGGGGACTGTGTCAGAAGTGCAGCGGAGCAGGCTCGCGCTGGACGAGTGCTTTCAGCGGCTCCCACCAGGCGCGATTCTCCCGATACCACCGCACGGTCGCCGCTAGTCCTTCACGGAAGTCGACGTGTGGGTGGAAACCCAGCGCGGCGATCTTCTTGGTGTCCACCGAATAGCGTCGATCGTGCCCGGGCCGGTCCGCCACCCGTCGTACGGCCGACCAGTCCCGGCCGAGCAACCCCAACAAGTGCTCGACCAGATCGACATTGGACAGCTCGGTCCCGCCTCCGACGTTGTAGATATGCCCGGCCCGGCCCCGGTCCGCGACGAGCGCGATAGCCCGGCAATGGTCGTCGACGTGTACCCAGTCACGCAGGTTCCGGCCGTCCCCGTACAGCGGAACGGTCAGTCCGTCCAGGAGGTTCGACACGAACAGGGGGATGATCTTCTCGGGGTACTGATACGGCCCGTAGTTGTTGGAGCATCGCGTGACCCGGACATCGAGACCGTGGGTTCGGTGGTAGGCCAGCGCGAGCATGTCGGCCGCGGCTTTCGACGCCGCATACGGCGAGTTCGGCGCCAACTGATGGTCCTCCGGCCAGGACCCCACCTCGATCGATCCGTAGACCTCGTCGGTGGAGATATGGACGAGTCTGCGCACGCCGGCCTCGACGGCACACCGGAACAACGTCTGCGCACCCAGCACATTGGTCCGCACGAACGCCTCCGCGTCGTGGATCGAACGGTCCACATGGGTCTCGGCGGCGAAGTTCACCGTCAGCGCGACGTCCCGCATCAAACTGGTGACCAGCGCAGAGTCACAAACGTCGCCCTGAACGAAGTCCAGGCGCGGGTGGTCAGCCACAGCCTCCAGATTGGCGAGGTTCCCGGCATAGGTCAGTTTGTCCAGCACCAGCACGTGCGCGCGGCCCAGTGCCGGGTACGCGTCGGCGAGCAACTGGCGGACGAAGTGAGAGCCTACGAATCCGGCTCCCCCGGCGACGAATATACGCATCGGACGACTCCTCGCTCATGCTGCCGGCGCCGCGGTATAGCGCTCGGCGACTTCGCACACGTAGGTCCCGTATGCGGTACCGGGCATCTGCTCGCCCAGCCGCCGGCATTGCGCGGTTCCGATGAATCCGCGGTTCAGGGCGACCTCCTCCAGGCACGCGATGCGCACCCCCTGTCGCTGTTCGAGCAGGTGGACGTACTGACCCGCTTGAAGCAGGGACTCGTGAGTTCCCATGTCGAGCCACGCGAACCCGCGTCCCAGTTCGGTGAGATGCGCCCGGCCCTGCGCAAGGTAGGCCCGGTTCACATCGGTGATTTCCAGTTCACCGCGAGCCGACGGAGTCAGGTTCTTGGCGATCCCGGCCACGTCGGCGTCGTACATGTACAGGCCCGTGACCGCCAGATCAGACCGGGGCCGAACGGGCTTCTCCTCCAGGGTGAGCAACCGCCCGGACTCGTCGATCTCGCCCACCGCGTACTGGCGTGGGTCACGTACCCGATAACCGAACAGCGCACATCCGTTCAGGTCACGAACACTGTCGTCAAGGAGTTTGGTGAATCGCGGGCCGTGGAACATGTTGTCACCCAGCACCAGTGCGACCTGGTCGTCACCGGTGAAGTCGGCGCCGATGACCAGAGCCTCGGCGATACCTTTGGGCTCCGGCTGCTCGGCGTACTCGAGACGCAGCCCGAGTCGCCTGCCGTCGCCGAGAATGGACTGAAACACCTCGGTATCGTCCGGGTTGGTGATCAGCAATATATCTCGGATACCGGCCAGCATCAGAACGGACAGCGGGTAGTAGATCATCGGCTTGTCGTAGACCGGCAGCACGTGCTTGGAGAGAGCACCGGTGAGGGGCCGCAACCGCGTGCCGCTGCCACCGGCCAGCAGGATGCCCTTCATCGCAGGCTCCACCGGTGTGCGATCTCCTGGGAGCGGGCGTACTCAGGCAACAGGCCCTGTTCAGCAGCCGTCGAGAAACTCATCGCGTCCTTATCCCGTTCGGACAGAACAGGATCGATATCGTCCGGAATCGGCAGCGCCAGCTCGGGGTCGAGGACCGAGATGGCCAGCTCGTCGTCGGGTACATAGCCGCTGGTGATCATGTAGGACATCACCGTGTCGTCTTCCAGCGCCACGAACGCATGGCCGACTCCAACGGGGAAGTACATGGCGCGCAAATCGAGCTGATCCATCAGCACCGAGTCCCACCGGCCGAAGGTCGGTGAGCCGACCCTGAGGTCGACAACGATGTCCAGGGCCGCCCCCCGTGCGCAGTACACGTACTTGGCGCAGCCGGGTGGGGTTCTGGTGAAGTGGATCCCGCGTACGACGCCGCGACGGGACCGGCTGTGGTTTGACTGTGCCAGTAGCATCGTCAGCCCAGTGGCCTCTGAGAACGCGGCACCCTGGAACGGTGCGACGAACAGGCCACGTTCGTCGGGGTAGACCTGCGGCGTGAATTCCACTGCCCCATCCACCTCGAGCGCACGTACCTTCATGATAGTTACCTCTCAGTCAGACTGGAGCGCTATCCGGCTGACGGCAGACCGGACGGTTGCCGTCAGAGTGTGGCCAGGACTTCGCGGACGGCGGTGATGATCTTGTCTTGCAACCCGGCGGGTAGCGAGGGATACATCGGCAACGAGAAGATCTCCTCGGCCAACCGTTCAGTCACCGGCAGCGAACCCTTCTCGTATCCGAGCCGGGCGAATCCAGTCATGGTGTGGATCGGCCACGGATAGCTGATGTTGACGTGGATGTCGTAGTCCTTGAGCCGCTCGACGATCTCGTCCCTGCGTGGATGACGCACTACGTACACGTAGTAGACGTGGTCGTTGCCCGGCGCCGTTCGTGGAAGGACCAGTTCGGTGTCCGCCAGCGCTTCCGCGTATGCACGAGCAACCTGTCGGCGGCCGGCTATGTAGCTGTCGAGCCTAGTGAGCTTACGCCGCAGGATCTCAGCCTGCACCTCGTCCAGCCGGCTGTTGTGTGCCGGCGTCTGTACGGTGTAGTACACCTTCTCCATGCCGTAGAACCGAAGCCGGCGAAGAGCGGCGTCGGCTTCCTCACTCGACGCGAGTACGGCGCCGCCGTCGCCGTAGGCACCGAGCACCTTGGTGGGATAGAAGGAGAAGGCCGCGGCTTCCCCCAGCGTTCCAGCCAGCCGGCCGTTGCGCCGTGCGCCGTGCGCCTGGGCGCAGTCTTCGAGCAATACGAGTCCGCGGCGATCGCACAGTTCGCGGATCGGCTCGAGATCGACGCACTGACCGTAGAGGTGAACCGGCAGCACGCACCTGGTCCGACTGGTGATCACGGACTCAATCTGCGTGACGTCCATCAGGAAGTCCTCGTCGCGCACATCGACGAAGACCGGCGTGGCACCGGTCGCGTCGATCGCCACCACTGTGGGTGCGGCCGTGTTGGAGACGGTGATGACTTCGTCTCCGGGACCGATGCCCAAAGCCTGCAAGGCCAGCTTGATCGCGTTGGTGCCGTTGTCGACGCCCACACAGTGCTCGACGCCGTGGTAGGTCGCGAACTCGTTCTCGAAACTGCGCACGCTCTCGGCCAGCACCAGCCGACCGGACGAGAAGACCTGGTCGACGGCATCCAGGATGTCGGAACGTTCGGCCTCGTACTCCGGCAGATAGTCCCATACGTAGGTAGTCACGCTGCTCCTCTTTTCGCGTGGTATCCACGACATGCGTGGCGCACTTCGTCCGCGGCCAGCCGGTCGATCCCGTCTCGTAGCGCCATCCGCGGCTGCCAGCCGGTCACCGCCCGGAACGCCGTCGCATCGATGGTGACGCTGCGGAAGTCGGTTTCTGGGGCGTGTTCTGGCGGTTCCACGGATACCACCGGGACAGGTGGGCTTCCCGTCCGCTCTGAGACGGCCCTGGCGATCATCCCGAAGACCTCCCCGAGGGGGACCCCGTCGCCGGCACCCACCAGCCACGACGCTCCGGCTAGCCGGTCGGCGTGGTCCACGGCTGCCTCGAAGGCGACCGCGATGTCCGAGACGTCCACCAGGTCGCGGCGGACGGAACCGTCGTGCCACATCGTCAGCGCCTCCCCCGCGTGCGCCCGTCGCACCATGGCCGCGACGACACCGCGGTCGGCGGCGCCTGGAGAGGCACCGAAAATCGTGGGCAGACGCAGGCTCACACCACGCATCCAGCCGGCTTCGGTGGCGTCCAGAAGCAGCCTTTCGGCGACGACCTTCTGCTGGTCGTAGACGGTGGCCGGGCGGTCTGCTTCGGTGCCGTCCAGCGGCTCCCGGGGCGGTACCCCTACCTGAGACGCCGCGCCCGCGTACACGACCACGGGAGCAGGTCCTTGGCTGGAGCGGCAGATGTCGACGAGCTCGCGCATCACACCGACATTGACGCGCTCTCCGCCGGGCTCACCGGCGGCTCGCCAGCCTCCCTCGCACAACAGCAGGTGGACGATCACATCGGAACCTTCGACGGCGGAGGCCAGTGCTCCTGCCTCGGTGATGTCGACCGAGATCGTCTCCAGCTCAGCGGACCCGGCGATAGGCGGCTCCAGAGGACGACGTGCCACGGCCCGGAGACGAAAGTCGCGCCGACTCAGCCGGGCCATGACGGCTGAGCCGACGAATCCGGTGGCCCCGAGCACGGTGACCAGTGGCCGCGTCGCGTCACCCGGATGCGGGATTGATGTGGTCATGTCCGGCTCCCTTCGGCGGACGTGGCGAGCAGGCTGTAGAGGCAGGCGACCAGGCTGCGCGTCTGGATATTGAGGTAATTCGAGTGCCGCAGCAGCCCGATCAGCTGACGCACCGACGCCCAGCGGAAGCCCGGATACTCACCGGCATTCCCGGTCTCGACGATCAGGTGGCGATTGCTGATCCGGTAGAACCGCCCGCCTTCGTCCGACAGCGTCGTATCGAACCGGATCGCCCCTGAAGGAGCGTTCAGCACGTCATCGAGGAACGGCGGACGGGCTGCCGATGGAAGAAACTCGTAGTTGCCCGGTGTGCACTGCACTGTGGGTGCCAGTTCAGCGACGTCGGTCAGGCCTGGCTCCGTACGCAGCTGGAGCAGGACATGCGGAACCCCGCCGATCCGGGTGACGAGGAATGCGACGATGCCGTCTTCCCTCGTGGCCAGCATCGGCTGGCACCACTGCCCCACCTCCCGGCCAGCAGCCTCCACTCGCACACCGATCACCTCGAAGAATGCTCGGGTTTCGTGCCGGATGCTGCCGTCGCCGTGTCGCCAGCCGGTCAGCGCACGCATCGGCGCGGCAGTCGTCACCGCGGCGGTCCGTGCACGCACGTCGGTGATCCAATGCCGCAGTTCACGGTCGGAGTGACGGCTGGCACCCCCGGCGCAAGCGTCCGCGAGTGCTTCCTCCCAGTTCTCCATGGTGCTTTCTGCCGCGCGCAGCCCGTCCGCACCTTCCCGGAGAGCGGCTGCCGCCATGGGCAGCAAGGACAGGACTGTGCGGGTGTCCATGTTGACCAGGTCAGGCCGGCTGAGCAGCCGGAGCAACTGTCCGGTGCTCAGCCATACGAATCCCTCCTGAGCTGGAACCAGATCGTCCGCGAGGACGATCATGTTGCGGTTCCGTTTACGCAGGAACCAGGCACCTTGCTCGGATTGCCGGACATCGGCCAGCACCCGGGCCGCTGGTGCGTCCCGGAAATGTTCCAAGTAGGGAACGGCCGATCCCCCGTGCACTCCCGTGTAGTTGCTCCGGGTGGCCTGCACGGTAGGTGAGAGCTGGATTCCTCCCCGGTTGCCCGGCTCCGCCTTCAGCTGCATCAGGCAGTAGGTAACGCCGGCCCGCCGGCTGATCAGGAGCCCCAAGATCCCGGTCTCGGGTTGATTGACGATCGGCTGGCACCATTCGCTGATCGGGCCGCGGTCCGTGCGGAAACGCACCCCTTCGATCGAGAAGAACCGGCCACTGCGATGATGCCAGTACCCCGTGTACGAATCCCGGTACCATCCGTCCAGATCAGCCAGCGCTACCTGTTCGGTGCGGGTATAGATGTGGCTGCGGGCGTGGCTCAGGGCGAGTTCGAAGTCCTCAAGCTCGAGCGGCTCGCCCACCCGCAGCGCCGTGCTGGGCATACTCATGATTGAACCTCCTGGCGCCGGCCGCCCTTTCGCTCGGGCGCCGGCACGGGACGCATCAGCGCGGCGGCACCGGCAAGGTGGCGACGGGCTCGGGATGCTCGGGGGTGCGCGGCCGCGCGAAGCGGCGCATCATCGGCACTTCGACGGTGCGCCAGAGGACGAGCGCTGCCAGTACCGACGCCACGAACATGGCCACGGCGAGCAAGACCGCCTCGAACGAACCGACAATCTCCTCCGGTCCGGCCAGGTGCCGGATCGCATAGATGACCGGCATATGCACCACATACAGGGCGTAGGACGCCTCTCCGAACCGGACCATCGGTGGCCGGGCGAGCGGCGTCCCCTGCCCGTCCAGATCACGCATAGCCAGTGTGCAGATCATTGCGGCGGCGGGCAGGCAGGTCGCCGCTCCCCACAGATACCCGTCCGGCATGACGGGCTCGGCGGCGAGCACTGCGACGAGGCCCAGGACCGGCCAGAGCAGCTGCGACGTCGGCCATTGGCCCGTGAGCACCACACGTGCCAGCAGGATGCCGAGAACGAATTCCAGGAGCCGCACCGGCGGGAAGAAGTAGATCAGCCACCAGTATTCGACCGACATCGACATCCCGAACAGCATCGGGTCGGCCTCATTGGAGGTGACGAAGGTGGCCAGTGCGGGAACGGAGACCACCAGCGCTGCGACTCCCAGAGTCACAGCCCACAGGTTCCTCGCCCGGATGGCGCACAACGGTCCGATGATCAGCGGAAAGAGCAGGTAGAAGAACATCTCGGACGCGAGCGACCAGGTCACACTCGTGCCTCCGCTGACGTAACCGAGGTCCGGGTACCAGGTATGGACGAGCAGGAGATTCGCCACACCTTCCCCCAGTGTCGGTTCCTGCACCGGCAATGGAGAGGGAGCGGTCGTCACCCATAACAAGATCAGCATCAAGCCAAGAGTGACGACGTGGTTCGGAAAGATTTTGACGATCCGTCGCCGGTAGAACCCACGTGTTGTGTCACTGTCGCGTCTAGACCACGTGAGGACGAAACCGCTGAGAATGAAGAACGATGAGACGGCCCCGGCAGCAAGCATGATGGACAGCCGGTTCGCCTCCATCACCGGATGGTCGAACGTGAAGATGCCTGACATGAAGATGACATGACCGAAAACGACAGCCGATGCCAGCAGGAAGCGGTAGCCGGTTAATGACCGTAGTTGGTTCGGGCGGTTGGATACGCTGCTCATGGTAGGGCCCCGTCATAGAAGAAATGAATGAAGGAGTGTTCGGCGCCAGCTGTACCTCCAGCGCTTCGTCGGCCCGGCTCGGTTCCGGGCATGCTTCGCAGCCAGCCCGTGCCCCGGGCGCCAAAGATGCGGCCGTCCAGGTTCGCCGGCGGCCGCCGAACCATCAGGCAGGCGCGGCTTGTGGCCAAACCTGCCCGTGGCACGCATGGACGAATGCGGAGGTGCCGCTAGAAGGTCCTGCGCGTGACGTTGTCCGGAACACGGGCTGATGCGACTCCGGCGATGCTTCTCCGCGTCGGCTTCCGGCTCGAGATGGTGCAGCCGGTTCCGGTGCCAACTAGGCGGTACACACGCCGTCGACTGCGACTTTCTCGTATACGTGTGGGTAGGCGATTATCCCGTCCGGATACTTCGCGCTCTTCTGCTGAAACTCGGGGTTGGAGAAGGCCCGGAACAGCGACTCCGTCGACTCCCAGACGGCGACATTGACCATCATCTGGCTGTCGGCTGTCCCCTGGTGCAGCTGGGTGGAGATGAAGCCCGGCTGCGCTTTCATGAACGACGCGTCATCGCGCCACAGCTCCAGGAATTCGTCTCGATTCTCGCGCGGGACGAATACGGTATTGATCAGTGTCACCGGACCGGTTTCCTGCTGAAGCTGACTGATCATCGGGACCGACGGGTCCATTTCGTCGATTTTCATGGCACGATTCCCTTCTCAGAATTGCCGGCCCTTTCGGCACCGGGCCTGTGAATCTGTTGACCGGACAGCGCGGGACGAGTGCCCCGTAGCGGTGCCCGTCAATGGAATTGCTGTTCACGGCGTTGCCGCCGCCACTTGGCGAAGACGATGGCGAGTGCGGCCAACCCGACGATCACGTCGGCGTGATCCAGCAGGTCGCTGGAGTCCTTGGCTCGTTTCGCCTTGCTGAAGAGGCCGGCCGCGGTGACGCCGACTCGTCCCAGCGCCAGCCAGGGGTCGGATCCCGGCACCGGTTCGGCCCGGGTAACCACAAGATTCATACGATCCCTCCCCAGGGTTTGAGAGACCCGCGTGCACGGCCACGAGAACTTCGGTACGTGAGCGGGGTTTCGCCGGCACAACAAGGAGATGCCCCGGGCGACGCGATCGTCGCCCGGGGCATCTTCGGAGCAAGCAGCCAGCCGGATGGCTGAACACCGAAAGCCGGAAACTAGTGTCCTGAGCCGGTGTTGTCAGCCGTGGAGACCGTTGGCGCCGGCTCAGCCGTCTCCTCCAGCTCATGTTCAGCGGAACCCGGCTCGGCGTCATCGACCACGGGCAGCCCGTAGGGATTCGCCACCGGGCCGGTGTAGGCCTTGAGCGCGAAGCACCCCAGCACACCGGCGGCCAGCGCGGCGACGGCTACGAGCAGCGTCGGCGTCAGCGCCGCAACGTACCCTTCGGCGAAGACCTGACCGGCGACGGCCTGAATCTCCGCGGCGACGGCATCCGGCATCCCCTCGGGCACGCCGACACTGCTGGCACCACTCGCGCCCACGTTGAGGCCTTCGGCGCCGGATTCGGCGAACCCCGCGATGAAACCTTCCCGGTACTCTTCCGGCAGCGCTGCCGCGTGCTCATTGGCCTGACTGGTCAGCGACGCAGCGAGCCGGTTCTGCAGGACCGCGCCGATCACGGCTCCAGCCAGTACGGCGCCGACGTGCCGCATCGCGTTATTCACGCCTGAGGCGGCCCCGTTGAGATGCGCCGGTACCTTACGCATGACCTCCGATGCCATCGGTGTGAAACTGCACCCCGAACCGAGCCCGACGACGAAGAACGGCGCGATGAACGCCGTCCAAGTCGAATCCGTCTGCGCGACAGCCACCAACCAAGCCAAGCCGATACCGAAGGTCGACAGCCCGGCTATCAGGACGTACTTGCCGCCGTACCGCTCGGACAACACCCCGGCTGGGACGGCGACGATCAGTCCGCCGATCGCCATCGGCAAGAGCACTCCGCCGGTCTTGACAGCGCTGAACCCGAGGACCGACTGCAGGTAGACCGTCATCGGCAGGAACAGTCCTATGGCCCCGAACGACACCACGATCGATATCGCGTTGACGATCGAGAACGCCCGGTCCTTGAACAGCGAGAACGGCACGAGTGGGTCGTCGTCCTGGACCCGGCTCTGTTGCGCCACAAACGCCAGGAAAAGCACGACGCTCAGCGCGAGTAGCCCCCAAACCCAGGCGTTCCAGCCGTACCGTTCCCCTTGGATCAGCCCGAAGGCCAAGCAGAACAGCGACATCGAAACGATCAGCACACCGGTGATGTCCAGCTTGTGCCCGGCCTGGCGGATCGATCTGGGAATCACCGGCCCTGCCAGCGCCACCACCGCGACCCCTATAGGCACGTTGATCAGGAAGATCCATCTCCAGTCGAATGAGGTGACCAGAGCGCCGCCCACCACCGGACCGGCGATCGCCGACAGGCCTGCGACGGCACCCCATATACCCAGTGCCGCGCCGCGTTTCGAGGCGGGGAATACGTCGGCGATGATGGACAGTGTCTGGGGTACCAGTAGCGCACCGCCCACCCCTTGCACCGCGCGGAAGGCGATCAGCTGCGCGGGATCCTGGGCCAGACCGCAGGCGAGACTCGCCAGCGTGAATACCACCACACCGGCGATGAACACGTTCTTCTTGCCGAGCAGGTCACCCAGCCGTCCCGCGGTGATCAGCAGGACGGCCAGTCCCAGCGCGTAGGAGTTGAACACCCAAAGGATCTGGTCCAGAGAGGCGTTGAGGTCGTCGGTCATCTGAGGGACCGCGATGTTGACGATCGTCAGGTCCATCAGGGTGGCGAAGTAGCCAAGGCAGAGGACGACGATGATCGCCCATGGATTGCCGCGCCACGTTTTCAGCACAGTTACTCCTCTCCCCACGAACCGCGCCGTGGGTCACAGCTTGATCCGCCGAACCGGCCACCCGGCGCCACACCGACTTCGTGCTCCGGTCTCTGCGCCGCTGTCGCGCGATCATTGGTGTCTGCCCGTAAGAGAGCTGATGATCGGCGGATCGTGACAGCCATGAGGTTGATGTGACCCACACCACATAGCTTCGGCATGCGGCAGGCGGGCTAGAGGAGCATTCCTCCAGAAGCGTCCAGCCACTGGCCGGTCACCCAGCCACCGTCCGCCGACGCCAAGAAGGCCACTACGGCGGCGATGTCCTCGGGCTGACCGAGCCGGCCCAGGCAGGCCAGCGATGCGGCGAACTGCCGTGCCTCTTCACTGAACAGCTTCGCCGCAGTCGGCTCGGTCTCCACCAGCCCCGGAGCCACCGTGTTGACCGTAATGCCACGTGGGCCGAGCTGCTTGGCCAGCGCAGCCGTAAGTGTGTCCAGCCCGCTCTTCGCCATCGCGTACGTGACGTATTCAGGTTGGGATGACGCGCTCCGGCTGATGCCTGAGGAGATATTGACGATCCGGCCACCATCGCGCAGCCGGGACATGGCCTGCTTGGTGACGAAGAACGGTGCCTTGACGTTGACAGCGAAGACGGCGTCGAAGCCCCCCTCGGTGGTCTCACCGATGCCTATCTCGGCCGGTTCGGCGCCGACATTGTTCACGAGGATGTCCAGCCCGTCCGCGATTCGGTCGAACTGGTCGAACAGGGCCTCGGCGTCACCCGGCACGCCGAGCTCGGCCTGGATGGTGAAGGCGCTGCCGCCTGCTGCGTCGATCGCCGCCACTACCTCTTTGGCCGCGGCCTCGTTGCTGCGGTAGTGCACGGCGACTCGTGCGCCTTCCTGCCCGAGTCGCAGCGCTACGCTGCGACCGATCCCCCGACTGGAGCCGGTCACCAGTGCGGTCTTTCCTTCGAATGTCTTCATCGCCTGTACCTCCGTGTCAAGAGATGTCGAAGTCTCAAAAAGGTGCGTGAATGGGGCGACCTCACCCCTTCACGCCACCTCTTTGGCCCCGGTCCGTTCCTCACAGCGAGTCAGGGTGCAGGTCGTTCGGGGTGAGGACGACCACCGGCGGCGGCCGATTGGCTCGCTTGAAGAACTCGCTGATGAACGGGTAGGCCGTGGTGAACTGATTCCAGTATTTGTCGTGCTCGGCGCCTGTGGCCGTCGTGGCGGTGACGTCGATGATTTCCCGACCGATGTTTATCTTGGCCTGCGGATGCGCCTGCAGGTTCAGATACCAGGCCGGATCGAGTGCCTTCGGGCCTCCGGGAATGTCGAAATGCCCGGGCACAGCGATGACAATGAACCGGCCCTGGTCGTACAGGTATCCAAGAGGCACCGTTCGCGGCTGCCCGCTCTTACGGCCGGTGGTGGTGATGAGCAACGCCTCCAGATCTCCGAAGCGCCCCATGATCCGCCCCTGCGAACGCTGATAGAGAAAGACGTTGAGCTTGATTCCCAGCTTGTTGATCGTCTTGCTGAGCTTCGACGGTGGCTTCGAATAGAAGTAGACGTTGATGCGGACGAACGCCCGCATGAGCCTGCCGGCGTTCAGCTCCGGCCTGGTCGTGGCCCACGAGCTCAACGCCTGGGTTTCCTCCATGGCCGGTGCCGGCGCCTGCATCGATGCAGGCACCATGGCGGCTCCCGATGCCTCCATCGCTACGGGTTCCTGCTCCGGCATGGGAGCCTCGGACGTGGCAGGCTGCGACGCTACGGACGGTTCGGGATCCGCCGGGCGCTCCTGCGGCATCGAGGATTCCGGTTCGGGCGCGGGCGCCGATTCGGCCTTCTTCTTGGTGGTCTGCGTGGCTGTCTTCGCCATGGGTATGTCCTTTCTGACCGTGTTCGGGCGTGCGACGGCCCGTTCGGGGCGTCGTCGATGCAAGCGGCGAGTCGCTACAGAACCTTCTTGCCGCGGACACCCGATCTGACGAGACCGCCGACGAAGGCCCGGCCGAGTTGCTGCATTTCCGCCGGCGCCTTGCGGTTGGCCCAGTACATGAACTTGGCCATCATCGCGGTGGTCGGAAGCACGAAACGGGTGTCTTCCGGGTCTTTCCAACCGAAGACCGGATTGACCAGATCGCACTCGTTGAGCATCTTGAAGATGATGTCGGCGGCCGCGTCGCCGTCGAGTTCACCCACCTCGTACTTCTCACATGTCTCCGCGGTGATCTCCAGAATGTTCTTGAATTCCGAACTCTCCGGCCACCACAGCCCGGGATACGCGGTGTTCTCCAGCGCCTCGAAATGCCGCTCGTCCTGATCCAGGGCGTAGTCCAGCCGGGCACGAGTCAGGCGCATCACCCCTGGTGTCAGGAACGCCGCCCACACCCGGAACACCGCGTTCCACAGCCGGAAGTGGTTGAAGGCGATGAAGGAACTGTTCACCAGGTCGTCGTTGTACTGCAGCAGTCCACGTTCGACCGTGTCCACGTACTCGAATCGATCCACCGAGAAGTCGTCGTCGTCCAGTGCTTTGACCAGGCGGGAGAGCAGTGCGTACATGACCTCGAAGGTGTTCGACAGCCCACGCGAGAACAACGGATCGAGGAATCCCGCCGCATGGGACATCAGGCACCAGCGGTACCCGATGGACCGCGACGACGAGTACTGCAGCCGATCGGTGGAGACCCACTCCCGGACCCGGCGGGCACCCACGAACTGTCGCTTCACCGACGGATACATGTCCAGGTAGTGGTGGAACTCCTCCTCCGGTGTCATGTTGTCCGGTTTCGGATACTTGCGCGGATCGAAGGTCAGACCGACACTGCAGACCGGGTTCGTGGACTCCTTTGTGTTGTTGAACGGAATGATCCAGAACCAGCCCCGGTCGATCATGTGATGCAGCGTCCCGCCGTTCCACGGCGCCGGCGGACGCAGGCTGCGAGGGTGATGACACACATCGTCGAACGGTTTGACCCCCACGTAATGCGTGAACAACGACCGCGAATGATGCTTGAACCTGGCCGGCTCCTCGCGCAGACCGAACTTCTCGGCCAGCGGCGAACGGAACCCGCTGGCATCGATCAGATACCGCGCCCGGAAGACCTCACCGTTGTGCCCGGTGACGGTCACACCGTCGTCGTCGAAATCAAGATCGGTAGCCCGCCAGTTCTGCCGGGTGATGCATCCGTACTTCGCCGCTACGTGGAAGTAGTACTGATCGGTCTCCTGCCGGAACAGGTGACTCGCTTCGGTCAGCACCTTGGGTATGACGAACATGGTCGCCTCGCGCGGGTCCGGCTCCTTGCCGGGAACCTGGCGGATGAATCCGAAACTCTGCTTCTTGCCGTGGTGCGGGCCGATGTGTTTCGTCGTCGCCTTGATGTCGAACAGGTGCTCCAGTTCGGGCACGTCGAACCGCGCCCGGAGGATCTGCAACCACTCGATCAGCTGTGGCGTCATCGACTCACCGATGGCGAAGCGCGGATGTTGCCCGGCGTCCACCAGGGCGACTTTGAACCCCTGACTGGCCAGGCACATCGCACTGATGGAGCCCGCCAGCCCGGATCCCAGAATCATCACATCACACTGGCGGACGTTGCCGGTCTCTCCAGCTTTCTCAATCGAACGGACCTTAGTAGCCATGACCGACGACCCCTTTCAAAGGACGAACTTCATACCTGTCACGTGTCATGCGCCGACCCCGATCGAGCCGGCGAGTACCTGCCCTCCTTCACCGCACCGAACCAGCGGCACAGGGCCGCCGTCGGGTCGCTGTCACAATCACCGGTCCAGGCCACATGGCCGTCCGGACGCACCAGAATGGTGTCGATCCCGGCCAGCGGCGAGCCGTCGGGAACCGTCGCCCGTTCCGTCTTCACCGCACCCGGCACGTCCTGTATCAGCTGCTCCAGCCCATCGCCTCGGGTTTGGTCCCCGGAGAGGTCGAGCAGCACCCCCCTGCCTGCTCGCAGTAACTCCGTCGTAGTGGTCGACCGGGAAGCCGTCTCCAGAACGGCGTATGGCAACCGAGCTCCGTCGAGACGATCGCCCTGCTCGTATCGCACGTCCAGCCCACCGACCATCGCGGCGAGTTCGTCGCGGACAGCGGGCAACTCGATCAACCGGGTCAGCACCGCACGTACCGCGTCGACCTCGGGACCACCGAGTAGAAGGTGTGCCTGGGCATCGATCATGTGCAATGCCTGCCGGCCGGCCGGGCGACGTTCGGCGTCGTACGTTCCGAGAAGCCCGACCGGAGCCCAGCCCTGAACGACGGCGGCCAGCTTCCACCCCAGATTCATCGCATCCTGCAGTCCCACGTTGAGCGGCATCCCGCCGACCGGCATCTGCCGATGAGCGGCGTCACCGGCCAGAAGCATCCGTCCCTGCTGATACCGCGACACCTGCCGGCTGGCGTTGTCGAAAGCGTCGACCCAAGTCGCGGCGCCGCCGGTGATGTCCTCACCGGTGACCCGTTTCCATGCGGAAGCGACCTCGGTGAACTCTGGAGCCGAGGTCCGCCGCACCGGCCAGCGGCCGAACTCGTGAACCATCACCCGGGTCACGCCATCCCGAGTGGCTGCGATCGCCAGGCCGTCCTCGAACCGTTCGAACCGCCGGTCCGGAATGTCGACGCCGGTCAGGTCGCAACGGAACAACTCGCGGGTTGCCGGCAAGCCCGGGAAGTCGAACGACGCCAACCGCCGAACAGAGCTTTGGTCACCGTCACAACCGACGACGTGTGCCGCACGAAGCCGCTTCGGTCCCCGTGCAGTGTGAACACCGATCTCGACGGCGTCCTCGCTGCTCGTGACCGTGCGTACGTCGTAGCCGCGCAGTATTCGTGTGCCCATTCCCCGGGCCCAGTCCGCGAGCAGGCGCTCGAGGTCGGCCTGGGCGAGTTTCCACTGCCCGGGAAATCGGCTCGGCTGCTGACTCAGGTCTAGCCGGATCCCGCCGAAATGACCGGCCGGCAGGTTCGGCGGGGTTTCCAGCCCGTCGAATAGTCCGCGCTGCTCCAGGATCTCCATGCTCCGGGCGTGCAGTGTGGACGCGCGGGACTCGGTCATCGGTGTGGTCAGCCGCTCCACGACCGTCACCTCGGCGCCGCCGAGGCGTAACTCACCGGCGAGCAGCAAGCCGACGGGCCCGGCGCCGACAACGATGACGTCGGCGTCCATGGCTACCGTCGGCTCTCGGCATACTCCCGGGCGTGGCCGAGAGTCGCCCGGCTATTGGCGCCGAGTGCGTTGCGAATGAATTCCCGTGCTTTCGCCACGTCGGCGTCGGCGCCCAGCACGTCGGTCACCTTCTCCGGATCGATCACAACGGTGTGCCGCGAGGTCGCGATCACCCCGGACTCCGTCTCGACGAAGCGCCAGCTTCCGGTGTGCAGCGCGAGCAGGGCCGGGAGCGTGATCTGCTTGTAGACGATGGTGTGATTCGGAAGGCACACCCGCACCGACTCCGTGCGGTGCGTGTCGCCGTCCTTGGTGCGTGTATCCATCGTCAGCGTCTGCAGACCAGGAGCCGACTCGGAAAGGGAGACCCAGGACACGTGGGGCAACCGCTCGTCCCACAGTTGTGCCTCGTTGATGAAGTCGTACATGTCTTTCGCGGTAGCTTCAGCCCGGATCGTGTCCTCGAAGGACAGCTTGCATCCGCCCTGGTCGTCGGCCGCGAGTTCGACACTGTTCTTCAACGCGGCCAGCTCGGCGTGGCTGTTGGTGTCCACCGCCCGGTCGATCCAGCTCAGGCTGGCCGGATCGTCATCGACCGCGCGGAAGTAATGCAGCAGACGGACCCTTGACTCCCGCGGAGACAACGGCTCCACCAGCCAGGTTCCGCCCATCTCGGCCACCGGCGCAGTGGACACCTCCTGCCGGAAGTCGATCCGGAACTGTTCGCCGTCAAGCATGCGTCGCGACGTCCAGCTCTTCGCTTCCCCGTTGGCAGTGGCCCAGATGCGTATCCGCTCTTCGCGTCCGTTGCGTTCCACATATTCTGCGTGGACTGTCGGCGGAAACATCTCCGGCCAATGCCGGACATCCGCGATGACCCCATAGACCGCGGCAGCCGGCGCAGCCACGGTGATCTCGTGCTCGACCTCACGACGGTCCGGCGAGTTCATGTATGCCTCCTTCAGAAGTTGCCCAGGCCGCCACAGACGTTGATCGCCTGCGCGGTGACCGGCGCGGCACTGTCGGTGACCAGATAGCCGACGAGACCCGCAACCTCGGCGGGGACCGTGTACCGGCCCAGCGGGATCTTTGCTTGGAACTTGGTCAGCACCTCGTCCTCCGAGGTGTCCCAGACGCGCGCGTAACCTTGCCGGACCCGCTGCGCCATCGGTGTCTCCACGTACCCGGGGCAGACCGCGTTTACCGTGATCCCGGTCGGAGCCAGCTCGTTTCCGAGGGCTTTGGTGAATCCGACGACGCCGTGTTTCGACGCCGAGTACGGGGCACCGAGCACAACACCTTGCTTGCCTGCGGTTGAGGCAATGTTCACGATCCGGCCCCAGCCGAGATGCCGCATGCCGCCGGTATTCAGAACTTCTCTGGTCATACGAAAGACGCTGTTGAGATTAGTGTCGATGACGTCGAACCAGAGTTCGTCGTCAATGTCGGCCGTCACGCCGCCGCCGCTACGCCCGGCATTGTTGACGAGGATGTCGATGGGGCCGGCCTGGTCCGCCGCCGCCTGCACGATCCGGCGGACATCGGCGGCATCGGCGACGTCGCCCGTCGTGCCGAAGACCTCCAGATCGTCGTCCCGTAGTCGCTTCACGGTGAGTTCCACGGCCGACGCGGTGCGCGCGCAGATGACGACCCTGTGTCCTTCGGCGGCCAGGGTCTCAGCCACGGCCAGTCCGATGCCACTGGTGGCACCGGTGACCAGGGCGGTCCGCGGTGTTGTGGCTGGCATGTGTCCTCCCAGATCAGGCCGCGTCAAAGCGGACCGGACGGTTCTCGTTGACCGCGGCGAGCAGCTCGCGCGGCGTCTGGACCTCGTTGAGGGTGGAGTCGTCCAACTTGACGCCGACCGCCCGCTCCAGCCGCGAACCGGTCTCCAGCAACGCCAGTGAGTCGTAACCCAGCTCCTCGAAGGTGCGGTCAAGGATGTCTCCCTCCAGGTCGACACCGTCCGCCTGCCCGGCGACCTCCCGCAGGATCTGCTTGAGACCATCGATCGTCGCTTCCTGCTCACTCATCGTTCGCTCCTCTCGCTCTCCTCCGGTGGTCCGGCCCACCCGGCCCTCCGCACAACCATTGCGCTGTTGAATCCGCCATATCCCCGGGCCAGCACGAGCGCCGTGCTGACGGGCATCTCCCTCGAGGCACCGAGTATGAGATCGAGTTGGTGCTCGGGCCGCGGCACGGTATTCACCGTCGGCGGCACCACCTGGTCCCTGATAGCCAGCAGCGCAGTGGCCACGTCGAGCGACCCGGCGCCAGAAAGCAGCCGGCCGGTCATGGTCTTCGGCGCGGTGACCGGCACACCTCGCGCGCCGAAGACCTTCCTGATCGCGTTGGCTTCCGCCCTGTCCAGGTCCGGGACCGCGGCCGCGTCTGCGAACACGACGTCGACGGCGTGTGGAGCTTCGCCGGCGTTCTCCAAGGCCTGCTCAATCGCCCGCCGCAACCCGGGTTCGTGACCGCTGTGCGCGGGCGAGTCGAACGTCGCGGCATACCCCGCGATCTCTCCATAAACCGGGACCTGGCGGCGCCGAGCTGATTCGGCATCCTCCACGACCAGCAGCGCCCCTCCCTCGCCGGGCACGTGGCCCGACGCGTCGGCAGCGAAGGGCCGATAGGCCTGCGCCGGGTCGGCGACAGTGCTCATCCGGCCCCCAGCCAGTTGAGCCACCCATCCCCACGGGCAGATCGAGCCGTCCACGCCACCGGCGATGCTGATCCGGCACCCGCGACGCACCAGCCGACGGGCTTGAGCGATCGCATCCAGCCCTCCTGCCTGGTCGGCGACGAGCACGCCGCTGGGTCCACGCAGGCCGTGCCGGATCGAGATCTGTCCGGTATTCACCGCGTAGAACCAGGCAAAGGACTGGTAGGCGCTGACGAACGCGCCACCTCTGCGCCACAGGTTCCGCAGCTCTCCCTGGCCGAATTCGAAGCCGCCCGACGAACTGGCGGTGACCACGCCGATGTCGAACTCGGGCCACTCCTCCGGACTTACCCCGGCGTCGTCGAGTGCCCAATCCGCCGCGGTCAGTGCCATCCGGGTCATGTGATCCGTCTGAGGGATCAACCGGCTCGGTATGTGCTCCTCCGCAACGAAGGAGCTCACCTCCCCGGCTAGTCGGGACGGGTAACCCTCTGGATCGAAACGCTGGACTTGCCGGATGCGGGTGGTTCCGGCACGAGTGGCGGCCCAGTGCTCAGCCGCACCGAGACCCGTCGGCGCCACAACCCCCATGCCGGTGACCACGACCGGCGCGCTCATGTGGCCCTCCGCAGCACCATCGCGCTCTGGAAACCGCCGAAACCGCTCCCGACGGTCAGCACCGCGTCCGTCGGCCACGCTCTGGCCTCATGCGGCACGTAGTCCAGGTCGCATTCAGGATCCGCCTCATTCAAATTGGCCGTCGGTGGAACCATGTTGTGTTCGATGGCCAGCGCGGAAGCGGCGATCTCCAGCGATCCGATGGCGCCGAGTGAGTGTCCGATCATCGACTTGATCGAGCTGACAGGCACCCGGTAGGCGTGTTTTCCCAAACTCCGTTTGAACGCTGCCGTCTCGTGCCGGTCGTTCTGTTTGGTACCCGAACCATGCGCGTTGATGTAGTCGATATCAACGGGAGCGAGCCCGGCCTCAGCCAAGGCCAGGCGGATCGCCTCTGCCATCTCTCGCCCGTCAGGACGCAGGCCGGTCATGTGAAAGGCGTTACAACGGTTGGCATATCCGGTGATCTCCGCGTACATCTTGGCTCCACGAGCGCGGGCGCCCTCGTATTCTTCGAGGACGAACATCGCCGCGCCTTCTCCCAGCACGAACCCGTCGCGAGTGCGGTCAAACGGCCTCGACGCATGCTCTGGATCGTCGTTGCGCGCCGTGGTCGCCTTGATCGCGTCGAAACAGGCCACGGTGATCGGCGAGATCGGTGCGTCGGTGGCTCCTGCCACCATCACGTCGGCCTCACCCTCTCGGATCTGCTCAACCGCGTGCGCCACAGCATCCAACCCGGACGTGCACCCGGTGGACACCACGCCGACCGGACCTTCGGCCCGCACCGAGTGCGCCACCTCGGCCGCGAAAGAGCTGGGGACGAAATAGCCGTACAGGTGTGGCACGGCGTAGGCATGATCGACGGCGTCCAGACGCCCGCCATTGCTGACCACGCGATACTCCCGGTCCAGGCCCATCGTGGCGCCCACCGCGGTGCCCACCGTCACACCGGTGCGGTACGGGTTCATGCCGCTCACCTGGAGGCCCGCGTCCGCTATCGCTTGGTTACCGGTGACCACCGCGAACTGCGCGGCCCGGTCCATACGCCGGATCTCCTGTGGGCCGAGGCCACTCATTTCCGGGTCGAAGTCGGCCTCGGCCGCGACGCGAGAGCGGAACGGCGCCGGGTCGAAAAAGGTGATCGTTCTGGTTGCCGTTCTGCCCGCACTGAGCAATTCCCAGAACTCCTTCGTACTCGGACCACCCGGTGCTATGACCCCGATACCGGTGATCACTACTCGCCGTCGCATGGGCTACTCCTTCGGCTCCGAACGTCCTCAAGCGCTGTTCAGGACGGTCTTGCCCAGTGATAGAAACGCGTGGCCATCGCATCTTTCGGCGAGCGCCACGTGGCCGGGTCATAGGCGGTAATGTGCGGCCTGAGATCGGTACTGATCTGGATGAATCGCGGGTCGGTCCTCGCTTTCTCGATCGCCGCTCCGCCGTCGTCGATGTCGAAGTCCTGAAGATGGAAATACAGGCCGTGAAATCGGAAGAGCTGGCGCCGACGGGTGCCCATGATGTGCGGCATCTCGGTGTGGTCAAACTCGTCGAACAGCCGGCCCACTTCGTCATCGGCCCCCGGGCGCATCCGGGCTACGATCAGCGTGCTGTACATGGAGTTCCTCTCTCGAACGAATGTCGAACGAGCACGGGAGAACCACACCGAGGTCTGGAAAGGACCTGGTCAGTCACGCACAACGGGACGGACCTCGTGGGTGGGTTCCTTCCGTACATTCAGATCCGCGCGAGGCGGGTGCCGGCGCCCGGAGTGATGCCGAGTAAGCACGGGAGTAGGGGGCACCATCGGATCGGGCATCACGGGCGGCGTCACCCTAAGCCACCTGAGCAGTGGGCCGGCCATCGCGGTAGTCATCAGAGCCATGGCGATCATCATGGTGAACATCTCCGAATCGATGATTCCCCGCTGAAGACCGATGTTCAGCACGACGATCTCGGTCAGACCTCGCGTGTTCATCAGCGTCCCGAGAGCGGCGGAGTCCCTCCAGTTCATCCCCGACAATCGAGCAGGGACGGCCGCGCCGGCGAATTTTCCGACAATCGCCAAACCGATGACGAGTGTCAGTGCCAGCAGGCCGGACCACCCCAGGGCGCTGATATCCACCGATAGGCCGGTGACGATGAAGAAGACCGGCAACAACAACGCGGCGACTTTCTCCAGCGGAACCCCGACAGCCTGCTCCAGGCCCCGCCCACCGTCTCGCGGCATCGCCAGTCCGACGGCGAACGCCCCGAAGATGGCGTGGACTCCGATCCACGAGGTCGCGTAGGCGGAAAGGAACACACCAGATGCCACCAGCGCGCTCAGCGTCCCCGCCATCGCGGGACGGTCCGCGCGGCGCAGGACGGCTCGCAGCAGCGGGCGAACCACACAACCGACGACCAGCCCGAAGGCAACGGTCAGCCCCACGGTTACGAAAAACTGCCCGACGTCGTTCGCATCAACTACGGCAAGCAGCAGCACGAGCACACACCAGGCGACCACGTCGCCGATCGCGGCACACGCGATCGCGGTGACGCCCACAGTAGTCTTCGATATCCGGCTGTCCCGGATGATCCGGGCGAGCACCGGGAAAGCAGTGATCGAAAACGCAGTGGCCAGATAGAAGACGAAGACCCCGGTGCTGGCGTTCGCGCCTTTGTACTTGGTCAGCAGCAGCGCTGCGGCGGCAGCCCCCAAAGCGAAGGGCACAGCCATCGACAGACCCGCGATGGGAAACAGGGCCCGTTTCCGTCGACGAAGCTTGGTGAGGTCCAGCTCCCAGCCGATCAAGAACATGAATAGCAGCAATCCCACCTCTGCGACAGCCGAAAGCATCGGCCGCGCCTCGAGCGGGAAGATCACCTCAGGGATGTCACCCGGGAGCAAACCGAGCAGACTCGGTCCGAGCATCAGTCCGGCTGCTATCTCGGCGATCACCGGAGGTTGGTAGATCCTTCTGAACACTTGCACCATCACGACGCCGACGATCAAAACGATCGCGATGTTCGCCGTAACCACGACTTCCACAGGCACGCCGTGAACGGCCATGCTGACCTCCGTGAGACAGACTCAGCTCATCGGCGCCGTCGATGACGAAGCCGGACAGGGCTGAGCCGGGTGATGCTGACTGGCGAAGATGGTTGCTCGCTCACAAGAACCGCGCCAGGCGCGGCACAGCCTCGGCGCGGCGCGAGCGCTGGGATTGGTACCGAAGGGTTGAATTCACGCCATGAGGCCCGGAGCCACACCAAAGGCTGGACTGGCAACAAGAAAAACGACGCAGGCGAGACTGGCCTGCGTCGTAGCTGCGGCTGGAGTTGGACAAACCTTGTCCGCTGAAAAAAGTGTGACACCCCGCCACACTGGAGTCAATAGGCCGACGAGACTCATGAAAGATGCCCGCGAAATGCTCTCCGTGCCTCAGGTGGGAATGCCCGCGTAACGGTGATGCTGTCGGGGCATGAGGAGTGGGTTGTCGATGACGTCTCGTGCCGAGGTCACTAGCAGGTACGCGAGGGCGTATGCGAAGGCGTCGAAGATGGACAAGGGCCAGGTCCTGGACCAGGTGGTGGGCGTGACTGGGTGGTCGCGGGATAACGCCCGGCGTCGACTGACCGCGGCCGCGAAGGCCAAGCCTGGCTCCGGTCAGAGTGTCGCGGTGCGGCCACGCAAGCCGCGTTCGCCGAAGTATTCCTACGACGCGATCAAGGTCCTGCAGTGGGTCTGGGCGGCCTCAGGCGGGCAGTGTGGGAAGTATCTGGCGGCGTCGATGCGGGTCCTGCTCGACACCGCTGCAGCGCCACGGCGAGCTGTTCGATGGCAGGGTCATCGACGGCAAGGCCCGCTTTACCCCGGTGGTGCGAGAAGAGTTGCTCGCGATGAGCGCGGCGACGATCGATCGGTATCTGAAGCCGGCCAAGGCCAGCGATCAGATCAAGGGTGTGGCGACGACGAAACCGTCGCCGTTGCTGCGCTCGTCGATCAAGATCCGCAAGGCAGGGGATGAGGTCGAGGCCGAGCCTGGGTTCTTCGAAGGCGATACCGTCGCGCATTGCGGGCCGACGTTGAAGGGCGAGTTCGCCCGCACGGTCAACCTCACCTGCGTGCATACCGGCTGGGTGTTCACCCGCACCGTGCGCAACAACGCCCACACTCACATCCTCGCCGCGCTTAAGGCTGCCACCGAGAAGGTCCCGTTCGAGGTGGTCAGGCTGGACTTTGACAATGGTTCGGAGTTCTTGAACAAGGCTGTGATCAAGTGGGCCGCTGACCGGGAGATCTTCTTCACCCGGTCCCGGCCGTACAAGAAGAACGATCAAGCAACCGTGGAGTCGAAGAACAACCACCTGGTCCGCAAGTACAGCTTCTACTACCGCTACGACACCGAAGCCGAACGCGTCGTGCTCAACCGGCTCTGGCAGCTGACCAACGACCGGTTGAACTACCTGACGCCGACCAAGAAACCGGTCGGGTTCGGCGCCGACGCCGCAGGCCGCCGCACGCGCCTCTACGACACGCCGGCCACGCCGCTGGACCGCCTGCTCGCAGCGAATGTCCTCGCCCCGACTCAACAGGCCGAGTTGATCGCCTACCGCGACAGTCTCAACCCAGCCGCCATCGCCCGCCAGATCGCCGACCTACAGAACCGGCTACTGGTACTGGCCAAGGAGAAGACCGAACAGCTCGACCTCGCCAGCTTCCCCACCGCCCTACCCAACGTCCACAAAGGCATCCGAATCAAGGCCGCCAGCTGACCCCCCTTTTTTCGCGGGCATTCCTAACTGAGGCACCGACCAGATTTCGCGGGCAGTTTGACATGAGGCACTACGTTGCACCGAGGTTGCCTATCACCCGGTTCCCCATCCAACCTCGACAGCCACCGAGGCGCGACTTCAATACCACCAGGTGCCATTCGGGCCGGAAATCCCGTTCCGGCACCACCTGACGGTATCGAAGTGCCAGGTGGTCAATAATCCTGCTCGTGACCCCACTCCTGGCCCGCCGCCTCGCTGCCCTCCTGCTCGCAGCTCACGCCCTGCTCTACCCACTACTGATCGCGCTGGGCAGCCTCCAGGATCTCGATGTGGTCCACATCGTGCTGGCTGCGCTGATGCTGGCCGGTGCGGCCAGTCTGATCAGTGGCAGGCGTTACTACTGGCTGGCCGTCGTGGCGGCCGGGATACTGCTGTTGCTCGGGCTGATCGCGATCATCGGCCCCTTCGACGTTTGGCGTACGGTGTATACGGCGTCGACATTGCTGCCGACCGTGCTCCTATTGCTGGGCCGGCCGGCGCCGAAGCAGGTCGACAATCCATCCCGGACACGCCGGTTCTTCACCGCGCTGGCCAACGTGATCCTCGTCTTCGCCGACGTTGGGCCGGACGAGCGGCCCTGGCGCGACGGTTGCCTGCCGATGCTGATCTTCGGCGTGAGTTTCATCTGCCTGATGCTGGCATCACCAGTGCTGTTCATCGAGAAGGAGCTGGTCTGGGGTCTGGTGCTGTTCGTCGTCGGGACGGTGCCCCCGCTCGTGCTCTTCCGTATGGCCCGCGTCAAACGCCGCGCGGAGCAACGCCGTCTAGCCGAGTCGCTCCCCGAAGTCGAACGCGATGCCAAACCGCACGACGATACGGAGCCACCTCACCCATGATCACCAAGTGACCGTACCGACCATCTATCTGACCGTGATCATGGAGAGAGTTCGCTCGACGCGCTGCTCCTGCGCCGCAACCACCAGGCCAACCCCAGGGCAGCGCCGAGAAGCGCAGCAGCGGCCCCGAGGAATACACCCACACCTGCGCTGTTGATCATGTTGGACAGCCAGCTCTGGATTCCTTCGCCGACACCGATCACCGGATCATCGACCGCGTCGCCGCGGAACACTCTGATCTCGTACCAGCCGTAGTACGCCACATAGGCGCCCGCGACCAGCAAGAGCCCGCCGCCGATACGGGGAACCAGCCGCCCGGCCTTGCGCAGCCACGTGACCACGGTGGTCTGCGCCAGCGCAACGGCCAGCGAAACCGACACGACGACGAGCCCCATGCCGAGCGCATACGCGCCGAACACGGCCAGGCCACCGGCGAACGAGCCGGAGCGGAAGCTCGCCACCACCGTGATCAGGAACGGCACGAACGTACAGCTGAGCGAAGCGATCGCGTAAGTGATGCCGAACGCGGCCATCGACCCCATGGAGCGGGTCAGCTCCGGGCCTTTGACGCCGAAACGCATCCCCGGGATGTTCTTCCCGGCGATCAGCCACCCGCCCAAGCCCAGGAGACCGATCCCCAGAACCACCGTGAACCAGGGCAGGAATCGCTGGACGCCGCTGGTGTTGGAGACCAGCGACAGCAGCACACCGAACACGCCGAACACCGCCGCGAACCCGGCTGTCATGGCCAAGGCGAATCCGAGTGCGCGCCGGATCGCCGCGATCCGGTCGGGTGAATCGTCGCCGATGACCAGGAACGACGCGTACGCCGGCAGGAGCGCGAATCCACACGGATTCACCACCGCCAGCATGCCGGCGGCTACTGCCAGTGCGATCGGCAGACCCTCCACAGCCGCTCAGCCTGCCAGCTCAGCCACATGATCATTGAGCTGGTCCCGGCTCAATGATCCGCGGTGGGTGACGTTGCCCTCGCCATCCGCCAACGTGAGCAGCTTCGATCGCACCCTCACAACAAACTCCTTCGTCTTCGCGCCATTGTGCCCAGTCAACGACACCGGGCGCCGGCTTGATCCCGCGCCGGCTGCTCGTAAGGAATCCTTAATCTCCACCTGAAGCGACAACCGCGTCGCTCACGATCATGAACACTCAACGCCCGAGACGGTCACGAAGTGCTCATGATCATGGGAGGATCGGTTTATGGTCACCCGTCCGTCGGTCATCGCCTTCGACGTGATCGAGACACTGTTCCCGCTGGAACCGATCCGCCAACGGCTGGTGGACGCCGGGCAGCCCGGCCACGTCCTGGAGCTCTGGTTCTCCCGGTTGCTCAGAGATGCCTTCGCTCTGGTGGCCAGCGGCGGCTACCGCCCGTTCGGCGAGATCGCGACCTCCGCGCTGCGCTCCACGGCGGGAGAAGAGCTGAGTGACGACGCGCTGCGCACAGTGCTTTCCGGATTCACCGAGCTGGATCCCCACCCGGACGTCGCACCCGCGGTACAACTCACGCGGGAGGCGGGGGTGCGGATGGTGACCTTGACCAACGGCTCGGCCCAGAACACCAGTGCCCTGCTCCGCCGCGCCGGTCTAGACAACGACATCGAACAGGTGCTGTCGGTGGATGACGTACGCCGCTGGAAACCGGCACCGGAGATATACCGGCATGCCGCCGACAGCACCGGCGTTTCTCCCGGCCAGGTCGCCCTCGTCGCCGCACACGCCTGGGACACACACGGCGCCCACCAGGCTGGGCTGACCACTGGGTGGGTTGCCCGGCTCGAAAAGCGCTACCCGGAGATCTTCGCCGCGCCCGACGTCACGGGCGACACCCTGCCGGACGTAGTCCAGCGCCTGCTCGACCTGCCTGCCGGATGAGCTGAGTCGCGGCCCTTACGTCCTGCCAAACGAGCGCTAGGGGCCACGCTCTGCAGGACACAAACCGATGCGCCGGTGCTACGTGGGCAGGTGGTGGTCGAACCAGGTGAGCATGGCGTCGAGCAGCCGTTCCCGCGCGGCCGGCGCCTCGATCACATGCCCCTCACCCGGCAAGAGCTGCAGCTCGGTCGGCACACCAAGCGCCCTCAGCCCACGATGCAGCAGCCGCCCCTGTTCGGCTGGGATCTTGCGGTCCTGCTCCCCGTGAATCACGAGGGTCGGGGTCACACACTGGGAAAGGTGGCTCACCGGTGAGACGGCATCGAACGCCGTCCGCTCGGGGTAGCGCCCGTCCGGCACGAAGCGCTCCCACGCCGGCCCCATCGGTGAGGTGCCGAGGAAGCTGTAGTAGTCGCTGATTCCGGCGCCGACGACGGCCGCCGCGAACCGTTGCGTCTGGGTGATCGCCCACGCCGTGAGATAGCCGCCGTAGCTCCATCCGCCGATGCCAACGGCGTGTGGATCGGCGACGCCGCGATCAACCATCGCATTCACGCCGTCCAGGATGTCACCCAGCGGCAGCGTGCCCAGCCGGCCGCGCACCGCGTGCGCGAAGTCCCAGCCACGCCCGGTGGAGCCACGTGGATTCGGCAGGAACACCTCGAAGCCGCGCCCGGCCAGCAACTGCGCCCAGTCCACCCAGGATCCGAGCCAGCCCGAGCTCCAGTGAAAGTGCGGCCCACCGTGGACGTTGACCACCAACCGGCCGGGTTCACCCCGCCGCCCCGGCGGGCTGACCAGCAGTCCGGACACCTCGACGCCGTCGTGCATGCTCGTCCACGACACTTCACGCACGGCGCCGGTCCGGCGCCGGTGCAGCCACGGGTTGGTGTGGCTGAGCCGCCGCGGCGGCTGTCCTAGCTGCCGGATGCGCAGTTCCTCGCCGTCGTGAGCCGTGCCGGCCACCGTGGCCCATCCGCCCGAGACACGGCTATACGAGAACCGGGGCTGACCGGTGCCGATTTCCTCCAGCCGTCGCCGGCTCTCGTCATGGATATCCGCCTCGATCAGCCACGAGCTGGTCCGCGCGAACACCTGAGCGAGGACGCTGCGTTCAGAGGCCCAGGTCGCCGCCAGCACGGTCCCGGCGTCGTCGGCGAACAGCGTACGCACCGGACCACCGCTCACCGGCATCACCGCCGCGCGGTGGCCGAGCGCATCACTGCCGTAGCTGAACAAGACGTGCCGGCCGTCGGGTGAGACCTCGAGTGTCTGGTCCCGGGTGGTCGGCCGGCATGCGGAGGCACAGAGAGTGCGCACCCGGCCGGAGGTGAGATCGAGCAGCGCCAGCGACGCGCCGTCGTGTCCGTCCTCACCGGCGACGAGGACAGCCGCCTGTTCACCGTCCGGCGCCACTGCGGCGGCCAGGATATCCAGCGGGGTCTCATCGGCGCCCGGCCCACGCGGGACACCGGCGGACGGCGCCGGCATGGCGATGCCGCTGTTGACGTCGACCAGAAACAGGCGTCCCGGTTGCCGGATCGCGGGTGACCCGTTCCGCTGTGCGCTGATTACCCCGCAAGGCTCATCACCCAAGACCAGCACGACGTCGGCCCGCAGCGGATGGCCGATCACCTGCCGCACCCGTCCCATTGATCCGGACAACTCGACCTGCCATGACTCGCCGTCCGGAACCCGCCGGCAGAGCAGAGTCGAGCCGGCGGCGCTTCGGCTGCGCACCGCCACGACGACCACACCGCTGTCCGCGCTCCAGCATGGCCCGGCATCGTACCCGTGCACTGCCCACGTCTTCGAGCGGTTCCGGCCGGTAGCCGGACCACTGACCGGATCCGTTTCGACGGGAGTCAGGAACAGGTCCGGCGCCGGCTCCGCCGGGTCGCGGCGGATCACGGCCACCCACTGCCCGTCGGGCGAGAAGACCGGCCGTGCCAGCTCCACGATGCCGGCGAGGTCAGCGGCGGAGACCGGCGACGGCCAGACCCGACCCTGGTCCGTGCCACCCCGCTGTTCCCACTCCAGCGGATGTTGATCTAGGCGTGGCCGAACACCCGTGTGCGTCGCTCCGGTGGTCATCAGCTGGTCAGAAGCGAGCTCGCGACGTCGTCCAGGATCTGGTGCGCGGCTTGAGTGGAGCCGCAGTTGAACCACCACTCCGCGTTGACCGGGTGCGCCTGGTCGTCTTGCACAGCGGCGAGCTGGTCCCAGAGTGGATGGTCTGCGACCTGGTCGTAGGCGGCCTGCGCCTCTTCAGGATTGGTGCCGACGGAGCCGACGAAGTAGAAGAGGTTGGCCGCGTCGGCGTCGGTCAGGCGCTCGATGCTGAGGTTGACCGAGTTCGCTCCGTCGTCGGTCTCGTCGTCCAGGTGCATCGTCAGGCCGACGTCGCCGAGTACGGCAGCCGCGCAGGACCTCGTGTAGACCCGCAGGTCGTCCAGCGCCCGGATGTTCAGCAGCGAGACCGGCTCGTCGGTCAGGCCGGCATCGGACAAGTCCGCCGCAAGCTCCTCGGCGCGGTCCTCGTATGCGGCCAGGTTCTGGCCAACCTGGTCCGGGCGGCCGATCGCATGTCCGACCAGCGCAGCGGTCTGCTTCCATTCCATCGCATCCATGGACAGCGCCACCGTCGGAGCGATCTGCGACAACTGAGCGTAGTCCGCCTCTACGAACGACGTCAGCCCGACGATCACGTCCGGCTCCAGCTGGATGATCTGTTCCACGTCCAGTTCGGTGAACCAGCCGACGTCCTCGATGTCGGCCGTGGCGGCGGAATCCAGGTACGGCGGGAACGACTCCCCGAACGGCTGGTGTGAGGCACCGACGACGTTCGCGCCGGCGGCCAGCGCGGTAGGCAGCGAGTAGTAGGGATCCAGGGCCACCACCCGCTCCGGCGCGGCGGGGACCTCGGCTTCGCCGAGCTCGTGGACGACGACGCGTGGCTGCCCGTCCGCTTCTTCGCCGGCATCGGCGCCATCCGCGCCGGCGTCACCGGTGGCGGCGTCCGGTCCGGCGTCGTCGCTACCGGAGTCGTCGGAGCCGCAGGCAGCGAGTACCAAGCTGGCGAGCACGACACCCAGCGCCAAACTCCTCGTGCGGCGCGGGACGCTCATATTCATGACGGGCCTTCCTGTTCGGTTGCGGGTTGAAGGATGCGGTGCCCGAGTGGCACCACCAGCGGCGTGCCGCTGATCGGGTCGTCGAGTATCCGGGATTCGATGCCGAACACGTCCCGGACCAATGATTCGTCGACGATGTCGGTGGGCCGCCCGTGGGCGACGATCCGGCCGGCCTTGAGTGCGACCAGCCGGTGCGCGTAGCGGCATGCCTGATTGAGGTCGTGCAGGACCACCACGATGGTCCGCCGCTGCTCGTGATGTAGCCGCTGCAACAGCTCCATGACCTCGAGCTGGTAGGCGATGTCGAGGAAGGTGGTCGGCTCGTCGAGCAGCAGCGTGCCGGTTGCTTGAGCCAGCGCCATGGCGATCCAGACCCGCTGACGCTGGCCGCCGGAGAGCTCGTCGACGAAGCGGTCGCGCAGCTCCAGCGCACCAGCCAGCTCCAGAGCATGTTCGACGGCGATTTCGTCGGCCTTGCTCCACTGCGACAACCAGCTCTGATGCGGGTACCGGCCGCGGGCCACCAGGTCGGCCACCAGCAAGCCTTCCGGCGCCACCGGCGACTGCGGCAGCAGTCCGAGCTGGCGGGCCAGCTGCTTGCTCGGCAGCCGAGCGATGTCCGCACCGTCCAGCGCGATCGCTCCGGCTTGTGGTGAGAACAGCCGCGCCAGTCCGCGCAGCAGGGTCGACTTGCCGCACCCGTTGGGCCCTACGAGGGCGGTGATCGTGTGATCCTCCAGGGTCACCGAGAGGTCGTCGATCACCTGCCGCCGCTCGTAGGCCAGCCCGAGGCCCCGGACGTCGATTGTGGCCATCAGCCGAACTCCTCTCGTCGGCTCGCCCGCCGCAGCAGGTAGAGGAAATACGGGCCACCGATCAGCGGCGTGATCACACCAACCGGCAGTGACACGGGGACCACGTGTAGAGCGACATGGTCCGCGGAAAGCAGGATCACCGCACCCACCGCGGCGGCGACCGGAAACACCGCAGTGCCGGGGGCCTTGGCGATGCGGCGGGCCAGGTGCGGAGCGATGAACGCGACAAAGGCCACCGGCCCGCACACCGCGACCGCGCTCGCGGCCAGCAGTACGCCGGTCAGCAGCACACCGGCCCGAGCCAGCTCGGTGCGGGTGCCGAGCGAGCGCGCGCTGTCGTCGCCCAGTGTCATGACCTCCATCGGCCGGCGAAGAGCCATAGCGGCCGGCGCCAGCACCGCGACGGCGACCAGCAGGAACCACATCGAACTCCGGTCCACGTCGCTCAGCGAGCCGACCATCCAGCGCACCGCCGCCTGGGCATTCGCGCTCTCACCCTGGACGAGGAAGTACGAGATACCCGCGCGGCAGAACACATCGACCCCGATGCCGATCAGCACGAGCCGGTAGGGCGAAAGGTGGCCGGTGCGGGCAGCGAAGTAGACGACGGCCGCGGCGGCGATCGCCCCCGCGAAGGCACCGGCCGGAATCATGGCCCGATGCCCGGTGTAGACGGTCAGGATGGCCACCGCGACGAGACCGGCGCCGGCATTGACACCGATGATGTCCGGGGCCACCAGCGGGTTCCGGGCGAAGCTCTGGAACAGCGCACCCGACAGACCCAGTGCCGCACCGGCGAGGATCGCCACCGCCACTCGCGGGAGCCTGAGCTCCAGCACGACGAGGTCGTACTGGCCACTCCCCTGCCCCACGAGCGTCTTGGCGATCTCCGGAAGCGGGACCGGCACGGCGCCGAGGCTCATGCTGTAGGCACCGAGCACGACCACCAGCACCGTCGACACCCCGAGAACCGTCGCCACCCGCACGTCGATGCGGCGCGAGAAGGCAGGGCTGCCGGAGCGGATCGTGACTCGGCGCCGGGCGCCGTCGTTCGTCGTCGTGGGCCGTCTCATGTCGCCGCCAGCCGTCGCCGGCGGGCCAGTGCGACGAACAGTGGAGCACCGACCAGGGCGGTCGCGACGCCCACCTCCAGCTCGTTCGGGCTGATCAGATACCGGCCCAGAATGTCCGCGCCGAGCAGCAGAACTGGTGCGTAGAGCAGGGAGTACACGAGGATCCAGCGATAGTCCGGTCCGGCCACCAGACGGACGATGTGCGGCACGGCGAGCCCCATGAACGCGATCGGCCCAGCCGCGGCTACGGCGCTTCCGGCCAGCAGGACCACCGCGGCCGCCACCACCACCCGGATCAGCACTACGCGCTGCCCGAGCGAGCGCGCGACGTCGTCGCCCAGTACCAGGACGTTGACGGCCGGCGCCACAGCCAGCGCGAGGATCAGCCCGGTCAGCATGAACGGGGCCACCGCGGAGACAACGGACATGTCCCGCCCCGCGATGGACCCCACCATCCAGAACCTGAACTGATCGAGGCTGCGTTCGTCGAGCAAGAGGATCGCCGAGGTGAATGACGAAAGCAACGCGGCCAGCACAGCGCCGGCCAGCGTCACTTTCACCGGCGTCATCGTGCCCCGCCCACCCGAGCCGAGCCCGTAGACGATCATCGCCGCGACTGCCGCGCCGGCCAGGCCGAACCAGACATAAGAAGTGGGGGCGCTGAGTCCGAGGAACGAGATCGCCATGATGATGGCGAGCGCGGCCCCGGCGTTCACCCCCAGGATGCCGGGATCGGCGAGCGGGTTTCGGGTCACCGCCTGCATCAGGGCACCGGCCAGCGCCAGCGCTACGCCCACCCCGACCCCGAGCAGCGTCCTCGGCAGGCGGAGGTCACGGACGATGATCTCCTGGTCCGTGAGCTCTCCAGGAACGACGTCGCGCATGGTGAGCGAGCGGATCACCGTCGGCCAATCAGTGGCGACGCTGCCGAAACGCAGGCTCGCGAGCACGGTGATCAGGAGCAGAACCACGCCGGCGACTATGGCGACCGCTCGACGTGAAGCCCGGGCCGGAGCGCCTTGAGGTGACGTGTCCCCGTCCGGGACACGGGTGCGGGCCGGGCCGGCGGAGACGTCGTGCTCGTCAGCCGTCTGCTGACCGCTCATCCGCTCCCTCACTCGCCGCACCATGAACCAAGGCGAGCCTACATTAGCATTGCCTAACCTTAGTCGAATCTACGCGGTCGGCGCTGCCAAGCGTGAGCTGCTCCAGCGTTCTTGGCCCGAGCGTTTTCGGGCACGACGGTCACGGCCCTTGGGGGCCGATCCAGTGCGCACGGTCGGGCGTCAAAGCGTGGAGCTCATCGAAGAGTGTGGCGGGTATCTCCCGGCTGGCCAGCGCCAACGATTGCCGCAGCTGCTCCGGGCCGGAGACACCGACGATCGTGGAATGGACCCGCGGATCACGCATGCTCATTTGCAGCGCTGCCGCGGCCAGCTCGACGCCGTGCCGTGCGCATGCCTGCTCCATCTGCCGCGCCGCCTCGACCAGTGGCGTCGGTGCGGGCTGGTAGGCGTACTTCGCGTCCGCGGCGTCACGGGTAGAACGGGCCAGCAGGCCCCCGCCGAAGGGCGCCGCGTTGAACACCCCGACGCCGTTCTCGTGGCACAGGTCCAGCAGTGACTCGGCACTGCGGTCCAGGAGCGTGAACCGGTTGTGCGTCACCACGTAGTCGAAGTGCCCGGTTTCGACGAATCGCTCGAGGAGTGCTACGGGTCCGCCGGCCACCCCGAGCGGCCCGGCAACCCCCTCCTCGTGCAGGGCCAGCAGCGCCTGGAGGGGTCCGCCGTCGCTGATCGCCTCGTCGAAGGCGATGCGCTCGGGGTCGTGCAGACTCAGCAACGGCAACCGCTGGAGGCCGAGGCGTTCCAGCGATTCGCGCGCGGACGCGCGGACCCGCTCTCCCGAGAAGTCCGGGTTGCCGGGTCGGGGATCGACCTTGGTGGCAACCAGGGGCCGTTCGGTTCCTTCATGCCGCCGCCAGGCAGCGCCGACCCGCTCCTCGCTCCGCCCGCCGTCGCCGTACTCGTTGCTCGTGTCGATGGTCAAGCCGATCCGGAACGCCTCGTCGAGCGTGGCCGAGGCGGCGTCGTCGGCAACCGTCGTCTTCCCGAGCTTGGATGTGCCCAGGCACAGCCGTGTGACGGGGACTCCAGTCCGGCCGAGTACGGCGAGAGCCGTTGGTTCAGGCGTGGTGCCCGGCGCGTGGGCAACTGCCGGCCAGGGTTGCGGCCTGCGTGGAGCAGTCATTCGCTACGTCCTCTTCCGTTGTTGGATCTATCGGTACTGCGCGGGTGGTTGAGGGATTGGTGTAGCCAGGGCTACACCAATCCCTCAACCACGCGTCGACGTGAGGACATATCCTCCGCCAGCCCCGCGAGTCAATCACGTCATCTGGACGGTACAGTTATGGCGCTGATGGGGCGGTAGCTCAGCCGGTTAGAGCAGGGGACTCATAATCCCTTGGCCGCGGGTTCGAGTCCCGCCCGCCCCACCACCAGCGCCGACTGCTCAACAAGACCAGCGGCCCCCTCGGTATCCCATCGCCTGACAGGCGGGATCCGTGTTGTATTCGACGCTGATGCCCGCGTTCTCGACGACAGCCGCCGTTCCATCACCGCTGAACACGAGCGGCGAATCCAGAGTGAAGGGACTGGCCGCGACCAGATCCTCGTTGATCTGTTTCACCGTGTCGAAGTACTCCGCATACACAGGGAAGATCTCGGGCCATGGGCTGTCCAGGGCCGCGGATGTATGCAGCCCGATGAACTCTTTACACCGATCCAGATTGTTGTGGAGCAGATTCAACGAGGGCAGCTCGCCGGCCTGGTCAACGGTAGCGCCCGCACCTAGCGAGAAGCTCACCTCGAACTCCGGGGGCCGTCCAGGCTGGTTGGTCCCGGAGACCAGTTCCGCGTCCACCAGTACGGGGATGTCCCAGCGCACCGCCTTGGTCGGCGCATGGACGCCCTGCATCATCGGCACGTGGCACCAGGCCTGATACCCGTCGAGCACCATCAGCCCCGGAGTACGAGGCTTGCCGTCGCGGCCCGGCCAGGTGCCTCGCCACGCGCCCGTAGCCTCGACGCTCCCGTCATTCAGCAGGAAGATGGTGCCAGTGATCTCCCACACGCTGTGGCTGGTGTAGTTCCACGCCCCTTCCCCGTTGCCGCGCCAGCCGTGGGTCGTGATGATCTCTGGGAGATGAGCCACCTGGTCGAGCATGTCGGTGATCGGCTCGACGCCGTCGAAATCCAGGCGCACCGTGTACGGCGTCACCGCGGCGACGTCGTCGAGGCCCAGTTCGGTTGGATCGTCGATCAGACCCAGCCACGCCAGCACCGCGATGACATCGATCCTGCCCATCTCGTCCCGCCACTGCGGCAGCAGCGAACGGATGTGCGCGGGGGTCAGATCCGGACGCTCGGCGAGGACGATGGCCAGCAATCCGCTGATGAGTGGCGCCGCGAACGACGTGCCGCTTCCCACCGCGTATTTGCTGCTCGTGTCCTGACGATCTACGTCGGCGATCAGCATCTGGACCGCTGGGGCAAGCACATCCACGTCGGGCCGATCGGGCGAACATCTGTACACCTCACCGGACGGTCCATAGCCGCCGACGGAGATCACCGTGTCGAGTACCGCGGGCCACAGGTCCGCGTCGGTCGACCCGCCGCAGCCTTCACCGCCGCCGTTGTTCCCGGCGCCGGCGACCACGATCACACCTTTGCTCTCGGCGTAGTCCGTCGCCGCCGCCACGCCGTTGGGGCAGTTCGTCAGCCACAGGAGTGACTTGCATTCGAGCACCATCGAGATGTTGATGATGTCGACGCCGGCGTCCACGGCCGCGATGATGCCCCGCACCATGTCGGATTCACGTCCATCGCCGATGTTGACCGGGTAGATCTCGGCGCCAGGTGCGATCCCCGGTACAGCGCCGGCCGGCTGGCCGACGACAAGGGACGCCACGGCAGTCGCGTGAATCCCCGGATCGGAGACGCCGTTGTGCACTCCGTCGGAGGCGCTATCGGCCGGCTCATCGTCTGCCGAAGCACCGGCCAGGAGCCAGTAGTCCACATGGCGTCCGTCCCGCACCGCGCCCGCCAGCGATGGATGCCCCGCGTCCACCCCGATGGCCTCGATGGTTCCGACTAGGACGCCGGACCCGCGCGGCGCCCCGGGCAACACGTCATACCTCATCGCATCGGCGTACCACGTGGCAAGCGCGGACTCCGACGCCCCAGACGCGTTGCCCGCCGACGCGTCGACCGGCAGGTTCAACGACGCCGATATGACGCCCGAGCCCGGCTCCATCGCCTCCTCGATGATCCGCTCGGCCTCCTCAAGCGACTCGACCGGCACCACCTCCACCTCGGGTGACGAATCCTCCGTCGTTGGATCCCAGTCGTAGACAAGCACGACCTCGAGATCCTCCTCACTCAGCACGCTCTCCTCGTCAGGCTCGTCAGGCATGTCCACAACCACGACGAACGGTTCGGAGAACGCTCCGTCGTCCATGGCAGCGCTGACCGAGATCGCCCCATCAGGGCCGACGTGTTCGGGCAGAACCGTCAGCGCACATCTGTCCGCGCAGACCTCCGCTGGCACCTCGACGTCGTCGTCCGCACCACCGATGACATATCGGGTGGCATCGGTCACCGGGTCCCACGCCAGGCTCACCGCGCCGTCTACGAGTTCCGCGGTCACCTCCGTCATCTCGATGGACGGGTCCGCGACGGCTGGCCGAACCGACGAGTCGTCACCACCGCTCGACGAAGCGTCGCCGCCGCCGGTACACGACGTCAAGACGAACAGCGAACAGAAAACACCCACCACGCCGGCCCGAATGCGCCGGTCAGCCGAAACTCGCACAATCCTCGTCCCGTTTGTCCCTAACAGAGGGAGAAGAGCCTACGGCAGGACGATCGTGCGCCTACTCCCGGTGCGGTGCGGTCAACGCCTCGATTCGCGGCACGACGCAGATGCCCCTATCGGCCGCCATCAGCCCGTTGATCAAGTGCGCCCGACTCGCCTAATAGGGGGTGTAAGACGCACATGATCAAAGGATTGCCCTCTCCCACATGTGATTTCATCCTGGGGTGATGTCGCCGCTCAGTTCCCGGCTCAAGCACGCCAACCGGCGTGCCCGCGTCGCATGGGCGTTCTGGGACTGGGGCTCCCAGTCGTTCAACTCCATCATCCTGACCTTCGTCTTCACCGTTTACCTCACCGAGGCGGTAGCGGCGGATGCGGACACCGGTTCACGAGACCTGGGTATCGCCTTGACCGTAGCCGGGGCCATCGTGGCGGTACTCGCTCCAGTCACCGGACAGCGCAGCGACGCCAGTGGGCGGCGAAAGCTGTGGCTGGGGGTGCATAGTGCGTTGGTCATCGGCTGCATGGCAGCCATGTTCTTCGTGCGGCCCGACCCGTCGTATCTGCTGCTCGGGCTGGTACTCGTTGGCTTGGCCAGCATCTTCTCCGAGTTCGCCGGCGTCAACTACAACGCCATGCTGGTACAGGTGTCCACCCGGGAGACCATCGGCCGGGTCTCCGGCTTCGGTTGGGCGATGGGCTATTTCGGTGGATTAGCCGGACTCGTCGTCGTGTTGTTCGCGTTCGTCCAACCCGAGGTCGGCATATTCGGCGTGACCTCCGACGACGGCATGGACATTCGCGCCGTGGCAGTCTTCTGCGCAACCTGGTTCGCGGTGTTCGCCATTCCACTGTTCCTCTTCGTGCCGGAAGCACCGCCATCAGGAGATCCCACGCGGCGCAACATCCTGGCCAGCTATGCCTTGCTCGGCAAGCGGATCGCACGGATGTGGCGCACCGAGCGACGCACCCTGTGGTTCCTCGGCGCTAGCGCTATCTACCGCGACGGCCTCGCCGCGATCTTCACCTTCGCCGGTGTGATCGCCGCGGGCACGTTCGGTTTTACCTCGACAGAAGTCATCGTGTTCGCGGTGGCGGCCAACCTCGCGGCTGGCCTCGGCGCCTTGATCGGGGGCCGGGTGGATGATCGTCTCGGCCCGAAGACGGTCATTGTCGGCGGGCTGACGACGCTGGTGATCGCCGGCATCGCCATCGTCGCGGTGCCGGAGCCACCAATGTTCTGGGTGGGTGGGCTCGTCCTCGCGTCGCTGGTGGGCCCCATCCAGTCCGCGAGCCGCACGTTCCTGGCCCGGATCACCCCAAGCGGGCTGGAGGGCGAGGCCTTCGGGCTGTACGCGACCATGGGACGCGCGGTGAGTTTCACCGGACCACTCGCCTTCAGCGGCTTCATCGCGCTGTTCGGGACGCAGCGTGCCGGCATGGTTGGCATCCTGCTGGTGCTGATCCTGGGCTTGGTCGCGGTGTTGGGTGTCCGTCCGCCGGAGCGACCGTCCGGCGTTTCCGCGCCGGCCGCGCCCCGCTGAGATACGGCCGGAGGGCCTCGAGTTCCGCTCTTTCACATGCTGACCGATCACTCGCCCGTCAACTCTGCTGGGCGGTCCAGCTCAAGAGGTCCTGGACCGCCCAGGTGTTGACGATGTTCTCCAGCGGGACACCGCACGCAGCAGCCCGTTCGCATCCGTAGGGCTGCCAGTCGAGCTGACCGGGTGCGTGTGCGTCGGTGTTGACGGCAAACTGGCAGCCTGCCTCCACGGCCAGGCGCAGCAGCCGCTTCGGCGGGTCTAGCCGTTCCGGCCGGGAATTGATCTCCACGGCAACACCGAACCGCGCGCAGGCGGCGAACACCACCTCCGCGTCGAACGCCGACTCCGGCCGGGTGCCACGTCCGCCGGTGACCAGCCGGCCGGTGCAGTGCCCCAGGACGTCCACGTGCGGATTCGCGATCGCCGTCACCATTCGGCGAGTCATCTCCTCCTGCGGCATCCGCAGTTTGGAATGCACACTCGCGACGACGACGTCGAGCCGCCCCAGAAGGTCGTCGGACTGATCGAGACTGCCGTCCTCATTGATATCGACCTCGATGCCGGTGAGGACTCTGATGCCACCCGACCCCGCGTTCAGCTCGGCCAGCGCGTCGAGCTGCCGGCGTAGCCGCTCCGCGGACAATCCGTTCGCCACGGTGAGCCGGGGCGAGTGGTCGGTCAACGCGATGTACTCATGTCCGAGCGCCTGAGCCGCGGCCACCATGTCCGCGATCGGGCTGCCGCCGTCGGACCAGTCGGAGTGTGTGTGCAGATCGCCACGCAGAGCAGCACGGATCTCGGCGCCACCCTCCGCCACGGGCTGACCGCCGGTCGCCTCGAGCCGTCGTAGATACACCGGAGTTTCGCCACTGAGTGCCTCGGTGACGACTTCGGCGGTGACCTTGCCGATGCCCCGAAGCTCGGTCAGCGTGCCTGCTTGCACGCGCCCACGGAGTTCGTCGTCGCCGAGAGCGCTGATGGTCGCAGCGGCGTTGCGGAACGCGCGCACGCGGTACGTCGGCTCCCGGGCGCGCTCCAGCAAGTACGCGATGCGTTGCAGAGCCTCAACCACGCGTGCCTGGCCAGTCACAGTCCCATTGAACCAGCGGGTCGCAAGGGATGGTCCATGATCGAGCTCCACTTCAATACCGCCAGGTGGCGGAAACCGGCCCGGAACCCGGGTTGAACAACCTCCCGGTATCAAAGAGCGACATCCCTCGGGCTCGCCGTTCAGCAGGGCTGACATACGCTAGCTGATCCACCTATTGGTCAAGGAAGGTACTCGCGGGAGATGAAGAAGAACCTGATCTTCGATGCCGACGACACATTGTGGGAGAACAACGTCCTGTTCGAGAAGGCGACCGACGCTTTCATCGACTTTCTCGCGCATCCGAGCCTTGCCCGCGATGAGATACGCCATCGCCTGGAGGAGATCGAACGCGCGAACGTTCCCCGCTACGGCTACGGAGTCGACGCGTTCCAGCGCAGCTTGACCGATTGCCTGACCGCGCTGCGTCCCGGCGAGCCACCGAGCGCTGCTGACCTGGCCACCCTTGGCACGGTATGCGACCCGATCCGCGCCCACGCCGTGGAACTCATCGAGGGTGTGGTCGAGACGCTGCAAGAACTCTCAACCCGGCACCAGTTGTTCTTGCTGACCAAAGGTGATCACACACACCAGGCCGCAAAGATCGAGGCGTCCGGGCTGGCGGATCTGTTCGCCGATGCCGTCGTCGTCCCGGAGAAGGAAACGGCCGTATATCACGGCTTCGTCAGCGAACGAAGTCTGGACGCAACCGACACCTGGATGATCGGCAATTCACCGAAGTCCGACATCCAGCCCGCCCTTCAAGCCGGCCTGGGCGCCGTGCTGGTCCCCCACCCGATGACGTGGGCACTCGAATTCGCCGACGTCCCGCGCACCCACGAACGCTTCCGCGAAGTCACGCCGTTCACCGCGCTCGTCGAGTACTTCTGATCGCGGCGTCCGCTCGCGCCTTGTGTCCTGCGCCCCGAGCGCTCTGAGCCTCAGTCCGCAGGACACGACGCGGCCGGCGGCTATCTCATGTAGTAGGGCAGCGGAAGATCCTCAGCGATCACGTCGGCCCGCTCGCCGATGACGGAACCGTCCCGACCCACCTCTATCTCGCGCAGCTCCAGCCGGTGCTCGTCCCCTTCGACGGCGGCATCCACGACGTAGAGCGTCACCAGCCAGTTTTCCTCCGGCGCGGTCACGGCCCGTGGCGGCGTGATCTCGGTGCCGAACTGCTGCAGAATTTGCTGCCGCCGACGCTCGTCGTCGCCGTCTAGATCGGCACGGAATTCGATGTCCTCCGCGGCATGAACCACGTACACCAGCCGATCCTGGGGCCGGACCACCTCGGCGCGGGTGGTCACCAGGTCGATGACGCTGCCCTCGTCCGGAACGCCCGAACCGTCGGCGGCCACCAGCGCATCGAAGGCCTCCGTTGACCGGCTCACAACCGCCGCGTCCGTCCCGTTCCGGTGTCCGATGTACAGATGTGGCGGATGCGACACCTGCCAGGCGAGCACATTCACCAGCTCCCACTCCGTGAGGAAGGACACCTCCCGCAAGGTCAGCTCCGCTTCCTCGTCGTCCACCAGACCGGCGGCCGGCGCCTCACCGGCCGTTGTCAGCGCCCGGGCGAGCCCACCGCGCAGATCACCATCTTCAGAGGTGCAACCCAGGCCGCCGGCTGCTATGGCGACAACCACCAGCACACCGGCAGCGCCGCGCCGCACTACCCCGCGTCTGCCCACCGCGTCACTCATATGGCTTCGACGCCCCCGCGTACGGGCCGGTTTCGCCCGCATGGGCGGGTGCTTTCACGGTCGGCTCGGCCCGGAGCCCGCTATTGTCGCCGGGATCGAGTTTGACCTCAACCACGGTTGAGGCAGCAAACTTCCTCCCGGTTTCACCCCGCCACCTCACGAAAAGGACTCACCATGGCAGCACCCCGAGCGGCCCAGCAACGCAAAGCCGACACGTTGCGACGCCTCGAGAAGGGCGGAGACGCCTGGATTGCGACCGGCGACGAGAACGGCAACGCCCATCTCGTACCGCTCTCGTCGTACTGGGACGGATCGGCGCTGATCATCTACTCCCCCACCAAGAGCATCACCGCCCGCAACCTCCGCCGCGGCGGCCGCGTCCGGGCCGGGGTCGGCCCCACTCGCGACGTAACCATCATCGAAGGCCACGCCGAACTGCTGAGCGACGACGAGCGGACGAGCCTGGACGATGCCATCGTGCCGATCTACGAATGGGATGCGCGGCAGTCGCCGAACCACCAGATGTTCCGGATCGTCCCGCGGCGCATCCAGGCCTGGCGGGAGGAGAACGAAATCGAGGGACGCGACCTCATGCGCGACGGCCAGTGGCTGGTGTGACGACGCCGCGAGAGGCCTGGTGCGCCGAGCCGGTTTGATCGTCGATCACGAGGGCGCGTGCAACGGAGCACCGATGAGCGCACGGGCGATCTCCACGCGTGCGCTCTCCAACCTCGTCGCACCGTCCTCGATCTCCCAGAGGGAGTCCTGCAGGACTCGAGCGAGTGTCCAACCCGTCGCGCGCTCGCGGTCGAGACCCAGCATCTCCGTCATCAGATCGAAACGTCGCCGGACCGCACGTGCCACGGTGCCGGTCGCGACGATGTCGGGCCTCCAGGATGCCCGGGCACGCGAGCCCGGCGACTCCCTATTCGCGCGGGTTCTTAGTGGCTTGCCGTAGTCTCACGCTGGCGTGCCAACCGTCGTTCCTGATCCATCTCGGTCCATTCCTTCTGCAGTCCGGGCAGCGTCGTGGTGATCAGGTACGTGATGCCGCACACCACGAGCGCGGGCGACAGCCCCGCCAGGGCGATCAGCCCGCCACCGACGAGGCCGCCGAACGGGACGCCGGACCACGCGACCGCCACCACCATGGTTCGCACCCGCCCGTACATCTCCGGCGGCACCCGTTCGAACTGGATCGCACCGATGATCGGATTGAGGAACCCGCCACCGAGCCCGGCTATACCGTAGACGACCACCACCACCCACAGGGGCGCACCGAACGCGAGCACCAGGAATTTCGGCCCACCCGCGATGAGGAACCCGAGCAGGTATACCGGGCGGCGTCGCAGGCGGTGCGCCACCACGGCGGCGACCAGGCTCGACAGGATGGATGTCGCGCTCAATACTCCGACCACCAGGCCGACGACCTCCGGGCCATGCCCACTGCTCTGCGCCCAGACCGGCAACAGGACCGACATCCAGGCGGCATCCAGCAGATTGGTGACCGCCACCATGCCGGCGATCGAGCGCAGGAGCCGTTCTCGGCGCAGGAATCCCGCGCCGGCTCGAAGTCTGGCCAGGTAGGGCTCCGCTGGTTGATCGTCGGCCACCACCTGGTACCCACGCATGGTGACGGCGATGATCACCGCCCCGAGGCCGAAGAGCCCTGCCGTGATCACCAGCGCGTATGGTCCACCGAGCGCGGCGACGATGAGTCCGGCCATCGCCGGGCCGATGGTCGAGGCCAGCCGCTCGATGGTGCCGGTCAACCCGGTGCCGCGTTCGAGGGGCACCCGCGCCTGCTTGGTGACATGCGGGATGAACACGCCCTTGGACGCGTCGGCCGGCCCTCGAAACGCCCCGACGACGGCGACGAGCCCCAGCAACACGCCGAAGTGCAGCATGTCCACGGCGTACAGCAACGGGATCAGCCCCACGACCGCCATACTCACCAGATCTCCGGTGATGCTGATCCGCCGTGGTCCGACCCGATCGATGATCGGCCCCGACAACACCTGGGCGAGGACGTACGGCATCATCTCGACGAAGACCACCAGTCCGGTCTTCGCCGCGCTGCCGGTTGTGGAGAGAACGAACCATGGCAGCGCGATGGCGGACACCCGGGTGCCGGTCCACGAGACCGCCTGCGCCGCCAGGACACCGACGAGTCCGCTCCACCTGCGCTCAGCGGTCATCATGGCCCTTCATCAGTCTCGACGGCCACACCGGGGTCTGGGGCTCCGCCCAGTTCCAGACCAGGACTCAGGAAGCCCTGAATCTGCAGGTGATATGGCTCAGCTCCAGGCGGTGCGTCGGCGGAGGCGTCCTCGTGCGGGATACTCATCGCCCGGTACCGCGTGACTACCTCTCGCACATCGGCGAGCAGTTGTTTGGCCTCGTCCGACGTCAGTAACAGCGGATAGTCGGCAAAGCTGGCAGCGTCCTGCCATTCTGGCGGGAGCATCGGCCGCTCTTCGGCCGCCCGGTGCATCTTCTCCGCATAAATCTGTGCGATGGCCCGCAGGTACTCGACGCCCACGTCCTTCTCGTCGTCGGTCAGATCCGAGACCTGGAAGAAGCTCGAGCGGTGCACGGCGCGCCACCAGCGATCCCTGGCCGTCCCGCGTTCGACGTCTTCGACGATGAGCCCACCGGCGGCCAGTTGACGCAGGTGATAACTCGTCGCGCCTGAGTTGAGCCCAAGCTGTGCGGCCAGCGCAGTAGCCGTCGACGGACCGTGCAGGCGGAGAAGACCGAGAATCCGCAATCGCACCGGATGCGCGACGGCACGCAGGGAGCGGGAATCGAGGACGACGTCGCGGTCGGGATCGGGTGCGGCCGGCCATGGCGCCGGCGGATCTTCAGGCATAGAAGACACCCTAAACCGCAAACACTTCTTTGCAAAGAGTCGTTGGTGTTTCCTCAGTGTGTTACATCTCTTGATCATTGTGCTCGTTTAGGTGCCCTGGCACCTAAACGAGCACAATGATCAAGTCGGCCGGCGCACCGTTACGCGGTGGCAGCACCGACCCGATCAGCGCGCCGCGCGAGGATCACGACGGCCACTGTCGCCGCCGCGGCAAACCCACCCAGGGCCAGGCAGACCACCTGTAAGGCATCGGTGAACGCTGCCCCGGCGAGGCGGCCGCCGCTCAGCCCCGCCAGTATCGCGCCGACCGCTGCCAGCACGACGGTCTCTGTAGCCAGCCGAGCCGTGTTGAACAGACCCGCGGCCGAGCCCACCTGTTCGGATCGGACGCTCGAGACCGCCAGCCCATCGAGGACACCTGTCGAGAGCCCGACCCCGACACCGGTCAGCACCAACGGTACGAGCACCTGCCAGGCGGAACTGTCCTCGCCGATCGTGCTCAACAGCAGCGTGCCGGCTCCGCTCACCGCCACGGACCCGGCGACCAGAACCGCTGGCCTACGCCTCGCAATGGCCGCCCCCACCGGCGGGAAGAGCACCGTCGGCGCGGTGAGCATGAGCATCCAGATGCCTGCCTGCCCGGCGTCGAGCCCGATCACCGAGATCAAGTACGACGGAAGATAGACCAAGAGGGGCACCAGAATGGCCATGAGGGTCCCGGCTGCCACCGCAACCGATCCGAAACGGGCATTGGCCAGCAGGCCGAGATCGAACATCGGGTCCGCGCAACGACGTTCGACGCTGACGAATGCCACCCCCATGACGATCACTACAGCGACGCCGCCCAGCACGGCAGGGCTGGTGACCCCCAGGTCTCCCGCTCTGACCACCATGAAGATGAGCAGCAACAACGACGGCGTGAACAGCACGGCGCCCAGCCAGTCCACTCTCCTGCCGCGAGCACCGGCGGCGCGGGGAAGCACCGGCGTCAGCACCAGCACGACGCCCGCGACCACGGCGGGCAGGGCAAATACCGATCGCCACCCCCAGGTGTCGACCAGCAAGCCACCGAGGGTCGGCCCGAAGGCCAGCCCGCCGCCGAGCATGGTGCCCAGCAAGCCGAACGCGCGGGCCCGCGCCGGGCCGTGGAACGTCGCCGTCAAGATCGGCGCCCCACAAGTGACGGCGGCGGCCGCGCCGATCCCGGCAACGGCACGGGCGATGTTCAACACGAGGATGTCGCCGGCCAACGCGCTGATCACGCTGCCGGCGAAGAAGAGGGTCACTCCCCAGGAGAAGACCCGGCGCCGGCCGTGTACATCGGCCAGCGAGCCGGCGAGCACCAGGAAGCTGGCAAAACACGCGTTGTAGCCGTTGACGACCCACTGGACGGACCCCAGCCCGGATCCAAGATCGGTCTGGATACCGGGCAGGGCGACCGACGCGCCGGTGATCGTCAACGGAAACGTCAACGACGACAGCAAAACGATGAGAAGAACAAGGACAGGTCGGTGGGATACTCCGGAGCCGGATGCAGGCCGGCCGGAGTCAATGAGGTTAGGCAAGAAGTGCTCCGCGGTTCACAGGCGGAGCCGGGGCAGCTCAGTCAGGCCGCACCGGCCCCGAATCATCAGGGACCCTGATGCGGCGAAGCGTGATCAGAGAAGGGACACGCCGCCGCTAGCGACGGCGTGTTCTAACCGCTTTAGGCACGTCGAGGACCATACCGGGCGACGCGCGACGAGGCCAGCCTTTTTCTCGCCAAGGCGGGGCGCCGCACATCGACGGCGCTTCGAGGACGTGGTCTCGGCCCGCGCTAACGACGCGCGACGATCCACCGCGCCCTTGGCATGTGGTTCCACTGCCCCGCGGGAGCTGCGGCGAGGAATGTCTCGCGCATGGCGCCCATGAACTCATCTCCTTCGGCGAGCGCAACCGAGCGGAGGGGACCTCCGCTGGTCATCGCCGTCCAGAACGCCTCGGCATGCTCGTGGCTCATCGGGAACGACAGGTACTCGTCTCGCTCTATTGTCACCCCGGCCCCGGCCAGGACGTTGCCGAGCTGAGCTTGCCAAGCATCGTCGGCTAACGGACGATGAGCCGCCAGCACTTGGCTGAGCAGCGCGAAGGGCCCGTCGCTTTCCACCTCGGTGGGCCAGAAGACCACTGAAAGGCACCCTCCCGGGCGCAACGCCTGGGCCCAGTCGGCCAGGGCGGCAGCGGGATCGGGAAGCTGCTGCAGCCCGAAGACCGAGACGACGCCCGCGCACGCGTCGGTCCATTCCGGCCCGAGGGTGGCAGCGTTGCCCTCCACCACCCAGACGTTCCACGACCCAGCGGCGCGCGCACGCGCAATCTGAACCATCCCGGCTGACAGGTCTACGCCGAATATCTCCCGGTCAGGGAAACCCGCCTGCAGGGCAGGTAGCTCCGGAAAAGTACCGCAACACGGCACCAGGATCTGCCCCGGAGGCAACGGCTGCCCGGTCACGGCCCCAACGGCCTGGTCCACCCACGGCGCGAAACGGGGCACGAAGTAACGCTCGTACTCCTCCGCAGCCTCATCCCACGCTCGCGCCAACAACGTCAATCGCTCTGTAGCACCGCCCATCGGCCGCAATTTATCAAGGACCCGCGCCGATCACGAGCCCGTGTCCGTGATCGTTGTCATCACAAAGACTGACGCCATGATGGTCTCTGTGGATGATCCCCGCGCGGGTTCGCGTCGATAGTGTCATCATGTCTCTGGGATGTACCGGCCATGAGGAGCACCGATGCCCGCCAGCCGTCTCGGCGCGCGTATTCTCGCGTGTACCGCTGTCACCGGCCTCGCCGTCGCTTCCGCGACCCCGGCTTCCTTCGCCGCGCCGGTCCCCGGCATTGCACCGCCACCGTCGTTCAGCCCGGTCGCTACCACCACGCAGGTCGACGCGCCGGTACCCGAGCTGGATTGGGACACCTGCGACGACGATGAGGACGAGACCGATTCGGGCGAGCTCGCCGGCTTCCTGTGCGCCACCGCCGAGGTCCCTACGGACTACAACGATCCGCACGGATCAACCACCACCATCCACCTCACCAAGCTGCCTGCCACAGGCGCCAAGACTCGGATCGGCACCCTGTTCACCAACCCGGGTGGTCCGGGAGACTCCGGCGTCGATTTCGTTCACCAGGTTGGGCGCAACGTCTACACCGAGGACGTGCGTGCGCACTTCGACATCCTCGGCTTCGATCCCCGAGCCGTGGGCCGCTCGGACCCGGCAACGTGTTATCCAACCCAGGACGACGAAGCCGCGGCTCTGGCAACCCAGCTGCACTTCCCCGCCAACGACGCCGACGAGCGGACCTATGTCCGCGACACGATCCGGATGGCCACGCTGTGCCGGATGACATCCCGCGAGCGGTTCGAGCACTCGTCGACCGCCAACGTCGCCCGCGACATGGACCTGCTGCGCCAGGCTCTCGGCGAAGACCAGCTCACGTATGTGGGCTATTCCTACGGGTCGTATCTCGGCGCGACATACGCCCGGCTTTTCCCCGAACGCGTCCGGGCACTTGCGGTCGACGGCACCATCGTTCCCGAGGACTATGCCGGACGCCCCGGCGCTGAAGACAGATCCACCCCTGAGCGGATGGGGCAGGGCGCGGGGGCGGCCGAGGCGTTCGCGGAATTCCTCCGGCTGTGCACCGAAGCCGGCTCGCAGAACTGCGCCCTAGCGGGTCTCGGCGATCCGGAGACCGTCGTCGAGGACACATTCACACGGCTCAAGTCCACGCCGATCGACATGGAACTGCCCGGCGTCGGCCCCGTCGAATTCACTTATCCGGCTGTCGTGGCCCAGACCTATACCAGTCTTTACCACCCCGGCTCGTGGTCGCAGCTGGCCGATCTCATCGCTCAGCTGGCCGCAGGCGACACCGAGCTGACCGGCGAGGCCGCTTCGCTGGTCGAACAGTCGACGCACGGCGCACCGCAGCGGCAGCGGCGCGGCGAGGACTACCCGTCAGTAGGCGGCACCCTCGCCTCTGGCTGCGTCGACACCGGCACCACCGGCGATCCGCGCGGCTTCGCCGAGCGAGCCGACGCCGCCGATGAGGAAGCCCCCCACTTCGGCCGCTACCGGGCCTGGCTCGCCCTGGCATGTGAATACCTGCGGGTGACCGACGACGACGCCTACCTCGGACCGTGGGATCAACAGGTCGAGGCGCCGGTGCTGGTGATCGGCACCCGGTTCGATCCCGCGACGCCTTACGCCGGCACCCAGCCGTACGCCGACCATTTCCGCAACTCCCGGGTGCTGACCGTCGAGGGCTGGGGACACACCACGCTGGGTAAGAGCAGCTGTGCCGACGGCGTGCTCGCCCGTTATCTCGTCGATCTCACCGTGCCCGATCACGGGGCCACCTGCCATCAGGACGTCCAGCCGTTCGGCATGAAATCCACCTACGACGACGGCTGGCATGGCCCCGACGACGGCTGGCTCTCATCACGGGACGGCTGGCACGGCCCGGCTCACGACTCGCCGCCCGCCACCGGGCAATGACCGCACGGCAACGCCCCTTGGTATGAACTCTTCGGCATACTGCGGGGATGACGTCTATCCTCGACGCGGCTCACACTCTTGCCGACCGCACCATTGCCTTCCGCCGTAGACTCCACCAGCATCCAGAGCTCGGCCTGGACCTCCCCATCACCAAGCAGGCGGTACTCGACGAGATCGCGGATCTTGGTCTGAAGCTTCGATTGTCGGAGTCCACATCGGCAGTGGTCGCCGAGTTGGACGGCGCCCATGACGGACCCACGCTGATCCTGCGGGGTGACATGGACGCACTTCCCCTCCAGGAAGACACCGGCCTGCCGTTCGCCTCTCAGATCCCCGGAACCATGCATGCCTGCGGACATGACACCCACGTCGCGATGCTCGCGGGTGCGGCTCGGCTGCTGGCCGGCCGACGCGACGAGATCGCCGGGCGTGTCCTGTTGTTCTTCCAGCCGGGCGAGGAGGGCCACCACGGTGCCCGGCACGCACTGGACGAGGGACTGCTCGACGACCCGGACGTCGCCGGCGCCTTCGCGCTGCACATCATCAGCACCTTCGCCTCCGGGACCATCCACGTGCGCCCGGGACCAACCCTCGCCTCGGCGGACGACTTCAGGGTGGTGCTCACCGGCCGCGGCGGGCACGCCTCGGCCCCGCACAAAGCCAACGACCCCATCCCCGCGGCCTGTGAAATCGTCACGTCGTTGCAGGTAGTGCTGAGTCGCCGGACCGATACGTTCGATCCTGCCGTGCTGACCGTGGGTCAGATCACGGCAGGTACCACGAGTAATGTCATCCCGGCCAGCGCTGAACTCCACGGGACCATCCGGGCGTTGTCCGAAGAGACCAGGGCCGATGTCCATGAGCGCCTACGCACGGTTGCCAACGGAATCGCGGCAGCTCACGAGCTCACGGCCGAGGTCGAGATCACTCCCGGCTACCCGGTGACGGTCAACGACCCCGCCTTCGCCGATTCCGTGGAGGCAACAGCGCAAGATCTGCTCGGCGAGGCGAACGTCGCACGCATCGAGAACCCCTTGATGGGTGCCGAGGATTTCTCCTATGTGCTGGCACGGTATCCGGGCGCGATGGCGTTCCTGGGCGCCTGCCCACCAGACGTCGATCCCGAACGGGTCGCCCCGAACCACTCCAACCTGGTGGTGTTCGACGAGGCGGCACTGGCCAACGGGGTGGCTATGTACGCGGCCGTGGCCCTGGACCGGCTCCGCCCGGGTACAACGTCCTGAAGCACTCCTCACTCAGGATGCTCGCGCGACGCGTACCCGGGCGAGGGGGTCACGTCCTGTTCCGGTAGAGCCGCATGGTGAGCGGTCCGAAGACAGCCACGACGGCCAGCGAGACCAACAAGACACCACCGACCTGAGCGGTGGTGGCCGTTCCGTGCATCAGGCCACGGACCGTATCAACCAGCAGGCTGACCGGGTTGACCTCGACGAACGCGCGTAGCCAGCCGGGCATCGTCGCGGGGTCGACGAACACGTTGCTGGCGAAGGTCAACGGGAACTGGACCAGGAAGCTGATCATCGTCACCGAGGCAGGCGTGCGCAGCAGCAGCCCGAGGGTGGCCCAGACCCAGGACAGCCCGAAGGCGAAGACCAGCAGTACGCCGACCGCCGCGGCCACCCCGGCCGGCCCGCCGTCGGGCCGGAAGCCGATCACGAGGCCGAGACCGATCACCAGAGTCGCGGCCAGCACGTTGCGCGCGGCGTCGCTGACCAGTCCCCCGACGATCAGGCCCGGGCGCCAGATCGGCATCGAACGGAACCGGTCGAGCACACCCTTGGAGATGTCGGTGTTGATATTGACACCGGCATAGACGGTGATGAGCAGCACGGCGAAGACCATGGTGCCGGGGAGCAGGAACTGAACGTAGTCGCTCGGCGAGCCGGCCAGCGCGCCGCCGAACAGGTAGGTGAACATCACCGTGAACATGATCGGAATCATGATCGCGTCCGCCATTTGCTCTGGCACGTGTTTGATCTTGAGCAGGGCTCGATCGGCGAAGACCAATGACACCGCGAGCGCACCGGGACGTCGCGGGCGGGCGGGTGCCGAGATCGCCGCTGAAATGGACCCGCTTGCCAGTCCGGGGTGATCGGTGGTGAGTGGTGGGCTGCTCACGCGGCCTCCTTGGTGTCAGAGTCCGTCTCCGCGCGGTGCCCGGTCAGTGCCAGGAACACCTCGTCGAGGCTCGGCTCGGCAAGCGCGAACGTGGTGACCTCGATTTCCGCCCTGAGCAGTTCGGCCAGGGCGTGGGACACCCGGCCCGGATCCTCCACGCGCCCGACGAGCGCCGACTCGTCGGCTTCGGCTCGAACCGGGCTGTTGAGAGCTGTGGTCAGCAGCTGTTGCGCCTCGAGGCGCCGGTCCGGATCGAGCAGCCGCACACTCAGCCTGCCCGAGCCGGCCGAGGCTTTGAGTTCACCCGGTGTTCCGTCGGCGATGACGCGTCCGTGGTCGATGACGGCGATCCGGTCGGCCAGCCGGTCGGCTTCGTCGAGATACTGAGTGGTCAACAGCACCGTGGTGCCGTGGCTGACAAGCTCGCGCACCACGTCCCACACCTGATTTCGGCTGCGCGGGTCGAGCCCGGTGGTGGGCTCGTCGAGAAACAGCAGATCAGGACGGACCACCAGGCTGGCTGCGATGTCGAGCCGTCGTCGCATGCCGCCGGAGTATGTCTTGACGACCCGGCCGGCCGCGTCCTCCAAACCGAACGCGAGGAGCAACTCGCTCGATCGCGCGCGGGCAGCCGGCCGGGGGAAGCCGAGCAGGCGGGCCAGGATGGTGAGGTTCTCCGCGCCGGTCAGGTCGTCATCGACGGAGGCGAACTGGCCGGTGAGGCTGACCCGCGACCTCACCGCTTCTGCCTCCCGGACCACGTCGTGGCCGAACACTCGCGCCTGGCCTCCGTCGGGGCGCAGAAGAGTAGCCAGCATCCGGATGGTGGTGGTCTTTCCGGCGCCGTTCGGGCCGAGGAACCCGTAAACCGTCCCCGCCGGCACCGTCAAGTCCACGCCATCCACCGCCCGTGTTGCGCCGAACGCTCTGGTGAGGCCGCTGGCCTCCACCGCCGGACTCATCGCGCGTCCACCACCTCGGCCTGTTCGGCCTCGGCGTCCGAGACCAGCTCGAAGGCCGCAGGCACCGCGGGGATCGTGGCCGCGCCACCCAAGGCAGCCTGAACGTGCTCGGCGGATTCCCACAGCCAGGTGTCGACCCAGGTGCGTTCGTCGACCCTGGCCAGACGTGCCTGGACGAGACCTGGGAAGGCCTGCCGAAGAGTATCGATCATCACCGCTCGTCGCCGGAGGAACTCATCGACCACCTCTGGATCGACCTGGAATCGCGTGGTTCTGACAACAGCCATCACTAGATCCTTTCTCTAGAGTTGTACTCTAGTGTTGGGCTCTAGAGATACACTAAGGCAATGACCACCGTCAAGCGCTCCAACAAACGCTCGGAGAAGGCCAAGGCGACCCGGGCTCGCATCATCGAAGCCGCACGTGAGCTCTTCCTCGAACGTGGCTACGGCGCGACGCCGCTGCAAGAAATCGCGGACCGGGCCGGGGTTGCCGTGCAGACCATCTACTTCGTCTTCGGCAACAAACGAACCCTGCTGAAGGAACTGGTGGACGTCACGGTCGCCGGAGATCATGAGCCGACCGCCACCACCGAGCGACCGTGGTTTCACAGTGTCCTCGATGCCGAAACCGCCGATGAACAGCTACGGATCCACGTTCACGGCTCCCGGGAGGTACTCGAGCGAGTGGCCCCCCTGGTCCAGATGGTCGACACCGCGGCGGCCACCGACGCGGACGTGGCCGAGATGTGGCCCGCCGACCAGCGTCCGAGATACGAGGTCCAGGACGCCGCGGCCCAGGCGCTGGTCACAAAACCCGGCGCACGTCCGGATATCACTGCCGAACACGCGGCCGACATCCTGTTCGCCGTCCTGAGCACGGAAATGTTCTTACTGCTGGTTCATATCCGCCACTGGACCGCGGACCAGTGGGAACAATGGAGCTATCTGACGCTGCGCGCCCATCTCTGCGCCGACGTCAGTGTTTGAAACCGAACATTACGAAAGATTCACCTGTTTGAAACTATTGACTTCGATCATGCCCCTCCCCTACCGTCATGGCCCAGCACATGGCCGGTCCGACCCGCGGAGGGAGGTGCACGATGTCGCTGACGAACCGCCGAGCCCGCATCATCGAGCAACTCGAACGCGCGGGATCGGTATCGGTGCCCGAGCTCGTGTCTCTCTTCGAGGTATCGGAAATGACCATCCGCCGGGACCTCGCCGACCTTGAAGACCAGGGCATGCTGCGCCGCTATCGTGGCGGCGCCGTGTGGGACCGGCAGCGAAATCTCGTCCCGCCATACGCCCAGCGCAAAGCCCGGAACAGCGCTGAGAAGCGCCGGATCGGCGCCGCCGCGGCACGGCTCATCTCACCAGGCGAGACACTCGCCATCGACTACGGAACCACGGCCATCGAGGCGGCGCGGCACCTGACCAGCACCCCCGGCCTCACCGTGCTCACGCCGGACATCCACGTTGCCCTCGAACTCGTCGAGAGCCCGACAGTCAAGGTGATCGTCACCGGCGGAGTGCTCCGGCCCGGCGAGCTGATGCTCACCGGACGCGACACCGAGCGCACCTTCGAGCGGCATTTCGTCGACAAAGCCATCATCGGCAGCGGTGGCATCGACGCCGACCGGGGCCTGACCGATTTCAACATCGACGAGATCGCCGTCAAGCAAGCGATGATCTCCAGCGTCCGCCACGTCATCGCCGTGGCCGACGCCTCCAAACTCGGCGTTGTGGCCTTCTCTTCACTCGCCGACTTCAATGCCATCGACACCCTCGTAACCACAGCCGACCCCCGCGATCCGACGCTCTGCAAGGTGGCCGAACACGGCGTAGAGATCGTCCTCGCATAAACCATCAGCAGACCACCAACCGAACAACCACGCTCGTGAATGTGAGCGGTAACATCCACCCGCGCCACGCGCGTCAGAGTGAGCGGTGCGGGTGAGATCGCACGGGCGCGAGCCCGACATCCGTGACAGGAGGCGCAGTGTCGACAACTGAGGTACAACGCTCACCCAGCACCAATGCCCCGCCTGGCAAGTCTCGAATGAGCTCGGCGAGCAGCCTGGTCGGACGTTTCTTCCGGGAAGCAAACCTGCTGATCTTGCCCACCATTGTGCTCGTCATCGGGCTGTCGTTCTTCAGCGACGCGTTTCTCACCGGCAACAACCTGACGAACATCCTCCGCACCGCGGCGATCTTCGTGATCCTCGGAGTGGGGCAGACCTTCGTTATCACGTCCAAGAACATCGACCTGTCCATCGGCTCGATGATGGCGCTGGTCATGTGCGTAACGGCCGAGCTGATCATGTTGCACGGGATGCCGGTCATGCTGGCACTGCCGTTCGCCATGTTGATGGGCTCTGCGCTCGGGGTCCTCAACGGCGTCGTCGTCACCAAGCTCAAGGTGCCGGCCCTACTGGCCACGCTCGGCGGCCTGATCGCCTACAGAGGCGCCGTACAGGAGTTCATGTACGGCGGGCAGTACCGCGGCTTCCCCGAGGAGATCCTCATCATGGGACGCGGATCCTGGGGCCCGGTTCCGGTCCCGGTGGCCATCGCCGCCGTCTGTGCGCTGCTCGGCTGGCTGCTGTTCAAATACACCCGGTTCGGCCGCTACACCATCGCCATCGGCTCCAACGAGGAAGCGGCGCGACGGGCCGGAATCCGGGTCGATCGCTGGAAGATCGCCGTGTTCGCCTTCCAGGGAGCCATGGTGGGCATCGCCGCTCTGGTGCTCATGGGCCGCATGAACGCGGCCAACCCGAACATGGGTGAGATGAACGAGCTGCACGTCATCGCCGGCGTGGTGCTCGGCGGCACCTTGCTGTTCGGCGGGATCGGGACCATTCTCGGAACCGTGCTCGGCATGCTGTTCATCGGCACGCTGGAGAACGGGTTGCTGTTGGCCGGCGCCGGCTTCTACTGGCAACAGATCTTCCTCGGCATCCTCATCGTGCTGGCCGTCGCCTCACAGATGTTGCGGGTCCGCCTTCAGGGCCGATATTGACCGCCGTTGGGTGGCATCGCACAGGTTTCACTCGAATTCGTTTCACATCCACTCGTGCTGAACGAACGCACCAAGATCACTGACACCAGGAGACAATCATGCGATACCGCAGAAGGCTAGGGGCGCTCACCGCTGCCGCCGCTCTGTTCATCGTCGCCGCGTGTGGCGCCGAGATCGACGACGACGCCGACGAAGTCCCCACCGCCCAGGACGGCGACAACGAAGACTCCGACGAGGTCGATACGGATCTGGAGGCCGACGGTGACGGGCCGCTGGTCACCTTCGTCTCGTTCACCCAGGACATCACCGAGATGGCCGGCCAGCAGCTGATCGGTCTCGAAGCCGCGTTCGAACGGGCCGGTTTCACCTACACACTGAGCACGGCCGCTCCTGCCGGCGCCGAGGACCATGAGGGTATGGACCGCATCCTCGAGGACATCGCCACGCTGGCACCGGACTACGCGATCATCAACCCGTCCTCATACGCGCTGGTCGACGACCGGATCGTCGAGATCGAAGAAGCGGGCACCGTCGTCATCGTCGGCGACATCGATCCGAGCAACCTCGAAGAAGAACCAGAGGCCGACCCCCTGACCTGGGTGGTGACCGACCACTACCAGATGGGCTACGTCGGCGCCGAGCACATGGCGCACGAGTACTGCGAGGCCGGCGAGGACATCACCGTGGTTCCATTCTGGGGTCCGGCCGCCTCCGAGATCTCCCAGAACCGCGTCGGAGGGGCTCTCGACGCGCTCGACGACGTACTCAGCGAGTGTGGTCTCAGCTACGAACAAATAGACGAGGTCTTCGCCGATTTCGATCAAGAGCTGGCATTCAATTATGCCGAGTCGATCGGCACAGCTCACCCGGACCTCGATCTGATCATCGGCGCCAACAGCAACACCGCGCTCGGAGTCATGGAGTCCCTGATCACACAAGGACGTATGGACGACATCGACATCATCGGCAACGGTGGCCAACTCGACGAACTGGCCGCGATCTGCACCGGCGGTATCGCCGCGGCGGGATTCCGCGATTCGCAGCTGATGGGCGCCGAGATGGCCTCCGCGGTGATGGCGCATTGGGAAGGCCGCTCCGACGAGATTCCCGAGATCACCCTCACCGATCTGCCCGTCACTCACGACTGCGCGACGGTATTCGAGCATGCACCCATCGAGATGCTGGAACTGGACGGTTTCCGCAGCAACATTCCCGACGAGATGTGGGACGAGTACGCCGGCTGAAAGGGGCGAAAATGTCTGAACGATCGGTAGCGGAACCGGCAGCAGCCGAAGCTAAGGGCCGACAGCCAGCTGCGCGTGCGACCAACTTGAGCAAATGGTACGGGCCGGTGCGTGCCCTGGCCGATGTCAACTTCGAGATCCACCCAGGTGAAGTGGTCACCCTCGTCGGTGACAACGGAGCCGGCAAGTCGACATTCGTCAAGATGCTCTCCGGCGCGATCGAACCGACGTCGGGCGAGATTCACATCGACGGCGAGCCGGTCCACTTCGCCAGCCCCGCCGACGCGCGGGAGCGAGGCATCGAGACGGTCTATCAAGACCTGGCCCTCGTCGGGCATATCGATGTTGGCGGCAACCTTTTCCTCGGGCGCGAGCCGACCCGGGGCGGGTTACTCGGCAGGCTGTTCGGTGTCCTCGACCTGCCGGCCATGTCCAAGCAGGCGGAGACTTCTCTCAAGGAGCTGAAGGTCACCGTTCCGTCGGTCACGGCTCCGGTCGGGACGATGTCGGGCGGGCAGCGCCAGGCCACCGCGATCGCACGGACCGCGATGTGGGGCAACAAACTGCTCATCCTCGACGAGCCGACGGCCGCGCTGGGGGTCAAGGAGTCGGAGGAGACGCTCAAGCTCATCGAGGACGTCGCCGCCAAGAAGATTCCGCTCATTGTGGTCAGTCACAACATTGAACACGTGTTCAGAATCGCCACCCGGATCGTCGTCTTCCGCCAGGGGCAACTCGTCGCTGACCTGAAGCGCAACGAGACTACGCCGGATGAGGTGGTCGGCTACATCACCGGAGCACGAGCCGCCTGAAACAGACGGAGTAGATGGTCGCGCGGGTCGTGGCACCGGCCACGACCCGCGCGATTACACCGTGCGCCCGAGAAATGCCAGGAAGCGGGTCTGCTGGTCAGCCTCTCGGGGCGGCCTGACCTTGGGGCCGAAGGCGCCCGATCCACGCAGCATGTCGTCCATCGGCTTGACCATCTCGAATGCCGCGTAGACCTCGTGCGGATCGAGACGCTCGTCAAGACCGGTGGCGCGGGCCAGATCCCACGCGTGGACGAGCAGGTCGAAGCAGAACAGCTGGTTGATGCCGTTCTCGAACGTCATCCGCCCGAACACACCGTCGTATTCGGTTGTTGCCGTGTCTGGATCTTCCAGCGCGGCCTGGACGCCGTCGCGGACGGCAACCCAGGCGGCCACCGGATCGCGGTCCACCGGTGGCCCGCTCGGTGGCTCCTGTCCGATGAGAGTGAAATAGGACTGCCCGGCTTCGATCACATGGCCGACGACGTCCCGTGCGGTCCAGCCCGGACAGGGCGACGGGTTCTCCCAACGCTGCTCCGGGATTGCTTCGACCCGCTCGGTGAATGCGGCGGCGAGCCGGCGGTGCCGATCTGCGATCTCGCTCATGGCCCCGACCGTACCGGCCGAGCCCGGCCGCCGTCATCGCATGCGGCTACTCGGCCGGCGGGATGTTCTGGTTGAGCCGGAACAGGTTGCCCGGGTCGTAACGCTTCTTGACCTCCCGCAGCCGGTCCCAGGTGGTACCTGGATATGCGTCCCGCACCCGGGCCGCGCCCTCATCGCCGACGAAGTTCACGTAGGCACCCGGCGAACCATCGCTGAGCTCGGCGGCGAACTCCGACACCCAGGCTTCGTAGACGGGCAGCTCGACAGGATCCTGGAACATGGCGGCCACCATCGCCATCACCCGGCGGTCGCGGTGGGCGAAGGCGGTGGCGTCAGACGGAACCCGGGCGACCGCACCGCCGAGAACGCGGAACTGGGCCACCGTCATGGCAGCCGTCGAAGCGTGTAGCCGGTCCATGATGAGCTTGGCCGCGTCGAGATCCACACCGTCGACGAACAGCGTCCGGCCCGCGGCCACCGGCCGGTGCGGCGGGTCGGGCGGGAAAAGCTCGGGGTAAGTCATCGGTTTGATCATGTCGGCGAGGGGCGTAGCCAGTTCCCGGAAGGGCGCCATGGCGCGCTCGCCCTCTTCAGCGCCGCCCGCGTAGCAGAGCAGAGCCATCATGACTGGCTTGCCGTGGTACTCCTCCGGGACGAACGGCATCGGAGGTGCGGTCATGACGTTGAACATTCCCGACAGTTGCTCGGGCGCGGCGTCGGCCGCGGCAATGGCCGAGACGATGATCTCTGGCGTGACCGGCAGGATCAGCATGCCGCCGACCACGTCCGATACCTCATGCACCCGGAAGGTGAACCGGGTCACCACGCCAAAGTTTCCACCTCCGCCCCGGATGGCCCAGAACAGGTCTGGATGATGGGCCGCGTCGACCTCGAGGATCTGACCGTCGGCGGTCACCACCTCGGCGGCGAGTAGATCGTCGATCGTCAAGCCGAATCGCCGGCTGAGGAAGCCGACCCCGCCGCCCAGAGTGATCCCGCCGATTCCTACCGACGCTGTGTCTCCGAACCCTGTGGCCAGCCCGTGCTCACCGGCCAGCGCCGTGTACTCGCCTGCTGTCAGGCCGGCTTGAGCCGATGCCGTGCGCTGTTCTACGTCGATGTCGAATGCCCGCATGTCGCGCAGATCGAGCACGAGGCCGCCCTCGGACACGCCGTGACCGGCCGCACTGTGCCCGCCACCGCGAACCGCGAGTTCGAGCCCGGACTCCGCAGCCACAGCCACGACCCGAGCGACCTGCGCGGCGTCGCGCGGGCGCACGATCATGGCCGGGCGCCGGTCGACCAACCCGGAAATCACGGTGCGCGCTTCGTCGTAATCGGGGTGATCCGCGCCGATCACCTGGCCGTCGAACTCGGCTCGGAGCTGTGCCAGCGCTGGGCTGGCGTGGTCTATGGATGTGGTCATGCGACTGCTCCTTCGCGATGTATAGCCGTGACTTCCCCCACGGCTAGAACAAACGATAGACATCTAAGCGTTAGGTATCAAACGAATTCGCGGATCACTTGTGCGCTACTCTCACGCCATGCCCGACCCCTCCGGCAAGCCGCCCATCGCGAAGGTTCTCTGGGGCGCGACACACGACATCGCCCGTGCCTTCGATGAAGCCCTCGGCCTCGCGGGCGGCTCCCGCGCAATCTGGTTCATCATGCTGTCACTCAAGTCGAGAACGGTGGCCAACCAGCGTGAACTCGCGGCCGAAGTGGGGATTCAGGGCGCTACCCTGACGCACCACCTCAGCGCGATGGAGCAGGACGGCCTCATCGTGCGCCGCCGCGATCCAGACAATCGCCGCGTTCATCTGGTCGAGCTGACCGAGGAGGGGGAGACGGCGTTCCTGCATCTGCGCGACGTCGCGCTCACCTTCGACCGGCAACTGCGCCGGGGCATACCCGACACGGAGATCGCACAGCTGCGCGAGACGCTGGCCAAACTCCGGGACAACGCGGCCCCCGAAGTCCCGGCCCACGAGTGCCCCGAAAGTCCTTGACAGACGGAGACCGTCACCCGATTGGAGTCACGAGCCATGCGCCGAATCGGCAACGCCCTCGCGGCCTTCACGACCCGCTGGTTACCTGACGCGTTCGTCCTCGCGATCGCACTTTCAGTGATCGTCTTCGGGATGGCGCTGTTCCTGACCGACCAGGGGCCGATGGACCTCGTCGACGACTGGTACACCGGCTTCTGGGGACTTCTCGAATTCGGCATGCAGATGACGCTGGTACTAGTCACCGGTTACGCGCTCGCCAGCTCAGCCCCGGCGAAACGCGGCATCGCCCGGCTCGCCGCCTTGCCGAAAGGACCGAAGTCCGCGTGCCTGCTCACCGCCGTCGGCACCACGTTGTTCGGCATGGTGCACTGGGGGCTCGGGCTGATCGCTGGTGCACTCCTGGCCATCGAGGTCTCGAAGTCTTGCAAGGCGCGTGGCATCAAGGTCCATTTCCCGCTGCTCGCCGCTGCTGGATATCTGGGCCTGATGGTTTGGCACAGTGGGCTGTCCGGGTCCGCACCGCTGCTGGTGAACACCTCGGGACACTTCCTCGAAGACCAAATCGGCCTGATCCCTCTCAGCGAAACGATCTTCCAGCCGTTCAACCTGGTCTTCCTCACCGTGATGCTCGTCGGCGCACCGCTGCTGATCATGAGCATGCATCCGAAGCCCAGCGAGACTCAGGAGATCGAACTCGACCCCACTGACTCGTCGGCCACGGACACGACCGGCAGCTCCGGCTCCGGGCACACCACGTCCAGCGGCAGCCCGTCCGAGGGCACGACGGCCACCCAGACGCAGGCGGTCACCGCCCAGCACAGTCCCGCCGAACGGCTCATGCACAGCCGCATCCCGGTAGCCGTGGTCGTCATCGCCGGTCTGCTCTATCTCATTCCGGAACTGGTACGCGACGGCATCGTCGGACTTGATCTGAACCTCCTGAACTTCACCTTCCTGATCGCCGGGTTGGCACTGCACGGCACCCTCAAGAACTACGCCACGGCGGCGACCGAGGGCGCCAAGAGCGCCGCCGCGGTCATCATTCAGTTCCCTTTGTATGCCGGGATCATGGGCATCATGGAGCATTCCGGGCTCTTGGAGATCATCGCCGACTGGTTCGTGTCATTCTCCACGGCCACCACGTTCCCGTTCTTCGCGCTCCTGGGCGCCGCGGTCGTCAACCTGGCCGTGCCGTCCGGCGGAGGCCAGTGGGCTGTACAGGGCCCGCTGGTCACGAACGCCGCGGAGTCTCTCGGTGTCGACCCGTCCATCGGCGTGATGGCCATCGCCATGGGTGATCAGCTGACCAACGGCATCCAGCCGTTCTGGGCGCTACCGTTGCTCGCACTCACCAAGCTGCGAGCCGGCCAAGTTCTGGGGTACACCGCTGTGGTGATGCTCTTCGCGTTCGCGACCGCCGCGCTGAGCATCACGTTCCTCAGCTAGCGTCAACCCGCGACCTCGGCGGCCCCACCAACCGAGTTGATCATGGTCAGATGCCGCCTATTCGAAGCCGAACAGGTGTCATCTGCCCATGATCAACGTGGGCGCGGGGGCTGCTCGCCCGGATGGGTTCAGCCACCTAGCCGCCGCCGGCGAGCCGTTCAGCCGCGAGCCAGGCGGCGGCTTCGCCAGTATCACCAGCCATCAGCACCGGCGCTTCCCACCGGCGACGCAAGCGCCGTTGCAGGGTGACCCGGACCGGCGCCGACGCCGTGAGCACACTGCCGGCGAGCACAATGGGTGAGGAACATCCGGGCGGGCGGATCTCGGCGACGGTCTTGGCCAAGCGCTTGGCCGCCGCCCGGACGATCCTGACCGCGACCGGATCGCCATCGACCGCCGCGGCACTGACCAAAGGAGCCAGTTCAGCCAGGTAGATCGGATCGCGTTCCTGAACGCGTCCGACGAATGGTTCTGCCCACGTCGTGGCGCCGCCCGCGGGCGCGCCGCCGGTGGCCGAGCCCAGGATGTGCCGGCTGACGGCGGCGGTCAGGGGACCGAGTTCCGCCGCCCGGGACAGCTGCCGTGCGGTCGCCTTCGCCGCGGCCCGGCCGATCCAGAATCCTGAGCCTTTGTCCCCAAGCTGCCAGCCCAGCCCGTCGGCCACGCCCACGGCCCGCCGGTCGATGAAATGAGCCGCCACCGCACCCGTACCGGCGCTGAGCACGGTGCCGGCCGGCTCATGCGTGCCGGCGGTGAAAGCGACCAGGTGGTCACTGATCACGTGGAGCTCGGCACCGATACCCAGGGCGCGCAGCGCATCGTCATAGGCCTGGCGTACCTGGGGCTGTTCCAGCGCGCAGCGCCCGGCCAGCCCCAGCACCACCGAGGTGACGGAACGTGGGTCCGTGGGCCCCAGCGCGGCACGGACGGCGTCGGCGAGATTCGTGACAGCGGCATCCAGTCCGTTGGCCAGCGGATTGCCACCACCGGCCTTGCCCGCGCCCACCCGGACGCCGTCGGCGGTGACCGCCACCGCGCGCGTTCCGGTACCCCCGGCGTCGATGCCGACCGCGACTAGTGTGGTCACTCATCGTCTCCATCCGACTCGCGGCCCAAATAGGCACGCACGGCCTCTCGAGTGGCGGTCAGCGCCTCGGCGCTCTGCGCCGACGTGCGTTGGACCACCGCGACATACAGCAGATCGAGCACCGCCAGCTGAGCATGCCTGGCCAGGACGCCTTCGCTACGGAAGCCGTCCAGGCCGGCACTGGTCCGCAGGACGATGTCGGCGTGGCGGGCGATGGGCGAGCTGGGGTCGTTGGTCACCGCGACGACAATGGCGCCGCGGGCAGCGGCCTCAGCGATCAGGTCCAAGACCTCACGCGTACGGCCGCTGTGTGAGATAGCCACGACGACATCCCCCGCCCCGAGCACGGCCATGCCGGACATCGCGGTGTGCACATCGGTGATGGCCCAGGTAGGGATGCCGACCCGGTGTAGGCGGCCCATACACTCGGTGGCGCTCGCACCGCTGCCTCCGAATCCGACCAGGTGCACCCGGCCGGCTCCGACCAGCGCGTCGGCCGCGCGGTCGACCTCCGGAAGATCCACCTGGTTCAGCGTGTTGGACACGGTTCCTGTGATGGCGGTCGAGATGACCGTCGCCACCCGCTGGAGATCGTCCTCGGCGGCGATGTCCGGACCGATGTCGCTGTCCCAGGCCTCGCGTTCGGACCTCCCGCTATCAGCAGCCAGCGAGATCCGCAGCGAGGCGTACCCGTCCAGTCCCAGCGCCCGGCAAAGCCGCGCGATACTGCCGGTGGAGACGCCGCAGACCTCGGCCAGGTCCAGGACGTTCAGCTGAGCTACGCGCCCGGGGTCGGCCATGATCAGCTCAGCGACGGTGCGTTGCGCCGCCGGCAGCTCGGGCAGCATCTCGCGGACCCGCTCGGTGACGCTCAGCTCCCGCTGTTCGGGCACATCCCGCATCAAAGCACTCCCCACTGTGAACAATTATTCTCTATCCGGACCGATGACGCCTGTCAACTCGGCAGATGCAGGAAATCGGGACCGGATCCATCGGCAAATCCCTACCTTACCGACTCTTCGCTGCAGAAACGGCACCTTCAATAGGGTTGCTGCAGGATCCTGAACGACGAATTCTTCGCCATCACTATTGACGGTCCGGCCAGATTCGGGCAATGTTGCCGTCACTGCAGCGAATTGTTCGCTATCTCAGATCGACAGGAGTTCTCATGCCTGGGTCCCACCCAACACCACCCGCGGCGCCGGACACGGTCAGCGCGTCGGCCTTCAGAGCCGCCGCCCAGTCCGTCCTCGACACCGTCATCGACGGCCAGCCCGCGGCCATCGCGTTGGCGGCGGAGCACATCGCCGCTTCGGTGCGGGCTGGAGGCGTCGTCCAGGCGTTCGGCACGGGACACTCCGAGGCGCTCGCACTCGAGATCGCCGGGCGCGCCGGCGGGTTGATCCCCAGCAACAGGATCGCCCTACGCGACGTCGTCTTGTTCGGCGGCGAACCCGTCTCCACCATTTCGGACGGCATCCTCGAGCGCGATCTTTCGGTGGCGCACCGCCTCTATACGCTGGCGGCTCCCGACCCACGCGACATCTTCGTGATCGCCTCCAACTCCGGCGTCAACGGCAGCATCGTCGAGATGGCGCTACTGGCCAAGCACAACGGCCACGACGTCATCGCCGTCACCTCGATGAACCATACGGCCCAGGTCACGCCTCGGCACCCGTCCGGCCGACGGCTCAGCGAGATCGCCGACGTCGTCATCGACAACGGCGCCCCCTACGGAGACTCACTGCTCACGTTGCCCGACGGCGGCACGGCCTGCGCCGTCTCCAGCATCACCGGCGCCTTCCTCGTCCAGATGATCGGGGCGGAGGTCGTCCGGCTGCTCCTGGAGTCCGGGCAACAGCCACCGGTTTATCTGTCGGCCAACATGCCCGGGGGCGACGAGCACAACGAGGCACTCGAAGCGAAATACAGCGGTCGCATCCGGCGTACCGCCTGACCATCGAGGAGGACCCATGACGCCCCGTCCCTTGTCCCGCCGCCATCTGCTCCGAACCGGGCTGCTCACCGTGCCGGCGGCCGGATTGCTCACCGCGTGCGGGAGCAACGGCTCCAGCACCGGCACCGACCCTGACGGCAACGCAGCCGTGCAGGTCAGCGACGACGCCGACAATCCCTTCGGCGTCGACGCGGCAGCGGATCTCGACGTCGTGATCTTCGACGGCGGCTACGGCAGCGAGTACGCCGACTTTCATCAGCAGCTGTACTCGGCGAAGTTCCCCGAGGCTACGGTGGACGGCTCAGCCATTCAGGAGCTCACCCAAACGCTACAGCCGCGTTTCGTCAGCGGAGATGTGCCGGACGTCATCGACAACTCCGGCGCCAACCGGCTGGAGATGACCGCACTGATCGCCGAGAACCAGCTGGCGAGCCTGCAGCCGCTGCTGGACGCACCGTCGATCGACGACCCGGACACTCCGGTACGAGACCTGCTCATCCCCGGTGTGATCGAAGAAGGCACCTTCGGGTCAGATGTCTACGCCCTGAACTACGTCGCCACGGTGTACGGGGTCTGGTATTCACGATCACTCTTCGAAGAGAAGGGCTGGGAATACCCCCGCACCTGGGACGAGATGCTGGACCTGTGCCGGGAAGCCCGTTCGGAGGGGATCTACGGCTGGACGTACGGAGGCACCAACGCCGCTGACTACCTCGGCCGAGTGATCATGCACCTGGCCGCCAAGAACGGCGGTGTCGAGGCACTGGCCCGCATCGACAACCTCGAGCCGGAGGCTTGGCGGCAGGACAGCGTGCTCGCCGCACTTGAGGCTGTCTACCGGCTCAATGCCGAGGATCTGATGCTGCCAGGCTCCGACGGTCTGGAGCACACTCAGGCCCAGACGGAGTGGGTCCTCGGCGAGGCGCTCTTCTACGCCTCCGGCTCGTGGATCGAGAACGAGATGGCCGGCATCACACCGGACGGGTTCGACATGGTGGTAGCGCCGGTGCCCAACCTCACCGACGACGACCAGCTCGACTTCTCCGCGATTCAGGTCAGCGCCGGTGAGCAATTCATCGTTCCGGCCCATGCCGACAACGTGCCGGGGGCATTGGAGTACCTGCGCATCATGCTCTCGACCGAGGGAGCGCAGAAGTTCTCCGAGCTGACCGGGGCGCCCACCGTCGTCCGTGGCGCGCTGGACGGAGCCTCGGACGGCAGCACGGCGCTGGCGTCGATCAACGAGGCCATGGAGAACGCTTCCGAAACCCGCCTCTACTACCAATACGCCAACTGGTACCCGGACCTGCGCGAAGTGTCGGGCCCGCAGCTCGGCAACCTCCTCACCGGGCGGGTCACCCCGGAAGAATTCGCCGATGCGATGCAGGAGGCGGCCGACCGGGTAGCTGCCGACGACAGCATCGAGAAGTTCACCAGGGAATAGTCGATGCACACGGGAAAGTACCGGTTGATCGGCACCTTCCTCGCCGCACCGCTGTTGTTCTACGCGGTGTTCGTGTTGTGGCCGTACCTGCAGGCATTCCGGGTATCCATGACCGACTGGGGCGGGCTGAGCGCGGAGCGCAACTTCGTGGGGCTGGACAACTTCGTCCGGCTGCTCTCCGATCCGGTGTGGTGGCGGGCGCTGAGCCACAACATGATCTTCCTGATCGTCTGGCCGCTCATCGTCATGACGCTCGCGCTGTTCTTCGCGTCGATCTTGAACATCTCCGGGGGAAGCCGCGGCATCGGGGGCATCCGAGGAGCGGGTTTCTACCGGATCGTGTACTTCTTCCCGCACATCCTGCCGGCCGTCATGGCGGCTGTGCTCTGGCAGTTCGTCTTCAATCCCCGCATGGGCATCCTGAACGGGACACTGGATGCGGTGGGCCTGGGCGCGCTGCAACGCTCGTGGCTGGGCAATCCGGACACCGCGCTGTGGGCGATCATGGGGGTGGTCGTCTGGGGCGCGGTGGGCTTCTACGTGGTGCTGTTCAGCGCGGCGATGTCCGCCATCCCGCACGAGTACTTCGAGGCCGCGCAGTTGGATGGTGCCGGCGCCTTCCGCACGTTCTGGAAGGTGACGCTGCCGATGATGTGGGGGACGGTCCAGGTCGCCTATGTCTACCTCGGGATGGCCGCGCTCGATCTGTTCGCCATCGCCGCAGTGCTCACCCCACGAGGCGGGCCGGACGGATCCACCGAAGTAGTCGCGACCTACCTGTACCGGACCGCGTTCGAGCGCGGCGAGTTCGGCTACGCATCCGCCATTGGCGTGGCATTGTGCCTGATCACCGTCGTGTTCGCGGCAGTGGCGTTCCGGCTGTCCCGCCGCGAACGGATCGAGTACTGAGGAGCACGGGCGATGACACTCGCACCATCCACCAGCAGACTGACAGCCCCGCCGACTTCCCCGCCAGCGCCTGCGCGCGCCGCCTCCCGGCGAGTGACCAGGGGCGTCTCGCATGTGTTCCTGATCTCCTGGGCGGCCGTCGTCGGGATCCCACTCGTCTGGGCGCTGATGACGTCGTTCAAGACCGACGCCGAGATATTCAGCTCGCCGTGGGCCCTGCCCGCGGCACTGAACCTCGACAACTATGTCCGCGCGTGGACCACCGCCCAGATCGGCAGCTACTTCATCAACACGCTGATCGTCGTGGGCGGTGCGCTCGTGCTGACCATGCTGCTGGGTTCCATGACGGCGTATGTCCTGGCCAGGTTCGACTTCCCCGGTAACCGGCTGCTGTTCTACCTGTTCATCGCCGGGATGATGTTCCCGGTCTTCCTGGCGCTGGTGCCGCTGTTCTTCGTCGTCCGCGACCTGGGCATGCTCAACACGCACCACGGGCTGATACTCGTCTACACGGCCTACGCGCTTCCGTTCACTGTGTTCTTCCTGACCAGCTTCTTCCGCACGTTACCCACCGCTATCGCCGAAGCGGCGCTGATCGACGGCGCCTCCCAGTTCGGGGTGTTCTTCCGGGTGATGTTGCCGATGGCCCGGCCCGGAATCATCAGCATCGGCATCTTCAACTTTCTCGGTCTGTGGAACCAGTACCTGCTTCCACTGGTGCTCGTCTCCGACCAGGACAAGTACGTCCTCACACAGGGACTCGCCGCGTTGTCGGTGAGCCAGGGCTATGCGGCCGACTACAGCGCACTGTTCGCGGGTCTGATGATCGCCATGTTCCCCCTGCTCGCCGTTTACCTGATCTTCCAGAACCGTATCCACGTCGGCATGACCGTCGGCGCGCTCAAGTAAAACCCGCCCATCGCCACCCCAGCCCGAGGAGGTTTCACTGATGCGATCACGTCTGTTCCACGCCGCCATCGCCACGGTCGCGGCCGCACTGATCACTCCGATGATGTTGGCTCCTGGCTCGGCCAGCCCGCCCCCGAACGCGCCGGTGCCTGATCATGTCTCGACCGGAAAACCGGCATTCGTCGATATGCGTCACCGGCTGGTCGAGTCTCTGACCGGCGGCCGGGACTTCCATCCCGATGATCCGCAGCTGGCGCCGCTCATCGACAGCCTCAATGCCGACGCCCAGGATCATCTGGACACCATGAATACCGAGGGTGATCCGGAGTATCTGTGGCCGGACATGGAGACCGCCGAGTCGGATTTCGGCAACTCCGCCCAGCGGCTGCGCACCATGGCGATCGTCTACCAGACCAAAGGAGCCGCGCTCGAGGGCGACCCTCAGCTGGCCGATGCGATCGTCTTCGGCCTCGACTGGCTGGAGCGCCAGCACTACCACGTCGGCTCGCAGCAATACGACAACTGGTGGTGGTGGGAGATCGGCACCCCAGCCGCCGTCACCGACGCCCTGGCCCTGATGTACGAAGAGACACCTGCTGACGTGCGGCAGCGACTGCTCGACGCGGTCCGCTACCACGTTCCGGACGCGACCAAGCGGGTCCGGCATCCCGGCGTGATCGAGACCGGTGCCAACCGGATCGACAAGGCGTGGATCGTCATCCGATGGGGCCTGCTCGACGAGGACAGCGACGGCATCGCCGAGGGAAGGGACGCGCTCAGCCAGGTATTCGAGTACGTCACCAGTGGTGATGGTTTCTACCGCGACGGCTCGTTCGTCCAGCACAACGACATCGCCTACACCGGTTCATACGGGCTGGTGCTGATGGGCGGACTGTCCCGGACGCTGAACCTGCTCGCCGGAACCCCGTGGGAGGTCACCGACCCGAACGTGGCCAATGTGTGGAACTGGATCTTCGACTCGTATGAGCCGATCACGTTCGCCGGTCAGTTGTTCGACCACACTCGGGGGCGGGACATCTCCCGGATCGGACGCAGCACGCTCACCGGCGGACACGGGCTGTTCCACTCCATCGCCAACCTCGTCGAGGCCGCCCCGGACGAACTGCAGCCCCGCATCCGCGCGTATCTGGCCGAGATGGCGCAACAGGGGTACGACCCGTACGACGCCCCCCGCGCCGGCGGCACGTCGATCCCCCGCATTCTGGCGATCCGCGACGCGATCGACGGCGTCGAACCACGCGGTCCGCTCACCATGCACAAACAGTTCCCGGCCATGGACCGGAAGGCGCATTTCCAGGGCGACTGGGCCTTCACCGTCTCCGCGCGCAGCAGCCGGATCGCCGGCTACGAGGCCGGCAACGGGGAGAATCTACGTGGCTGGTACACCGGTGAGGGCATGACCTACGTCTACGATCACGACTACCGCCAGTACGCCGACGAATTCTGGCCCACGGTCGACCCCTATCACCTGGCCGGCACCACCGTGGCCACCGAGGACAGCTATCCCCGCACGGACAACACCGGGTGGCGCCAGCCTCGAGGCGCCGGCACGGCCGGTGGCGCCGTCCTCGGCGACGACGGCGCCTACGGCATGCACTTCACCGCCCTGCGTGACGAAGCCGGTCAGCCGATCGATCTGACCGGGAAGAAGTCCTGGTTCACCCTGGGCGACACGATCGTGGCGCTCGGCGCGGGTATCGAGGCGTCCAATGTCGCCGCGCAAACCACCGTCGAGAACCGCATGGTTCCCGACGGCGGCACAACCCTCACGGTGGACGGAGACGCCAAGCCGACTGCCGGTATGGATGACGTCCTGGACAACCCGTCCTGGCTCCATCTCGACGGCGCGGGCGGGTACCTATTTCCCAGCGACGACGCCCTGCGTGTGCGCGGCGAAGCACGGACCGGCCGGTGGTCGGACATCGGGGCGAACCTGCCGGCCCACCCGGACGACGAGGCCACCCGCGAGTACGCGACGTTCTGGTTCGACCATGGCGACGCACCCACCGATGCGAGCTACGCCTACTACCTGTTACCAGGCCGCACCGCCGGGCAGACCGAGCAGGCCGCCGAAGCGCTGGCGGCGGGCACGGGTATCCAGATCACCGGCAACACCGCCGACGTCCAGTCCGTGATCCGCGACGACGACGGCACCACCCTGCTCGCGGCGAACTACTGGACCTGCGCCACGGCCGCCGATCTGGTGCACAGCTACCACCAGTCGGCTATGGTGCTCCGTCAGGACGGCGACGTGCTCGACATCTCCGTCTCCGATCCGACCCAGCAGCAACAGCGCCTCGTGTTCGACGTCGCCCGCGACGCCGACGAAGTCATCGAGGCCGATCCCCGGATCAGCGTGCTCTCGACGTCCCCGCTGCGTTTCGCCGTGGACACCGAAGCGAGCAGGGGCGCGTCGTTCCAGCTGAGCCTGCGGGTCGATCCGGACAGCCGGCCGGAGCTGCCGGCAGCGGGCTGCCAGGGCGACACGTTCGATGTGCAGGCCGACACCTACGTCCGTGGCGGCGCCTACGCCGGTCAGAGCTTCAACGGCCAAGGTCTGGTGGTCAAGCAGGTGCCCGAGCTCGACTGGGCCCGGCAGACGTTCCTGCGTTTCGACCTGACCGACATGCCGGAGGATTTCGGGCTGGCAACACTGCGGCTTTACGGCAACGTGGCCGACGACGGCGGCAACGTCACCACCCACACCCTCTACGAGGTCCCCGACAACACCTGGGACGAAGAGACGCTCACCTGGAACACCAAGCCCGAGCTCGGCGATGCTGTCGGCACGGTGACGATGACCGGGGACACTCCCGAGTGGTACGGGATCGACGTGTCGGACCTGCTCCAGGAGCGCATCGCAGCGGGAGAAGAGCAGCTGACCGTGGCCCTGGCCGGTCCCGGTGGCGACGCCCGGACCCTGGCTGTGTTCATCCGCGACCGGGAATCCGGGAGCGGGCCGCAACTGCAGTTCCAGTAACACGCGGCCGACCTACCCGATCTGCCCGATCTGCCCGATCTGCCCGATCTGCCCGCCTACCCGACCTGCCCGCCTGCCCATCAACCCCCACAACTCCCCGTTGATCATGGGCATATGCCGCCTATTCGAAGCCGAACAGGTGCCATCTGCCCATGATCAACGCGGGGCGACGTAGACGAACTCGTAGCGCGGTTTGATCCATTCGTTCAGGAACCGGCCCATGCTCTCGGCACGCTTGAGGCGTGCGACGTCGAACTCCGGTACACCGAGATAGCGGTAGAGCTCACCGGAGTGGAACTCGACCTCGAGCACCTGGCTGTCCGCGTCGTAGCCGATCGACGCGATCACCGACGACGACACCGCCTCACGCCGCATGTGGCCGATCTCCTCCCCCGCTTCTAACCTCGCCTGCCGACCCCGACCTTCGACCCGGGCAGCAGCACGTCGGCGTACACCGGGAGGTGATCCGAGGCGTCGGTCGCGACCACCGCCGCGGTACGCGTGATGACGTCGTCGGACCTGAGCACATAATCGATGCGGCGGTCGGGGCCGTCGCTCGGGTACGTGTACCCGTCGCCCAGGCCCGCGTCCTCCCAGGTGTCCACCAGGTTCTCCAGTATCGCGGCGATCTCGGGCGCATCGGGCCTGGCATTGAGGTCACCGAGCAGGATGACGGAGTCGTCAGGCGTGCCGATCAGCCCTTTGATCGCCTCGACCTGTTCCATGCGCTCGTCGGCGTCGTTGTGCTGCAGGTGGGTGTTGTACACCTGTAGTGGCACACCCCGGACGACGATGCGGGCGCGCAGCAAACCTCGCTGCTCGTGCCCTTCATAGCGCGGCAGATCGGTGTTGTCCCACTCGAGGATCGGGGCGTTGCTCAGGATGGCCGTGCCGTACTGACGACGCGGCTCACCCGGATTGAACGGGTCACGATCAAGGTTGGCCCCATAGACGACGTGCATGTTCAGCTCGCGCGCCAGCCAGGCGGCCTGATCGACGAAGTCACTGCGCTCCGACCAGTGCCGGTCCACCTCTTGCAGGCCGATGATGTCGGCGTCCTCGGTCTCGATCACATCAGCGATCCGCTGCAGGTCGAGCCGGCCGTCGAGGCCCACGCCGTGCTGGATGTTGAAGCTCATCACTCTCGCCGCACGGTCCGGCGCCTGCGACGGCGAGGAATCGGACGTATCCGCAGTGGTTGTGACAGCTGTCGCGGCCGTGCCAAGAGCAGTGCCGGCCGCCAGGGCCGCGACCGCGGCCAGTCTGAGAACCTGAGTCAGTCGCATGATGATGATCATGTCACGTTCACGTAACGTGTCAATAACTCTCAGGTGAACGCCACCCGTGATCACAGCGGCGCCTCGGGGCTGCGTCTCGCGATATGAGCGAGGCATCCACGTGGACACCGGGGCAGGTCGCGGATTCGCGGTGCGGCACGTCAGCCGTCGTCGCGCAGTTCGTCGACGAGCAGCCGCCGCGGCCCGGCACCCTCGTCGCCCAGGTTGTCGTCGAGATTGCGCAGTTTGCACCGGTCGAGCGACAGGCAGCCACAGCCGATGCAGTCCGAGAGATCGTCGCGCAGCCGGGTCATCTGATCGATCCGTACGGTCAGCTCCGCCCGCCAGGAGGCCGAGCGCTCGGCCCAGTCCTGACGTGTCGGGGTACGACCCTCAGGCAAGGAATCCAGCGCGTCCGCCACCATCCGCAACGGGATACCGACCCGCTGAGCCACTCTGATGAAGGCGACCCGGCGCAGCGTATCTCGTTTGTACCGGCGTTGATTACCGGTGGTCCGGCGTCCGCCCGTAATTCACCGAGTTGATCATGGGCAGATGGCACCTGTTCGGCTTCGAATAGGTGTCATCTGCCCATGATCAACGGAGGTCGCGAAGTCCCTGCGGCCGGTGGCATCCGTCGCTCCCGATAGGGTGGAGCGCCGTCCGGCGGTCGCGTCAGGCGGCGGTCGCTGCCGCCCACTAGGCACAACACCCGCCAAGCTGAGCGAAGGACCCGAGATGCTTGCCGTGCATGGCTTCTGGTCTCCGCGGCTCGGCCTGTGTCTGTGGGCCGAGAACAGCGAGCATCCGGTCACCAGCGCGAGCCGGGCCACACGTCGTGCCCGGCCGCACCCGTTTGCCGCTTCGGCCGATCAGCTCGCCGGGCATCACCCTGGCAAACCGACCACCACCACGCTGGTGTTGCCCTCCACGCGCACCGCGCCGCTGGACTCACCCGAACTGGTGCGCGCCACACCTCGCCGCGCCTCCAGCCGCCCGCCCGGTCTGCTCGGCTGGACCGTGCCGGTGGTCTGCTTCACTCCCCCGGAAGCACTGTCCGTGCTCGACCAGCGTGCTGACGACGTCCGCTACGGGGCATCGGTGTCGTATCTCGCCGACCTCATCGCCTTTTCGGGTGAACTGACCGAGCGCGGCCGCGTTCTCCCCGAACTCGTTGACGCCCCGGACGGATACCTGGCCCGCTGGCGGCCCGTCATCCAGGGCCCGGACATCGCCGCGGTCCACGCACTAGCCGCGGCGATGCCTCCCGCGTGGCGGGCCGAGACCGACGATCCTGCGGAGACCGGTGGGCACGATCCGGCCGAACTGCTCCACGATGCGCTGAGGGCTCTGGTCGACGCTTCGGTGCGCGAACGGCTGGCCGCCACCGGCACGTCGTTACTCGATCCGCTTGCGACGCGGCGTGGCCGTCGCCCTCGGCGCACCCCCATCGTCGAGACCTGGCTCGACGCGTTGACCAGTTCGGACGGGAGATTCACCGCCGATCCCGACGACGCCGCCTGGCTCACGCGCGAACTTGCCGGCTGGGCCGACGTCGGCACCGGGCAGAGCGGCCCCGCACGCGCGACGTTCCGGCTCACCGAGGCACCTCAATCCGGCCCCACGCTGTTCGACCAAGCCGCCGACGGCGAAGCCGCGGATGAGCAGGCCACCACGGTCCAGGCGGACGAAGATCCCCCCGGCCACGACCCAGAGAACGTCGAGGCAGGAGCGGACGGCCAACGTTGGCGGCTGGAATTCTTCCTGCAGTCGGTCGACGACCCGAGTCTGCTCGTCCCCGCCGAACAGGTATGGGACGGCGGCGAAGAACTACACCGCTGGCTCGACCGGGCCGATCAGCTGCTCCTGGGTGAGCTGGGCCGGGCCAGCACCATGTACCCGGAGCTGTCCGGGGCGCTGCGCCGAGCCCGGCCGTCGGCGCTCGAACTCGACGCCGAAGGCGCGTACAGCTTCCTCTCCACGAAAGCCGGGGTGCTGGCCCAAGCCGGGTTCGGCGTGCTGCTGCCGTCGTGGTGGACGAAACCTCGGCGGGTCGGGTTGCGTGCCTCCGCGCACACCCCGACCGACGGCGTCGTCGCCGCTGGTCAGCTCGGCCGCGGCCAGCTCATGGAATTCGAGTGGCAACTGGCCGTCGGCGACGACCCACTCACCGGGGACGAGCTCGCTGCCCTGGCGTCGGCCAAGGCGCCCCTGGTCAAGCTGCGCGGGGAGTGGGTCGCCGTCGATCCCGATCAGCTCAGGCGCGGGCTGGAGTTTCTCGGTCGCCAGCCTGCCGAGCCGCAACACAAAACAGTCACTGAGGTGCTCGCTCTCGCCGCCGGCGACCCCGCTGCGGCCGACACTCCGCTCGCCGTCACGTCGGTCCACGCCGATGGGTGGGTGGGTGATCTGCTCTCCGGCGTCGCGGAACGGACGCTGGCGCCGGTCGCCCCGCCGGAGACGTTCCACGCCGAGCTGCGTCCGTATCAGGAACGCGGCCTGTCCTGGCTGGCTTTCCTGTCCGGACTCGGGCTCGGCGCCTGCCTCGCGGACGACATGGGACTCGGCAAGACCATTCAACTGCTGGCGCTGGAGTCGCTTCAGCGGGCCGAGGATCCAGATATGGAGCCGACGTTGCTGGTCTGCCCGATGTCTTTGGTGGGCAACTGGCAACGGGAGGCCGCCAGGTTCGCGCCGTCGCTGACCGTCTACGCCCACCACGGAGCCGGACGACCGCGCGGCACCGAACTCGACGCCCGGCTGGCGGCGGCGGATCTCGTCGTCACCACGTATCAGACGGCGGTTCGCGATGCCGAGGACCTGCATGCCCGGCGATGGGCGCGCGTCGTGCTCGACGAAGCACAGGCGATCAAGAACAGCCGGTCCCGGGCGGCCGTCGTCGTCCGCCAGTTCCAGGCCCACCAGCGGGTGGCTCTCACCGGGACACCCATGGAGAACCGGCTCTCCGAACTCTGGTCGGTGATGGACTTTCTCAACCCCGGAGTGCTCGGCTCCGCCGAGCAGTTCCGTTCCCGGTACGCCGTGCCGGTGGAACGCTACGGCCAGGCGGAGCAGGCCGAACGGCTACGTGCCATCACCCGGCCCTACATCCTGCGCCGGCTCAAGACCGATCCGGAGATCATCGACGATCTGCCGGAGAAGCTGGAGATCAAGCAGTACTACCAGCTCACCAGCGAACAGGCGTCGCTGTACCAGGCGGTCGTCGACGAGATGATGGACAAGATCGAGAACACCGACGGCATCGAACGACGCGGCAACGTCCTCGCCACGATGGCCAAACTCAAACAGGTATGCAACCATCCGGCGCAGCTACTGCACGACCACTCCGAGGTCGGGCGGCGATCCGGCAAGGTCACCCGCCTGGAAGAGGTTCTCGACGAGATCCTCGCCGAGGGTGACCGCGTCCTGTGCTTCACCCAATACACCGAGTTCGCCGAACTCCTCCTCCCCCACCTGTCCGCCCGGTTCCAGCAGGACGTGCTCTATCTACACGGCGGCACACCGAAGAAACGCCGCGACGAGATGGTCGAGCGGTTCCAATCCGGCGACGGCCCGGCCATCTTTCTGCTCTCGCTGAAAGCCGGAGGCACCGGGCTGAACCTCACCGCGGCCAACCACGTCCTCCATCTCGACCGGTGGTGGAATCCCGCCGTGGAGAACCAGGCGACCGACCGCGCGTTCCGGATCGGCCAGAAACGCAACGTGCAGGTGCGAAAGTTCGTCTGCGTCGGCACTCTCGAGGAGAAGATCGACGACATGATCGAGGACAAGAAGGCCCTGGCGGAAATGGTGGTCAGCGATGGCGAACGCTGGCTGACCGAACTGTCCACCAGCGCGTTGCGCGACGTCTTCGCCCTGTCCGGGGAGGCCGTCGGTGAATAGCTGGTTTCCGCCCGCGGCCAAGCCGAAGCCGGTCGAGAACGGGATCAAGGCACGCAGCAAACGCGGCGCCATCGCACAAACCTGGTGGTCAGAGCGGTTCATTCAGGTGCTGGAATCGATCGTCGTCGGCGGACGGCTACAGCGCGGGCGGACGTACGCCCGCAAGGGGCAGGTCATCGAACTGGCCATCGACGCCGGCGAGGTCACGGCCACGGTCCAAGGCAGCAGGGCCGAGCCGTACCGGGCCCGTGTCGGACTCGCCGCGTTCGAGCCCGGTGCGTGGGCCCGGGTGGACGAGGTCCTGGCCGGCGACGCCTGGTACACCGCCAAGCTGCTGGCCGGTGAGATGCCGGCGGACATCGAAGAGGTGTTCACCTCGCTGGGCATGTCGCTCTTCCCGGCCAGCGCCGGCGATCTCTCGATGACCTGCAGCTGCCCGGACTGGTCGGTGCCCTGTAAACATCTGGCCGCTGTGTTCTACCTGCTGGCCGAGGCATTCGACGACGATCCGTTCGCCATCCTCGCCTGGCGCGGACGCGAACGCGACGACCTGCTGAAGGCGTTGTCCGCCCTGCGCAATGGCCCGGCCGCTGCCAGAGATACCGCTGCCGCTGACGCCACCGCCGGAAGTACAGCCGCGGGAGGTGCCGCGGCGGGAGGCGCCGTGCCGCTCACGGAGTGCCTGGATTCCTTCTTCGCCGCCCCGCGCCCCGCCCCACGCCGCACGCCTGTGCCGGCGCCCAGCGACGCCGTACTCGACCAACTCCCCGCCATCGGCGTGACAGTGCGGGACATCTCCCTGGTTGATCTTCTCCGCCCGGCCTACCGGGCCCTCGGCCGCGGGCAGCCTGCCATGGACGACCCCGAAGACCCGCTTCGATAGAAGTCGCCAGCCTCGCCCGCCCAGGCAGTTGAGAAGCCGGCACACATCACGCCTGCCGCCCGGCACGTCGCCACCGGCACAGCAACCGCTTACCCGATGACGATGCCGCGAATTTCCCTTTCCTGCCTCGCGATTTGCCTGTTCAACCATGACGACGATCTGACATCCCTGTTCGAGCTGGTTAGTACCCGATTTGCGGATGACAGCTTCCTTTTGCCTCGCGACCCTGTCGGTGGTAGCCAATAGAATCGAACACATGATCGAAGGTGATGAATCCGCAGCTCGCCCAGCCCACGCCTTGGCCCGGGTGCTGGACGCAGCTGAGGCTGCCTTCGACCAAGCCCTCGACGTAGACGCCGCACTCGTGGGCGACGACGACCTTCCGGAGGTTCTCGCTCGATGCCACGCCCTGGCTGCCCGCCAGGCCGAGCTGTTCCTCCGGGTCCTCGCCGATGCCGACACTCGGGATCTCGGTCGCCGCCTAGGCGCGTCCTCTACCACTGCCTGGATGCGCGATGCCCTCAACATCCGCCCCGGCGTCGCGAAATCGTTGGTGGATCTGGCCCATCGGCTCACGCCCCCAGCCGAGCCAGGAGACTACGCCGCTACCCCTGACGCCGGCGCGTGGGCTGGGGCCATGCCGGCCACCCGGGCGGGACTCACCGCCGGTGAGGTGTCGCTGGACCACGCCACCGTCATCGCCAAGACCATGGCCCAGCTTCCCGCGGATATCAGCACCGAGGACGCCGCCCGCGCCGAGGCCGATCTGGCCGCGTTCGCCAAGGAGCACGACCCAGCCACACTGCAGCGCCTGGCCGCTCACCTGCTGCATGTGTTGTCGACCGAAAGCCTCGAAGGCCGTGAAGAACGCGCCCAGCGCAAGCGTCGCCTGCGTCTGATCGACAATGGCGATGGCACGGTCCGCATCACCGGCCTGCTTTCCACTGAGGGCGCCGCCACCGTCCGGACCGCACTCGACCCGCTCGCAGCACCCCAGCCGGGCGAGAACGGCGAGCATGATTCCCGTGCGCCCGACCAACGCCTCGCCGACGCACTCATCGAGCTCTGCCAACGCCACCTCCAAGCAGGTACCCTGCCCACCAACCACGGACACGCACCCCAACTCCTCCTACTCGCCGAGCTGTCCACCCTGCTCGGCACCACCGGCGCCAGCTCCCGCGCATGTGATACCACCGGCCACAACAACAGCCGCGGCCCCAAAGCCGGCCGGACCACGGAAGGCAACTGCGATAGCAAGGACCGCTGCGAGCCGTGCACCACCGAACCCAGCTGCACCACCAGAGCCAGCTGCGCCGACCAGCCCCACAGCGCCGACAAGGACCGCAGCGACCCGCGCACCACGGAACCCGGTTGCGCCGACAACTCCCACAACGGCGACAGCTCCCACAGCGGCGGGAACGCACGCGGCGCCGGAAAGCTGCGCAGCGGCAACAAGGGCGACTGTCCCAACGGCGACGGCATCGACACCGGCCTCCGTGACGGACAATACGGGCGCGACCCAGCCTTTGCCCACGCCGGTCACACCCGTTCGCCCAGACCGGCGCGGCAGTGGTTGCGGGACACATGGGCCCACCGCTTCGGTGTCGCGCCGGCGGAGCTCGGCTGGGGTGGCCCGATCTCCACCGAGACGCTGCGGCGCATCAGCTGCGACGCCAGCGTCACCCCGGTGCTGGTGGATCCGCACGGTGTCCCGTTGCGGGTCGGGCGCGCCGAGCGCATTGTCACGCCGGGGATCTGGACCGCGCTCGTAGCCCGCGACCGCGGCTGCGCGTTCCCCACCTGCACCCGGCCGCCCGCCTGGTGTCACGCCCACCACATCCGGCACTGGGCTGATGGCGGCGGTACCGATCTGGAAAACATGGTGCTGTTGTGCGCACATCACCACCGGGTGATCCACCACGGCGGCTGGGAGGTACACATCGGACCGGACGGACACCCCGTGTTCGTCCCACCACCATGGGTAGATCCCGATCGGACCGCCAGGCGGAACACCCGGCCCCGCCATGACCACCAGCCTCCGCCATCCGGTGAACACCAACGCGAAAGCGACGGGCAACGCACTCGGCGACACAGAACGCGGCCGCCGCCACCGGATACCTGACCAGTCAGCCATCGGTGGGGCCGCATCCCCCACGACGCACCGACGCCAGCACCAGGTCATCAGCCCGGATCCGAGCGTGGGTCATTTTTCTACCGGCCGGTTGAAGCCCGGGCCCGCAGAAATTGTGGCGGCCGCAACCTTGACCTGGAGCGCACTCCAGGTGGCATGCTCAGCTGCGTGCAGACCTACACCCCGGCGCAAGTCGTCGAACACAGCGGATTCAGCCATGACACGCTGCGCTACTACGAGCGGATCGGGCTACTACACGGGATCGCCCGCACGTCTGGCGGGCAACGCATCTTCACCGAGGACGACCTCGGCTGGCTCGGCATCCTCAAGTGCCTGCGTGACACCGGGATGCCGATCGCCCAGATGCTCCAGTTCGCCGAACTCTGCCGCCAGGGCGACGAGACCATCACTTCCCGCGTCGAGTTGCTCGAACAGCATGATCAGGCGGTCGAGGAAGAGATCGCCCATCTGCGCACGCAACAGCGGTATATCCGCAACAAGATCCAGTGGTACAAGACGGCCTCGCCGGCCGCGCATGAGTTCGCCAGCGCCTAGGGCGCGTCTCCCAGCTGCGCGATGAGACGCGCCGCATGATCGCGGGATGAGTACGCTGCGATTCCACTTGACCTTGACACGATGAGAAGGTCTTGAGTGGAGCGCGGAGGTGGTTCCCATGAACTCGTCACAGCAGCCGATGTACGCTGCGCGCCTGCGAGAAGCCCTGAACGACACCCGGCCGTCCGTACGTTTGCAAGCTGCTATGGCCGCAGGCACCCGCCCGGACCCAGCCGATCTCGATGTCCTCGTGGAGCAATGCGCGGTGGAGCCGGAGTTTTTCGTGCGCGACATGCTCACCTGGTTGTTGACGCGGCTACCTGCGTCGCTGACCGTACCGAGACTTCTCACCGAGGCTGGCAGCACAGCGGCGCAGGCGCGGAGCCAGGCGTTGCATACCCTGTCGAAGATCGGCGATCCCAGAGGGTGGGCGGCGATCACACCCGCGCGGCTGCGAGATAGTGACGACGACGTAGCGCGCAGCGCCTGGCGCGCAGCCGCCATCCTCGTGCCGCCGGGAAACGAGCCAGCGCTCGCGGACGAGCTGGTGGCACAACTCGGCCGTGGCGACCGAGACGTGCAGCTGAGCCTGACCCGCGCACTGGTCGCGCTAGCCGATGCGGCGGCGCCGGCGTTGCGCGAGGCCACGGCGCATCCCGATCCTCGGGTGCGCACACACGCGCTGGCCACCGAGCGGTTCAGGGAGGATCCCGACGCCGGGTTCGATCTCGCGGTCGCCGAGGCGCTACGCCTCGACGCCCTGGCATCCGTGGCTTCCGAGAGCTGACTGCGATGCTCATCGGTGAGGTCGCACGGCTGTCGGGGGTCAGCGCCCGGATGCTGCGGCACTACGAGTCGCTGGGACTCGTCGCACCCAGCGGGCGCACCACTGCCGGCTACCGGGTGTACTCCGCAGACGACCTCCGACGGCTGCTCTACATCGAGAGCCTGAGGTCGCTGGGATTGTCGCTGGGTGATATCCGGCATGTCCTGGAGGACCCCGGCTTCACGCCGTCGGCCCTCATCGATGAGCTCATCGCGGCTACGACAGACCGCATCGCCCGCGAGGAGAAACTCCTCAGCCGGCTCGAACAGGTCCGCTCGGCCAGTCCAGCCGATTGGACAGACGTATTGCCCACCATCGCGCTCCTGCGCGGGCTGGACTCCGAGGACGCATCCCGGCGACAACGAGCGGCGCTCGCCTCGTCGCTGGGCGTGACGGCTCCGGCCAGGCTGCTCGTGGAGGCGCTGCTGGCAGAGTCCGATCCGAACGTGGCCGGAGCCCTGCGCTGGGCGTTGGCCCGCTCGGACGAGAACGGACTGGACGCCTTGCGGCCCGCGCTGGAAGCGCCGAGCCCGGAGGTGCGCCGGCGTGCCGTTGATGCCATCGCCGACATCACCTCGGATGAAACAACCACGTTGCTCATCGAGGCTCTCGACGATTCGGACGGGGCAGTGCGCGCTCGAGCGGCCCTGGCGCTCGGTGTGCGCGGCGAATCCCAGTCGGTTCCGTCGCTCATCGCGATGGTGGTCGACGGCACCAACGACGTCGAGGCATCGGAGACGTTGGGCACGCTGGCCCTTCGCCATGGGCTCACGGATCGGATCACCCAGGCGGTCACCGGACAGCTCGAGCACGCCGGTGTCGATGAGCCGGCACGGGTGCGGCTGGTGCATACACTCGCCGAGCTTCCCGGGCCGGCCGCCAACCATGCCCTGACCGAGCTCGCCCAGGACGCGCAGCAGCGGGTCGCGCTCACGGCCAGGGCCATCCTGCTCTCGTCGCCCGTCGTCGACGGTCAGGACGTGTAGAAGTGCGACGAAGTCGCTGCCGGGCACCTCGAGTGAGGGGCGGCGCAACTTCCACAACGCTTTCCACGACCCTCGCTCGTGGATCGCGCTGGTCTTAGCGTTCGGCACGCTCGTGGCGACGCCGCTCGACGAAGGTTTCGAGGCCGTCCAGGATGCGTTCGATACCGAACTCCAGCGCGTTGTCCGGCGTAGCTTCCGCTGACGGTTCCATCGCCGCGAGGATGGCCGGGTAACGCTCGCCGTGTTCGCGCAACGCCATCGCCATCATGTCGGTGGCGTCCCGCTCACTATGGATCCGCCGGCTGACCGGTGCGGCGATTGTCTGCTGGGCCAGGCTGCGGATGTGGCCGTTCATGAGGACGACCGCGTCGAGCATCTCGCCGCCCCGCAGCCCCACTCCCGACAACGCCGCTACGCCGGTTTCCAGCCAGGCCAGTTCGTTCGGCCCGATCGGGCGCCGTCCGGTGGTCACCTCCAACACCCAGGGATGCCGCTCCAGGCCGTTCCAGAGTTGCAAACCCCAGGCCCGGAACCGCGCGCACCACCCGTCGGCTTCGTCGATCTCAGGCGGCGGCAGCGCCGCGTCGATCATCAATGCGATGAGTTCGGCCTTGCCTGGCACATAGCGATAGAGCGACATCTTGGTGAAGCCGAGTTCTTCGGCCACCCGCTGCATCGAGACCGCCGGCAGGCCCTCGGCGTCGGCGATGCCGATGGCTTCCCGGGTGATGCGCTCCAGAGTCAGCGCCGGTTTGGGGCCCCGCTTCGGCGACCGCGATTGCCCCCATAGCAACTCGAGAACGCCCGCCGGATCAACGGACTGAGTTCCACGGCCAGCAACAGTGCCGTCCCCGGTTGCCGCGTGTTCCGGTTCAGGCATCCCCATCTACCTCCGGCATTGGCAGTCCAACAGAACTGCGTCTAAGATACACAAATAATAATTGTGTCCCTGAGACACAGTTAGTGCCGACGACGAAAGTGGACCCATGACAACAAGGATCTTGATCTCCGGCGCGAGCGTTGCCGGGCCGGCAGCGGCCTACTGGCTCAACCGCTACGGCTTCGCGACCACCGTCGTCGAGCGAGCAAGCACGCTGCGCGGCGGCGGATATGCCGTGGACTTCCGCGGCCCGACCCACCTCACGGTGCTGGAGCGCATGGGGATCCTGGACGAACTCAACGGACTGGACACCGGCGGTAGCCCGATGAGCTTCATCGACGAATCAGGCCGGGAGAGCTTCAATCTCCCCGCGGAGTTCGCCGGCGGCGATCTGGAAGTGCTCCGCGCCGACCTGTCGGCAGTGCTCCACGAACACACCAAACATCGGACCGAGTACATATTCGGTGACTCCATCGCATCCCTGGAGGACTCCGGCGACGACGTCCGCGTGACCTTCGAGAACGGCGCTCCTCGCACCTTCGACCTCGTCATCGGCGCCGACGGGCTGCGTTCCAACGTCCGGCGGCTGACCTTCGGCAGCCGTCCGGATGTCGTCAGCTTTCTCGGCTACTACGTGGCCGGCTGGGACGTTCCCAACGACATCGGTGTGGGGACGACGGCGTTGATGTGCAACGTTCCCGGGAAACTCGCCAGCGTAGCCGCCGACCACCGCACCCCCTCTCGAGCCAGCACCCTGTTCGCCTTCGCCGCACAGCAGCTCGAAGACCACCGCCTCGGCACTGAAGCGCAGAAACAGGTCCTACGCACCACGTTCGCCGACATGGGCTGGCACGTTCCCGCCCTCCTCGACGGCCTGGACACCACACCTGAGCTGTATTTCGACTCCATCAGCCGGGTGGACATCGAGACGTGGTCGCGCGGCCGCGTCGCCCTGCTGGGCGACGCCGCCCATGGCGCCACCCTGGGCGGAATGGGCACCGGTTCAGCGATCGTCGGCGCCTACATCCTGGCGGGCGAGCTTGCCGACGCCGGCGGCGACCATCACCGCGCCTTCGTCCAGTACGAGGAGAAGTTCCGCCGCTACGCGACCCGCTGCCAGGATGGCGGGCGCCGGGCCGGGCAGTTTCTGGCGCCGTCGTCGCCATTCCGGCTCAGGATGCGCAACCGGCTGATGCGCACCGGCTTCGTCAAGAACATGCTGCTCAAGGCCAGTGCCTCGAGGACCGATGGCATCACCCTCGACGACTATCCGGCACGGCACCCCAAGCCGGTGGATGCTTCGTGAGTTCTTGGGTAGAGGTGGGACATGGTCCGGTTGATCGAACCACAGCACCACCTCGGGCTCGACGACTACGAGGTTTTCACGCACCTCAGCACGGCCGTCCGCGACCTCCAGCGAGAGGCGCGCACACTTGGTCCACTGTTTGAAGGACGCCGGGTCTGGATGGTCAACAGCACCGCCCATGGCGGCGGCGTCGCCGAACTACTGCCGCCCATGGTGACTCTCATGTCCGAACTCGGCCTCGACACCCGGTGGCTGGTGCTCGACACCGACGACGACGAGTTTTTCCGCCTCACCAAACGGCTGCACAACCTGGTCCAAGGGCAAGGCGACCCCACACTCGGCGACGCGGAGCGTGAACTGTACGAGAAGGTGAACCGGCAAACCGCCGACGAAATCGCCGAGTACCTTTCCCCCGGCGACGTGCTCGTCATTCACGATCCGCAGCCCATGGCGGCGGGCGCGTTCCTCCGCCAGACGCATGACGTCGTCGCGATCTGGCGCTGTCACATCGGGCTCGACGAACAGACACCCGAGACCGAGGCCGCCTGGCAGTTCCTGTGCACCTACGCGGAGCCGTACGACCACGCCGTCTTCTCCGCGCCGGAGTACATCCCGGATTGCCTGTCCAGGAAGTCGACGATCATCCATCCGGCCATCGATCCGCTGAGTCACAAGAATCGTGAACTCGACGTGCACAAGCTGGTCGGAATCCTCTCGGCCGCGGAACTGGTGGAGCCCACCCACCCAACGCCCGGCGCCGAGTTCTCAGCCCCCGCCCGCCGGTTCCAGCGCGACGGAACGTGGGAGCCGGCCACTCAACCGGAGGACTTCGGTCTGCTGTTCCGGCCAATAGTGACCCAGATCTCGCGGTGGGACCGGCTCAAGGGTTACGTGCCGCTGCTCAACGGCTTCGCCGAACTCAAGGCCGGCTTGCCCGGTGACCTCGACGACGACGATCTGCCGCAACGCATCCTGGACCTGACCCGCCTCGTACTGGCCGGACCTGATCCAGATTCCATTCAGGACGATCCGGAAGCCCAGGAAGTCTTGGGGGAAATCTGTGACGCCTACCTGAAGCTGCCCGCCGAGTTGCAGGACGACATCGCGATCATCTCGATTCCGATGGCTTCACCCAAGGAGAACGCACTGATCGTGAACGCGTTGCACCGGTGTTCCGACATCGTCGTTCAGAACTCGCTGCGCGAAGGTTTCGGGCTGACCGCCACCGAAGCGATGTGGAAACGGCTCGCCACGGTCGGAACTCGTGCCGCCGGGCTGCGCCAGCAGATTCGCGACGGGCTCAACGGCTACCTGATCCGGGATCCGGAGGCGCCGGGCGACGTGGCCGACGTGCTCCGCATGCTGCTGGGCGACCAGAAACGGCGCGAAGCGCTCGGGCACAGCGCTCAGCAGCGGGTCCACAACGACTTCCTGATCTTCACCCAGATCCGCCGGTGGCTGGAACTGATCGCCGACACCGTGAACGATTGACGCCTCGCCGGGCTCGGCCCGGTTACTCGATCTCGCTGCGCACCTGCGCGACCGCGGCATCGAGTCGTTCGCGAATCTGTGGCGCTTCGACGTCGACACCTGCGTCGAGCACGGCATGCCACACCAGACTGCGATCGGCCTTGCGGCGGCCGGTAACCCGGACGCCTCGCCGGCCGTCCAGAGGGACATGCCGGGTGATCACCACACTGGCGATCACCTGTTCCCGGACCACATCCACCAACCGGCCGGGCTCCGACAGCGGGATCCGGTACCGCTTGGCGTGGTCAGAGGTCGCCACGGGGGTCACGTCGAACTCGTTCTCGTCGCTTTTCCACGTCGCCCGGTCTACCTCGTGCCAGTAGATCGACCCGCCGGGCCACAGCAGGCGCCGGTCGGTAGCCGCGAGCCGCCCGTCCGGGCCCTCCGCGGTAGCCAGTACCCGCTCACCTTGTTCGAGACCTTGCACATCGGCGCCTGACGTCCTTTTGAACAGCACATCACCACCCTATGAGTACGCGAATACTCAGGGCAGTGTGCCCTCCAGCGTTCAGCCACGGCCGCGGGTGTCTAGCGTCGCGGACCAGTAACGTCCGGAGACAGAGGCTCCGGTCGCCGTTACCGGCGCCAGCCCCTGCCTCAGCGCGGCACTAACGCAAATACTCCCGGAGCTCGACGGTGCTTTCGTCGCGGCGCAGTTTGCTCAGTGTGCGTCGTTCGATCTGCCGGATACGTTCCCGGGTGACACCCAGCACCCGGCCGACCTCCTCGAGGGTGCGAGTACGGCCGTCGTCAAGCCCGAAACGCAACCGCACCACCCAGCGTTCGCGTTCGGTCAGGCAACTGAGCACTGAGCTGACCTGGTCTCGAAGCATGGCTTGCGCCACGATCTCGCTGGGAGCGAGCTCGTCGGTGTCCTCGACCAGTTCACCGAAGGACTGCTCGGAACGCTCACCCACCGGCGTCTGCAAACTAAGCGGCTCGTCGACAAAGGCCAGCAGTTCGGCGACGCGTTCAGCACTCACACCTGCCAGCTGCGCAACCTCGTCACACGTGGGCTCGCGAGCCTGAGACTGGGCGATCGACCGGCGCGCACGAAGGATGCGGTTCAGCTCGTCGACGACGTGGATGGGCAACCGGATGGTCCGGCTCTGCTCCGCCAGGGCTCGCCCGATCGCTTGCCGGATCCACCACGTGGCATAGGTGGAGAATTTGAAGCCGCGGGTGAAGTCGAACCGTTCGACCGCCCGCATGAGGCCGACATTGCCCTCCTGCACGAGATCCAGCAGCGACAGTCCGCGTCGGGCATACCGCCGCGCCACCGACACCACCAGCCGCAGGTTCGACTCGATCAGCCGCCGCTTCGCGGCTCGGCCGATGTACACGAGTTCGACGAGATCGTCGTAGTCGGGATCCGCTGGCCCGGAACGCGCTATACGTTCCTCGGCTAGCACACCTGCCTCAATAGCACGCGCCAGCGAAACCTCTTCAACTGCTGACAGAAGTGGCACCCGGCCGATTTCGTCGAGATACCGTCGCACCAGATCAGGGCCGCCCGCTGTAACCCCAGCATCCTCGGCGACTGTTTTGATCACGACACCGTCAACGTCGGCCGAGGCTCGTCGATGCGCCGCTTGGTGTTGCTCGTCCAGGGGCTTTCTCTGGTGTGGAAAGGCTGTACGCACCGTGGTCGTGAACGCCACCGGCACCACCTCCGGGGGATCGTGCCTCACCAGGCCGTGTCCTAGTCTGCCGTGATTCGCCCAACCTTTCTACCCCTTGACCGGTAGAATATTGGTTCGTCAAGACTTAGGATGTGCCCTCGCACCGAAGGCCCCTAGTCGGCCAGCACAAACTCGAGTGCCTCACGTGCCGAGGTAGACGTGGCGCCGTCGGCGACACTCAGCAACGCTGTCCGCCAAGCAGCCGCCAGCACCAGCGCGGTGGGTCCAGCTCGGTCCGGAAGCAACCCACGCACCGTCAGCTCGACACGGTCCGGGCGCTCCGCCACCGGCGGCTCGCCCACCAGGCGGCACACGTCGAACCGGACGGCGGCGTCGAACGCGACGGTCAACGCAGCCCGCACAGCCGGGCGGCCGGTGCCTCCGGCGCTTTCGGCAGCACCCTCCATCCGATCGCCGATGCGACGCTCGACGTCGTCTCGGACAGTCAGGTACAGGCCGAGTTTCGAACCGAAATGGTGATACAGCGATCCGGTGGTGACACCTGCCTTGGCCGCCAGCTCCCCGACGCTGGCCGTCTCGAAGCCGAACCGCTCGAAATGATGCAGCGCCGACTCGACCAAACGCGCCTTGGCCGAGCCCGGAACCGGAATCCACTCACGCATACCCAAGAGCATAACCCATTGACGTTATGCCGTAATCTGATTATGGTCAGGTCATGGAGCTGACATTCATCTACCAGTCCGTGACCGACCTCCCAGCCGCACTCGCCTTCTACCGCGACGTCCTGGGTCTCGACGAAGCATGGCGCGAGGGCGAGGGCACCGTCGCATTCGAGCTACCGGGCACATCGGTCCAGCTGATGCTGGACGTCCGGCCGGATAGTGACAAGCGGTGGTCATCCGGGCCGTTCTTCGCGGTCAAGGACGTACAGGCGTTCATGAAGGAGCACCCAGATATTCACTGGCTCGGCGAGGCCTTCGATATGCCCGGCGGCAAGTCGACGTCGTTTGTCGACCCGTCCGGGAACGTCGTGCACATCTTCGACCAGAGCGCCGAGGCGGAGACGAGCCCCTGAGCGGTCGCGGGGCGGTTCTGAAGCGCCTCGCAGCCAGCCCACGATGCCGGACGTCAGTCAGTTTCGAGCCTGATGACCGACGTGGCGGACTCCGCGACATGTGGGTCGTGGCTAGCGACGAGTACCGCACCGCCCGCCGAGGCATGTTCGGTCAACATATCGATCACCAAATCGGCGAGGCCTCGGTCCAAACTGGCGGTCGGCTCATCCAAGATCAGCACCGAAGGGTCGTTGATCATGGCACGGGCCAGACATACGCGTTGACGTTCTCCGCTTGACAACGTCGCGGTGGTGGCATCGAGATGGCCGCCCAACGCGAACCCTTCCAACAAGTCTCGCGCCGCTCCCAGCCGGGCGGCAACGGCCGCCCGGCCCTCCGGCATCACAGGAATCAGCACGTTCTCGAGCACAGTCAGATCGCGCACCATGGACGCTGCTTGATCCATGTAGCCGATTCTGGTCCGGCGCATCATGCGGCGCTCGTCGTCGCCCATCTTCTGGATATCGGCTCCCCACCAGGTCACCCTGCCGCTGACTGGTGCGGCCATGGCGGCCGCGACTCGAAGCAGACTCGTCTTTCCAGAACCGCTCCGCCCGAGCAGGCAACAGACGTCTCCAGCGCCCAACGAGAAGCTGAGATCCTCAGCGATGGTGACCTTCGCCCCGTCAGCTCCACGGAAATCGATGGTGAGCCGTTCGGCCACTATGTCTGGGACGGTTCGGACCCGCCTGCCTTCAGCCGTATCGACCCGACTGGACACCCGCGCGCTCCGGTTCATCTTCCACCTCTCGCTTGCCCTACCGGGGACGACATCAAGGCCAACACGGCAGCTACAACGGCGGCCGCGGCCAGGGGCCCGCCAAACCCGACGGCTGTGGCCGCGGAGACGCCGATGGCCACGGCCGTTGTGACGATCACAGCCGCACCGCCGATGATCACGTTCTCCCACGTATCCACGGCCCTGATGCTCGCCCGCGATATGCCGATCCGTTCGAGAACATCTTGATCAGCGGACCGGGAGTCCACCAGGCTGCGGCGCGCCAAGACGGCCATGCAGCCTGCGCTGAAACACCCGACAGCCCCCAAGAGGACCGACCCCAACAGCGTTTCATCGAGCACCGCACCGGCGAGTCGAGTGGCTCCGGCACGATGACGAGCAGCTACGAAGGCACCGACAACACCGGCAGCGCTTGCTCCAAGCACGGCGAAACCCGTCAGCTGGGCGCTTGTGGCGAACGGCGCTCGAAGCACCCGTCTCAACGCGAGATCGGCCGCGCTCATGAGCGGCCGGCTGCGCCACCCCCGACGCCATAGCCGCAACGAGAACGAGAAGCGGACACTGACGAACAGAGCCAGAACAGCCGCGATGGCCACGCTGACGGCTGAGACACGCACCGCGCCATCGCCTCCCCGCGACATGAACGTGACCAGACTCCCCGTCAGGACAAGGGCGACCCCCGGACCCAGCCGGGTGAGGAGCTTGCGCCTGATCTGCGCGTCGGACCACCCGACGGCCTGCAAGACGCCGACTTCGCGGCGCCGGGAATGAGCAGTGAGCAGAGCGGCGATCAGCGCAGCGGCCATGGCCGCACCAAGCCCTACGAACAGGAGCCAGCGTTGAATTCCGGTCATGGCATCGCGAACCGAGATCGTCGCGCCCAGAGTGGTCCAGTCCTGGGTCACCCAACCAAGATCACTGACAGCCGCGCCGTCGCCATCGACGTGGTAATCGGGCACGTAGATCGCCACGGGCTGGGGCGACGAGCCGGCAACTACCGTGGCTGTGAGCCCGAGCTCGGTAATCTGCGCTGCGACATCCGTGACCTCCGCGTACGCCGCAGCGGTGTAGCCATCGACATTACCTACCCGGACTCGGATGGCATCGATGGGTGTATGTCCGCGCAAGGCCGCACCACCCTCGAGATCGGTGAAAGCTCCCGGCTGGCCGGTGATGAAATCAAGCCCTGACAGATTCGCCACGACTTGCTGGTCGGCGGCGTCACCGTCCGGTCCCTTGATGAGCCTCGTCCGCGCTGGGTCGTAGGCGCCCATAGGGACATATGACACGCTCGTGTCGTCGACTACGAGGTCGTCTTCGGAGAACGTACCGACCGGCCCGGGAAAAGCACCGTCGAATCCGTCGCCATCCACCTCTCGGGGCAGCCGATATGCCTGGCTCAGCCCGACATCCGAGTCGATTCCGTGCTCGGATTGGCGATCGATCAAGCCGTCGGGGCCGACGGCGCCCTGAGGCTCCACCACAAAGCCCGGCGTCTGGTCCAAGGGCTCCGGTACTTCATGGGCCCTATAGGCCGGTCTCCCGACCAGCGCCGGCTGGAGCTGTGTCGCCGGAGCTGACGCCGCCCACTCTTCAGGGTCGGCGTTCACGCTCTCCGGCCAGGTAAAGCTCAACGTCGGGGTGGAGAACGGCACGACGAGATCACTGACGTCCTCTGACCAAGCCCGCCACGCACTGAATGCCGAGTCCTCAGTCAGCTCCCTGAGTCTGCCAGAGCCTGGGGGCGACTCGAGTGCCGCATCTTCCGCCAGTTCGATTTCGACTTCGATCCGCAACGCCGAAGCGGCGCCAAGGGGACTGCTGTTGACCACCAGCGGAACAACATCCTGGCCGCTCAGCTCCGGATCGTCCATTGCCACACGGATGTCCAGCGATTGCACGAGATACCTATCCGCGTCGATGCTTTCGAGTATCTCTTCGGCCGCACCCGCCGTTCGATTCTCCGGCACGCTCCGCAGCGCGTCGAGGAACTCGGCGCCACCAAGCAGTTGTTGCTCAGCCTCGGCATCGACGGCAATCACACCCGAGCCGAACTCTGGCAGCATCCCCAGCGGCACAAGATAGCCTTTGTCAGTGATCATCGGGCTGAAGCCGTGCGGCTCGCCTGCTGCCGATTCGAGGTAATCAGCCTGGCCCGGTTCACCGACATCCTCCCGAGCACTCAAGTAAACATGACCCCGCGAGCGCGAGACCTCCACTGTCCCGCCCGGCTCATCACGCACGAGGGTTGAGGTGATGCGCGCAAGCAACGCCCCGTCCTCGATGTCGCTCACTCCAGCCGCGGGGTCATCGGCGACCTCGAGGGTCGGCGTCGTTGAGACGCCGCGCAGTAAACCGACGAATCCGATTGGAGCCGCCACCTCGACTCCATCGATCGCGCGGATTGACTCGAGGTCGTCTGCCGCGATCGCACTTTCGCCCGCCATGGACACAAAATTCGCCTCGACGAAACCGTCCGTGTCTCCACCGAAATCGTTCTCCGCCGACGTCACCAGGATGTCGTATGCACCGCGCCAGTTCTCGTCCAGCAGTGCCTCGACACGCGCTTCAACCTGCTCGCGCGCAAGCGTGGCCCCCAGTAAGCCAACAACGAGAACAACAGATACGAGCGCGAATATCCGCTCCCGGCGGAAGGGTCCACGGACACGGCTAGCCAACACGCGCGGCCTCACCCTCGGCGGTCGATGTCGCACCCGGCGCGATCAGCGGCACGCTGAAGCTCCACGCCATGTTGTCCTCGAGAACGCCGAGGCGCTCCCACCCGAGCCAGCCCGTTCGGTGATGGTGATCGTGTGCCTGCGGGTCGTGTCCCTGCACGTATGAAGACGAAACAGACCGGCCAAGACTTTTGACCGTCGTTGAACTCGACACGAAGTCGGCGCAACCCGGCACATGACACTGGAACTCCACACGGTATGGACCCTGTTCACCCCACGCTGCGCCGATTCCGCGCATCTGACCTGAGTTGAGAGTGGCATCTGGAGAAATAGTCACGCCGCCGCGCCGACACTGACAGCTCCACCCATCAAGAATATCGAAGCGCATATCGACATGGCCTCAATCCGACCAAGAAACCTAGGCACGATAGGTCTTCTCATCACACTCCCTTCACGCCGGCCGGGAATCTAGAAAGTCGCAAGCCGGAATTCCTGCTTGCAGTCCGGCACTCACGCCCGTGGGTCAGTAATCAAAACTTGACCATCTCTGGACTGAAGCGCTCATGCCAAGAAGAGACTACTATCCCTGCCTGACAACGATCTTTCACACGAAAAATAGATACAACCTGAGCCACGTGAGCCCTACCTGTCCCCTCCCGTATCACCCACATGTTCGCAATCTCATTGTTTCTCATACCGAGTGCGAGCTAAAGCGCCACTTCACGTTGACGCGCAGTGAGGGCGTCGATCAGCTCCGCGATCGGAGGAACGTCTCCACCCTCACCTACTGCGGCCCTCACCGTATTGGCGCATACGAAACATCGTGTCAACAGATACCCACCAGCCCCTCGTCCCCTCACTTCCGCGGAGACTAACAAACCAGTCAACGCTTCACAAGGGGCCGTCACCATTGTCACCACCTGCCAGCCGCAGTTCGCTCAGCATACGCCCCCACTCAGCTATTCCACTTCTGACCTGCATCGATTGTCCTTCGAATGGCGATGTGGCACAGCATGTTCCTCAGCGCCGTTAACTCGATCGACGCTTGCGGGCCTTTACGTTGACTCACATGCACGCCGCTCCCCCTCGCCAGGTGGTCCTAGACCTCGCCGAAGCACTACCGCCCGAAACAGGGCTCTCGGTGATAGAAATCGTGTGCGTACGAGTGGAGTCGCTGCATGTATGCAGCTGTACTGAGCGGCTTAGACTCGAGATCGTTGTTGAACGTGACGAAAAGTCAACACACCCAGGAACGTTGCACCGGAAAGCCACTGCGTATGGACCGACATTTCCCCATGAGGCCGAAATAGTTCTGGACTGCCCTGAATTGAGCACTCGATCGGGTGAGATGTCTGCTTGCGCGGCACTCGAAGTAAGCGCACTGCCTGTCAGCAACAACGAAGCGCACGTTACAGCCACGCTAGCCCGGCCAACGAATCTAGCGACGAATCCTATCCGCATGACAATCCCTCCGCTGCAGCCATACCAACAACTCAAGAACACGATCAACATAACCTAAGAGCTCGTGTTGGTGAATTGGCGTTTGCGCCTATAATTCTGACCGCCATGGCACTCGCCTCGAACAAGCCGCGCCAGCGCAGCAAAACAATCCAGTCAACGGCCTTGACCCGCGTGCTCTTTGTTTGCGTCCTGATTCAAGAGCCCCAAGCCGCGCGCTTTGACCACGTCCGTCAAGGCAGCCAACGCGGCCGATTCGAGGCGCCAGCGCTGCCAATAGAGCGGCACGTCCAGCGGGTGACCCGGCCGGATCTCGATCAACTCGCCCGCGTCGATCGCGGGCCGGGCCATCTGTTCCGGAACCATGCCCCACCCCAGGCCGAGCCGCGCGGCCTCCACGAAGCCCCATGAGGACGGCAGATACGTCACCGGAGGGTCGGCGTTCCGCTGAAGCAGCCCGCGCAGAAACCGGTGCTGGAGACCGTCCTTGCGGTTGAACACCAGCATCGGCGCCGAAGCCAAAGCCCCCGGCATCTTCTCGCTTTCCAGATGACGACGCCTGAACTCCGGTGAGGCCACCGCCAGGTACCGCATCGCGCCCAGTGCCTCGGCCCGGCAGCCTTGCACCACCTTCGCTTCGGCCGTCACTGCCGCCATCACCGTCCCGTCCCGCAGCAGGGCGATCGAATGGTCCTGGTCCTCCTGCCGGATGTCGAACGTCATCGCCTGTTCGGCAGGGAGATCGGCCAACGCCGGCAAGAACCAGGTGGCGAGCGAATCCGCATTAACCGCCACCGGCATCCGCAAGGGCGCCCGGGCGCCTGGTAACTCACCCATGAGCTCACTCAGTGCCTCGCTCTCGAGCACGGAGACCTGACCGGCCAGCCGGACGAGAATCTGCCCCGCCTCGGTCGGCCTGCTCGGCCGGCTGCGCTGCACGAGGACCTGACCAACACTGGCCTCGAGTGCTTTGATGCGCTGACTCACCGCCGACGGCGTGACGTGCAGGCGGCGCGCCGCCGCTTCGAAACTGCCTTCGTCGACCACCGCCGCAAAGGCCGCCAGCTGATCGGCGTCGAGCCTCATGGTCTGATCCGCATCGAGCCTGACGATGAAGTATCGCTAATCCTCATGAAGAAAGTTTAGCTGGACTCAGGAAACAGTCCGACCTAGCGTCGGCTGTTGTGCTGGAAACCACTGGACTCTCCACGGCCGCGTCGAGCATCGCTATCGGATTCGTCACCGGCGTGTCATTGATCATCGCCATCGGTGCCCAGAACGCGTTCGTCCTGCGGCAGGGACTTCGCCGGGAACATGTTCTGCCCATCGTCCTGGTGTGCGCGGCGGCCGACGCCGCGCTGATCAGTGCGGGCATCGCCGGGCTCGGTGCCGTCATCAGCGCATACCCGGCTGCCGTGGACATCACCCGGTACGCCGGTGCCGCTTTCGTCGCCGGATACGGCGTGCTGGCAGCGCGACGGGCCGCGCGCCCGCAGGCCATGACCCCGAGCGACCACGCACCGGCCACACTCAAGGCAGTGCTCCTGACCTGCCTGGCGTTCACGTTTCTCAACCCGCATGTCTATCTGGACACCGTGGTCCTACTCGGATCGATCGGCAACCAGCACGGCGACGGCCGGTGGATGTTCGGCATCGGCGCGGTGCTCGGCAGCTTCGCGTGGTTCTTCGCCTTGGGCTACGGCGCCGGAAGGCTCAGCACCTTCTTCGCCAGACCCGCATCGTGGCGGGTCCTCGACGCCTTGATCGCCGCGGTCATGTTCGCCCTGGCCGCCGGTCTCCTGTTCAGTTGAGTCCGTCAGGGAATTGGGAAGGGGCGACGACGGCGGAGCACCGGAGCCGTCTAATAGACTCGCCGCGTGGCTGGCCGGATCCGTGACGAAGACATCGCCGCGGTACGCGAACGAGCGCGTATCGACGAGATCGTCTCGCAGTACGTCACCCTCCGTCCGTCAGGAGGCGGCTCGCTCAAGGGCCTGTGCCCGTTCCACGACGAGAAGACACCGTCGTTCAACGTGCGCCCCCAGGTCAACCTCTTCCACTGCTTCGGTTGCGGTGAGGGCGGCGACGTCATCTCGTTCTTGCAGAAACACGAGCACCTCTCGTTCACCGAAGCCGTCGAACGCCTGGCCGACAAGGTCGGCGTCCAGCTCCGGTACGAAGAAACCGGTAGCGGCCGGGCCGGCCCGCGGCAGAACCGCGAGGAACGCACCCGGCTGATCGAGGCGCATCGCCTGGCCACGGAGTTCTACGCCGAGCAACTCACCACCTCACCGGAAGCAGCCACCGGGCGCCAGTTTCTCGACGAGCGCGGCTTCGACCGCGAGGCGGCCGAGAAGTTCGGTGTCGGCTATGCCCCGAAAGGCGGCGAGGTGCTGCGCAAACACCTGCTGCAGAAGGGGTTCACCGACCATGAGCTCGTCACCGCGGGGTTGGTCGCGCAAGGGCGCAGCACGCCCTACGACCGGTTTCGCGGCCGTCTCCTGTGGCCCATCCACGATCTCCTGGGCGATGTCGTCGGGTTCGGAGCACGCAGGCTGTTCGACGACGACCGCATCGAAGCCAAGTATTTGAACACGCCTGAGACCACCATCTACAAGAAGAGCCACCTGCTTTACGGTGTCCACTTCGCCAAGCGCGACATCGCCCGCAGCTCACAGGCCGTCGTCGTCGAGGGCTACACCGATGTCATGGCCTGTCACCTGGCCGGGGTGCCGACCGCCGTCGCCACCTGCGGCACGGCATTCGGTGAAGACCACGTGCGCATCCTGCGCCGTCTCCTGCGCGACCAGGACGAGTATCGCGGCCGGGTCATCTTCACCTTCGACGGCGACGAGGCCGGCAAGAAGGCCGCCATCCGGGCGTTCGAGGGTGACCAGCGCTTCGTCGGCCAGACCTATGTCGCGATCGAACCCAACGGCCTCGACCCGTGTGATCTCCGGCAACAGTCGGGTGATGCGTCTGTGCGCGAGCTCATCGCACGGCACCGCCCGCTGTTCGAGTTCGCTATCCGCACCATGGTGGACGAGTTCGACCTCGACCACGCCGAGGGCCGCACCCAGGCACTCGAGAAAGCCGTGCCCCAGGTGGCCAGGATCCGCGACCGTGCGTTGCGTGACGAGTACGCCCGGCGCCTCGCCGGATGGGTCGGGGCACCGGACGAACTATCGGTTGTGCGCCGCGTCCGAGCCGCGGCCGGAGCACCCGACAAACCGGCTCGGCGGCCTTCTGTGGCTCAAGAACCCCGGCAAGCCCAGCAGATGATCGGTGTGCCGGATCACGGCAGCGCCGATCCGCAGAGCATCGCGCTGGAACGCGAAGTCCTACGGGTGGCGGTGCAGCGGCCCGCCCTGGCCGGGCCCGCGTTCGACGCGATCGAGCCGGAGGCTTTCCTGTCACCGGTGTTCCGTTCTATACGGCAGACGCTGGCGGCCGCCGGCGGGTGCGCCACCCAGGGCGGTGGGGCAGCCTGGATGGAAGCACTGCTCAGCAATGCTCCCGACGATGTCACCCGGCATGTCCTTTCCGAACTCGCGGTCGAGGCGATTCCGACCGACGAAGCCGGCGTTCCGCGGTACGTGGAGTCAGTGGTGCTGCGCCTCACCGAGATCTGGGTCTCGCGCCGGCTGGTCAGTCTCAAAGCACGTCTCCAACGCACTGACCCCTCCAGCGAGGTCCAGCTGTACAACAAACTCTTCGGTGAGCTAATGACGCTAGAGGCGCACCGCCGCGACCTTCGCGACCGCGGCGTCGGAGGCGCCTGAGCCACGCCTCGCACGGCGACTCACGCAGCGTAGATCGAGTCGATCTCGTCGGCGAAATGCTCGGCGATGTCGCGTCTGCGTAGTTTCATCGTCGGTGTCAGTTCGCCGTCCCGTTCGGTGAACTCCCGGTCCAGAATCACGAACTCCCGGATCGACTCAGCCCGCGACACCTTCTGGTTGGCCTCGTCGATCGCCTGCTGCACCTCGGCCCGCACTGTCTCGTCTTCTTTCAGCGCGGACGTGTCGTCCGGCAGATCATGCTTCTTCGCGAACGAACGCGCCTCGTCCTCGTCCAGGGTGACCAGCGCCGCGACGAACCGCTTCTGGTCGCCCACCAGCATCGCCTGGGAGACGAGCTCATGGCTGGAAATGGCGTTCTCCAGCGGAGCCGGTGCGATGTTCTTACCGGATGCGGTGACAATAAGCTCCTTCTTCCGTTCGCGTACGAACAGGAAACCATCGTCGTCCAGTTCGCCCAGGTCGCCGGTGCGGAACCACTCACCATCGAAGTCCTCGTCGTTGCGCCCGTCCTCGTGGAAGTACCGTTCGAAGACGTTGCGGCCCTTGACCAGGATCTCGCCGTCGTCGATGCGGACCTCGACCCCGGGCAGCGGACGGCCGACCGAGCCGACGCGGACGGCATCCGGCACATTCACCGTGGCCGGCGCGGTCGTCTCGGTGAGCCCGTACCCTTCGAAGATCGGAACACCGGCACCGCGATAGAAGTGGGCGAGATCAGTCGACAGCGGCGCTCCGCCCGACACACAGTATCGGACGTGCCCACCGAGCGCGTTGCGCAGCTTGGCGTAGACCAGGCGGTCCGCCACGGCCCGCCTGGCCCGTAGCACCGGTCCCGGTCGTTCGGCCATCGACGTGGCCTGAGCGGTGGAGACAGCGGCGTTGAACATCGCCTTCTTCACCGGCCCACTCGCCTGCCGGCGCGCCGCCTCGAAGACCTTCTCGAACACTCGCGGCACCCCGAGCAACAGCGTCGGCTGGAAGGAGCGAATGTCGTCGCGCGGATCCTGCGGCGATTCCGGGAAACCGACGGTCACGTTCGAGTCGAGACAGACGAACTGGATCAGCCGCGCGAAGATGTGCGCCAGCGGCAGGAACTGCAGCAGTGATCCGCCTTGGCCGAGCACGTCGTCGAGGTAATCACGGGTCTGCCGGATCGTCCACGCCACGTTTCCGTGGGTGAGCACACATCCCTTCGGATCGCCGGTGGTACCGGATGTGTACACGATGGTCGCGACGTCGTCGGTGGTCAGGGCGTCTCGTCGGCGGTCGGCCTCATCGTGTTCGGCTGCCCCGCCGCGGCGGCGCAACCCGTCGAGATCGCCGTCGTCGATCACGACGATCTCGGCATCGCTCACCTCCCGGACGCGGTCGGCCAGGTCGGAGTCCGCCACGATCACCAGCCGCGCGCCCGCGTCGGAAAGGATGCCGCGGACCTGGTCGGCGGAGCTGGTGTCGTAGAGCGGCACGGTGATGGCCCCGGCCGCCAGAATCCCGAGGTCAGCGAGTGTCCACTCCACGCGGGTGGGGCTCATCAAACCGACCCGATCGCCGGACTCCACCCCGGCAGCCACCAGGCCGGCGGCCAGCGAGCGCACGTTCTCCACGAGATCGCTCCAGGTCATCTCGTTCCAGCCCTGGTCCGCCGGGCTCTTCAAGATGACCTGATCGGATCGCTCTTCGGCCTGCGCCCACAGTCTCGCCAACGCGTGCTCGCGCGAGCCGATCTCGGCCGGCTCCGGACCTTTGACATGCGTGAGGCTCATGACGTCCTCCTACCCCGCTGCGCGAACTGAATTCTGGGAGCTCGTTCGAGAACGGGCCGTCCCGGTCACGATTCGTCGATGTAGGTTCTCGGGTCGGACTGATCCGGGCGGTCGGCAAGCCACCGATCCATCGCTTCCGGGTCACGTCGCTCCATTTCGTCCAGCAAAGCCTGACGCAGCCGCACATGCGAACTGATCGACGCCGGAAGATAGGCGGACCGTACAGCTCGGCTCGAGTTCTCCCAGAGCCGGCACAGATCCTCATTCGACATTGTGTGCAGAATCGGTTCAATGACCTCCGCCGGCTGCCCCGCCAATTCGTTCACCTGAGGTGTGCTCAACCGCCGCGGCTGCTGCCGCAGTAGCCGCACCACCAGCCACCCGATCAGACCCGCGACCACGGGGAACCAGCCGAGCATGACCGTGAACACGAGCGCGAGGGGCGCGAGCAGAGGAACCCAGACCCACCAGGGGACGCGGTCGAGTGGGTTGCCCAGGGACATGATGACCACCTCCTATTGTCTCATTCCGATACCCCCGGCTGAGCCCTTCACACCGGCAATCGGGCGAAACCATGACGAATGACAACAGGGAACTCTCCGTGGTCGAGGCGCTGACAACAGTGCAGCGCACCGGGCCATGCCCGCCGGGTGTTGGCGCGACGGCCCGGCGGGTACTGCCTGTGGGCAGCATCTGACACGGAGGGACACGCACCCAGCCGATGACAGCTGAGGCAACCGGCGATCGGCCTTTCGTCGAACCGGCCGCTGGTAGGGGCACCAGGCCCGGCCGACACCGGCAGAGCGGGCCTAGGGCCAGGCAGCTCAGGAGTTCGGAGCCGTCATACTGATATCGGCCAGCGCGGAACGCCGGTCCTGATCCACAGCAAGGTCGCCGATAGAGACGATCCCGGTCAGTTGCCCACCATCCACGACGGGTAGCCGCCGCATTGCGTGGGTACGCATCAACCGGATCGCTTCGTCGATGTCGGCGTCCGCGTTCACAGTCACCAGTTCACGACTACATATATCGCCAACAGTGGTGTTTCTGGGGTCACCGCCGGCGTCCCCCGCGAGAGCGCGCACCACGATGTCGCGGTCGGTGACCACACCCATCAAGCCTGTCGAATCGGTCACCAGCACGTCACCGATACCCTCGTCACGCATGATCTGCGCCACCTGGCTGATCGGCGCACCGGCCTCGACCGTCGTCGGGCCGCCGGTCATCACCTCACGGATGGTCTTCGCAGCCATGGCACCTCCTCGTCTCGGTCTGTTCAACACCTCTCGCCACCGCTTACCCACTGTCGCAACGGCTAATCGACGCTCACGACATCCTCATACGCAGTGGTCACACGTGCTGGCCGACACTCCGCGAAACGGCTGGACGTACGCCGCACGGCGATTTCGGGTAAGAACTAGAGCATGCCTCCGCCCGAGAAGCTGAGCGAGTACAACCGGAAGCGCTCTTTCGACAAGACCCCCGAGCCACGCGGCGACGACGAACCTGAGCAGGGCGGCAACCGGTTCGTCATCCAGGAGCACCATGCCCGGCGGCTGCATTGGGATCTGCGCCTCGAGCGTGACGGCGTTCTTGTGTCGTGGGCGCTCCCACGCGGGCTGCCAGACGATCCCAAGCAGAACCGGCTGGCGGTTCACACCGAGGACCATCCGCTCGAATACCTCACCTTCGAGGGCGAGATCCCGGCCGGCGAGTACGGCGGCGGCACCATGACAGTGTGGGACCACGGCACGTACGAAGCGGAGAAGTTCAGAGACTCCGAGGTGATCGTCCGTCTACACGGCAAGCGCGCCCGGGGCAAGTTCGCGCTCTTCCCCATCGGCAAGGACGCCGACAGCAAGGACTGGCTGATCCACCGGATGGACCCGCCGGATGCCGGACAGGATCCGTCGCCCGAGGCGATCGAACCGATGAAAGCGACACTGTCCGAGCTTCCTCCCGACGACGAGGCGTGGGGCTACGAGATCAAGTGGGACGGCATCCGCGCGCTGGCCTACAGCGAGCCGGGCAAGCTGCGCCTAGTGAACCGCAACGGCCGCGACGTCACTCAGCAATACCCCGAAATCGGCTCGCTGGTCCGTCATCTCGGCGCGCACCGCGTGGTGCTCGACGGTGAACTGGTCGCTTTCGACGGCAACCGGCCGAGTTTCGAGAAGCTGCAGCCCCGCCTCCAGCTGACTGACGAGGCGGTGATTCGCCAGCGCCGCCGCGAAATACCGGTCACCTACGTGATCTTCGACCTGCTGTATCTGGACGGGCGTTCGTTGATGCGGCTGAGTTACCAAGAGCGCCGTCGTGAGCTCGAAGCACTCGGTTTGGAAGGCGCCAGCTGGCACGTCCCGCCTACTCACCAAGGTGACGGCTCGGTCTTGCTGGAGGCCAGCCGGGCGCAGGGCCTCGAAGGCATCATCGCCAAGCGGCTGACCAGCACGTACCAGCCCGGCCGGCGCAGCCGCGATTGGCTGAAGGTGAAGAACGTGCGACGCCAAGAGGTAGTGATCGGCGGCTGGACCGCTGGCAAAGGTCAACGCAAGAGCGAGCTCGGGGCGCTGCTGACCGGGTACTACGAAGACGACGGCACAACGCTGCGTTATGCCGGCAAGGTCGGCACCGGCTTCAACGCCAAGACCTTGCGGATGCTCCGGGAGCGGCTGGAACCGCTGCGGCGCGCGGACAGCCCGTTCACCGGCCGGCAGCCGCAGACGAAGGACACCGTCTTCGTCGAGCCGCAACTCGTCTGCGAGGTCGGCTTCGCCGAATGGACCGACTCCGGGACCATGCGGCACCCCACCTACCGCGGACTTCGGGACGACAAGCCCGCCACCGAAGTGGTGCGGGAGCTTCCCGAACCCGCTCCCGACAAGGCGGACGACTCCGCCGCCGAGGAATCCGCCGACGCCGCCCCATCCCATACCGCGGACGAGGCCCCGGAGGAACTGACCGAGGGACAGGTCGACATCGAGGGCCGCAGGCTGAAGCTGTCCAATCTCGGCAAGGTGCTCTACCCGAAGACCGGGACGACGAAGGGCGAGGTCATCGAGTACTACCGCGCGCTCGCCCCGGCCCTGATCCCGCATCTGGACGGGCGCCCGCTGACCATGAAGCGCTACCCCAACGGCGTCGACAGCGAGTTCTTCTACGAGAAACAGGCTCCGCAGGGGCATCCGGACTGGATCACCACCGCGCCGATCTGGAGTGAGAGCAACCAGCGCACCGTGAACTACGTCGTCATCGACAGCTTGCCGACGCTCATGTGGGCAGCCAACCTGGCCGATCTGGAGATGCACACGATGCTCGCGCGTGCCGACGACGTCGAGCGGCCCACCATGATCGTGTTCGACCTCGACCCCGGCGAAGGCGCCGGCCTGACCGAATGCTCCCGAGTCGCGCTCTGGATCCGCGACCTGCTCGGGCACGTCGGTCTCGAAGCACTCGTGAAGTCGTCCGGCTCGAAGGGCCTGCACCTCGCCGTGCCGCTCAACACCACCGTGACGTATGACGAGACCAAACCGTTCGCCCACGCCGTGGCCCAGCTCGTCGAACAGCAGCATCCCGACACCGTGATCTCACGCATGACCAAGGCGCGACGACGCGGGAAGGTGTTCGTCGACTGGAGCCAGAACAGCCGGCACAAGACCACGGTGGCGCCATTCTCGCTACGCGCAGGTGAGAATCCGACGGTATCCACGCCGCTCGCCTGGGACGAGGTGTCGGCGGTTGCCGACGGCTCCGCCGAGCCCGGCACGCTCCTGCTGGATGCCGTTCAGGTCCTGGAACGGCTGGATGAGCGCGCGGAGTTGTTCCAGCCGCTCCTCGACCGTGTGCAGGAGCTGCCCGACCTCGGAATTTGACCCGCATCTCCTCGGTGAACCGGGGTCCGGCGCCCGGGACAACCTTCAGCAATCGCCGCCCACCAGCGCATTTGCGCCAAATCCCGTCATGTAGCGCAGTGGCGTCGTACGCTTGTACGTGTTGTATCTCCGGTTCGGGGTATCGGTACACCTCGCAACGCTGGACCTCGACACGCACAGCGCAACGCCCAGCAAGCGCATCGACGGGGAGGCGAATGTCATGGCCGGCAAGTACAAGGGCAGGCACGTCGCAGGTAACACTGACCGCTCGGCTGCGGAATCGGCCGAGGAAAGGCCCGACGAACTGTTCGAGGCCGAGGCAAAGGGCCACCGCACCGCGAGCGGAGTGAAACGCGAGGCAGAGGAGCTCAAAGACAAGTCCCGGCGCTGAGCCCCGTCAATAGCCACCCGGGCTACCGCCCAGGTACGGGGACGGGCCGGCTACACCGATCAGGACGCCGGCGTCGAGTGCAGGCGTGCATGCAGCAAATACGCCGACGCATCGGTCAACGACGCCACCTGATCCACCACGACGCGTAGTCGTGCGTCGTCGTCGGGTGCGTTGTTCCAATCCACCCGATAGGTGGGTTCGAGCGCATCGGGCGCCCGATCCAGCATCTGCTCGACCAGCTCTTCCACCAGGGAGCGTTGGTCGCCGTAGGTCTCGGCTCGGTCGCGAGCCGTCATCACATAGGTCGCGGCTAGCCCTTTCAGGATGTTCACCTCGAGATGTGTGGTGCGAGGCACACATAGGTCGGCGGCATATCTGGTCAGCCGTCCGCCGCCGTAGGCCTCATGGGTCGCATGCTGGGCATGCTCGGCAAACCGCCCGATGAACTGGCTCGTCATGTCTTTCAGCGCGGCCAGTGCCGAGCGCCGGCCGTCGTAGCTGTCCACCCAAAAAGCCATCGCCCGGATCTGATCCAGCGTCTCGAGTATCTCGTCGAGTTCGGCGTCAGGCAGGTACCACGCCTGGGTCAGCTCGGCGAACCGCCGGCGCTCCCCCGGATCGTCGAGGACACGTGCCGGTTCGAGTCGGCCCCCCACAATCGCGTCCTCGACGTCGTGGACGCTGTAGGCCACGTCGTCGGCGAAATCCATGACCTGCGCCTCGAGGCATCGCCGCTCGTCGGGCGCCCCGGCACGCAACCACAAGAAGACCTCGGCGTCATCCTCATAGACACCGAACTTCTTCGGGTGGGCCTGGCTGCGCGGCCACGGATACTTGGTAGCGGCGTCCAGGCTGGCCCGGGTGAGGTTCAGGCCCGCGGAACGTCCGTCGGGGTGCACCGCTTTCGCTTCCAGCCTGGTCAGCAGGCGAAGCGTCTGGGCGTTTCCTTCGAATCCGCCGATCCGGGCCGCGATGTGATTGAGCGCGGCCTCGCCATTGTGACCGAAGGGCGGATGGCCGATGTCGTGAGCCAGGCACGCGGCGTCGACGATGTCGGGATCGCACCCGAGTGCCTTGCCGAGTTCCCGTCCCACCTGAGCTACTTCGAGCGAGTGGGTCAGCCGGTTGCGCACAAAGTCGTCGCTGCCGGGAGAGACCACCTGGGTCTTGGCTGCCAGCCGCCGCAATGAGGCAGAGTGCAGCACCCGCGCCCGATCGCGCTCGAAATCAGTGCGCGACGACCGCTTTTCCGGCTCGATCGCCCACCGTTCCCGGTCGGACTCCATGTACCCGTCCATCGAGCCTGAGAGTACCCAGTACGCGGGCGGACAGCACGCATGGGTTCCCGTTCCGGCCCCGGACGCCGGCGTCGCACTAGTGTCTCTGACATGACTTCCCCCGGGGGCTTCGCCGTCGTCGGCGCCGGCATCATCGGCTCCGCGGTCGCCCGCGCGTTGACCCAGGCCAACGCTCACGCAAGTGTGACCGTCCTGGAGAAGGAACCCGAGCCGGCCAGGCACCAGAGCGGGCACAACAGCGGAGTGGTGCACGCCGGTCTCTACTACACCCCCGGCTCGGCGAAGGCTCGGCTCGCGCGACGTGGCATCCGGCTCCTCCGGGAGTTCTGCCAGCAGCACGGCCTCGCCTACGTCGAATGCGGCAAGATCCTGGTGGCCTTGGACGAACGGGACCGCCACCGCCTGGACGACATCGTTGAGCGGGCCCAGGCCAACGGCGTGCCTGGGGTCCGGTTGCTCGGCCCGGCCGGGTTGCGTGCGGTCGAGCCACATGTACGCGGCATCGCCGGGCTGCACTCGCCTACCACGGCCATCGTCGACTTCCGTGCGATCACCGAGGCCATGCTCGCCGATGCTGCGGCCGATGGCGCCGAGATCCGCACCGGGGTGCAGGTGACTGGCTTCGAGCAGTCGGCTACGGGAGTGCGTGTCAACGGCCGGACCGGGGAGTCGGCCGAGCATCTCGGCACCTTCGACCAAGTGATCATCTGCGCCGGCCTGCACGCGGATCGGCTCGCGCGGCTGGCCGGGGACAGCGAGTTCCCCCGGATCGTACCGTTCCGCGGTGAGTTCGGCGCTCTGCGGCCAAACTTGAAACATCTCGTCAACGGCCTGGTCTATCCGGTGCCGGATCCCCGGTTTCCGTTCCTGGGTGTTCACTTGACCAAACGCGTCGACGGGAACGTGCTGGTGGGTCCGAACGCAGTGCTTGCGCTGGCTCGCGAGGGCTACCGCAAACGCGACGTCGACCTCCGTGAGCTCCGGCAGCTGGCCGGCTGGCCGGGGTTCCGGCGGTTCGCGCGACGTCACTGGCAGACCGGCCTGCGGGAGGTCCACGGTTCGGTGAGCCGCGGAGCGCTGGCCCGTGCGGCGCGTCGTTACATCCCGGAGCTATCAGTCGGCGACGTCGTGCCCGCTCCGGCTGGGATCCGCGCCCAGGCGATGGACGCCGACGGAACCCTCGTTGACGATCTCCGGATCAGCCGGCAGGGCCGGATTCTCTGCGTGCGCAATGCGCCGTCGCCGGCCGCTACCGCCTCGCTGGCCATCGCCGAGGACATCCTCGCCTCCCTCACCCGATGATCATTGGCACTTGACCACCGGATGCGGGGGTGAAAAGCCAATGATCACCGGGAGTTGGGGGCGCGTCAGACGTAGTACGCGTAGGCGGGGACCGTCAGGAACGTCGGGTAGTCGGGACCGAGCGCGACGTGCTCGAACAGCTCACGCGCCTGCTCCACCCGGGCCGCCCGCGCGGCGTCGTCGCCCACTTCGTCGCGCAACCGCTCCGTCTCCTGGGCCACCACATCCGCGACCAGCTGGTGGGTGATCAGCGTGCCGTCTTCGATGGCCGCCTCGGAGTCGATCCATTGCCAGATCTGCGAGCGGGATATCTCGGCAGTGGCTGCGTCCTCCATCAAACCGAAGATCCCCACCGCGCCGCGGCCGCCCAGCCATGCCTCGAGGTACCGGAGCGCCACCGCGACGTTGGTACGCAGCCCTTCCTCGGTGATCCGCCCGGGCGTGGCCTCGATCCGGAGCAGATCGGCGGCCCGGACCTGGACGTCGTCGCGCTGGCGTTCGATCTGGTGCGGGCGCTCCCCCAGGACCTCGTCGAACACCTCCCGCACGGTGTCGACCATACCGGGGTGCGCCACCCATGAACCGTCGAAACCGTCCCAGGCCTCGCGGCGCTTGTCGTCCCTGACCTTCTCGAAGACCTCAGCGTTGACCTCGGGATCCTTCGACGGGATGAAGGCCGACATACCGCCGATGGCGTGCGCGCCGCGGCGGTGGCATGTGCGCACGAGCAGTTCGGTGTAGGCGCGCATGAACGGCACCGTCATGGTCACCTGTGCGCGGTCCGGCAGCACGAACCGCCCACCCCGGGTCCGGAAGTTCTTGATCAGGCTGAAGATATAGTCCCATCGCCCGGCGTTGAGCCCGGCCGAATGCTCACGCAACTCGAACAGGATCTCCTCCATCTCGAACGCCGCCGTGATCGTCTCGATCAGCACGGTGGCCCGGACGGTGCCGCGCGGCATCCCCAGGGCATCTTGCGCGAACTCGAAGACGTCGTTCCAGAGCCGCGCTTCGAGATGATTCTCGAGCTTGGGCAGGTAGAAGTACGGACCCACACCGCGGCGCACAAGCTCATGGGCGTTGTGAAAGAAGTACAGCCCGAAATCGACCAGCGCGGCTGCCACCGGCTCCCGGTCGATCTTCAGGTGCTTCTCCGTCAGATGCCAGCCCCGTGGCCGGACGATGATCGTCGGGGTGGTCTCGCCGAGTTCGTATCGTTTGCCTTCCGGGCTGGTGTAGTCGATGGTGCGCCGGATCGCGTCGTACAGGTTCGCCTGACCACCCACGACGTTGTCGAAATGCGGCGTGTTGGCATCCTCGAAATCAGCGAGCCAGACCTTCGCTCCGGAGTTCATCGCGTTGATGGTCATCTTGCGGTCGGTCGGGCCGGTGATCTCGACCCGCCGGTCTTCCAGACCCGGGGCCGGAGGCGCCACCCGCCACGACGGTTCCTCCCTGACCGGGCGGGTCTCGGCCAGGAAGTCGAGGTCTTGTCCACCCGCGATACGTTCCCGGCAGAGCTGGCGCTGACGCAGGAGGTCTCCGCGCCGCCCGGAGAACCTGACGTGCAACGCCGCCAGGAAGTCCAGCGCCTCGGGCGTGAGGATCTCGTCCTGACGCGCAACGTCCGGCCCAGTGAGCTCGACGCGCGGAAGCTGAGCCTGCTGCCCCTCGGCACGCAGGTGTGGCGCCGTACGGGCGGTGTCTCGCTGCCTGGGGGCGCTCTCGGTGATCAGTTCAGTGGTCATATCGTCGTCCTCTCATCTCGTCGTCGTCTCATCTCGTCGTCGTCTCATCTCGTCGTCGTCCGTCCATCGTTCTTGCTCCCCCTGCCCCGGTGATCGTGAGCGGAAACGCGCCCTGACAATCGGTGATCGTGAGCGGAATCTGGTCGCCATAGCGACCGCGAAGCGCTCACGATCACCGGAGTGCGGGGCGAAATCCTGCTCACGATCACCGCGGATCAGCGGAACTGCTCTTCCTCGGTCGAACCCCGCAACGCGACGGTCTCGCCCTCCGGATTCAGGGCGGTGGCCACCAGGTCGAAGTAGCCGGTACCCACCTCGCGCTGGTGTTTGGCTCCGGTGTAGCCGCGCCGCTCGGCGGCGAACTCCTGCTCCTGCAACTCGACGTAGGCCGTCATACCCGACGACGCGTAACGCTGCGCGAGGTCGAACATTCCGTAGTTGAGCTGGTGGAATCCCGCCAGCGTGATGAACTGGAACTTGTAGCCCATCGCCGCCAGCTCGCGCTGGAATCCGGCGATGGCGTCGTCGTCCAGATGCGCTTTCCAGTTGAACGACGGCGAGCAGTTGTACGCCAGCATCTTGCCCGGATGCTGCTCATGGACGGCCTCCGCCACCTGCCGGGCCAGTTCGAGGTCCGGGGTACCCGTCTCAACCCAGATCAGATCGGCGTACGGGGCGTAGGCGAGCGAGCGGGCGACCACGGGGCCGACGCCAGGCGTCACCCGGTAGAAACCCTCGGCACTGCGCTCACCGGTGAGGAATTGCTGATCGACCGGGTCGACATCGCTGGTGATCAGTTTCGCCGCAAGGGAGTCGGTCCGGGCGACGACGACGGTGGGCACCCCCGCGACATCCGCAGCCAGCCGGGCCGCATTCAGCGTGCGCACATGCTGCGCCGTCGGAACCAGCACCTTGCCCCCGAGGTGACCGCACTTCTTCTCCGAAGCCAGCTGGTCCTCGTAATGAATGCCCGCCGCGCCAGCCGAGATCAGCGCCTTGGCCAGTTCGAACGCATTCAACGGTCCACCGAATCCGGCCTCTGCGTCGGCGACGATCGGCGCCAGCCAGTCGAACCCCGGATCGGTCCCTTCGGAGAACGTGATCTCGTCGGCGCGAAGGAGGGCGTTGTTGATCCGCCGGACGACCGTGGGCACCGAGTTGACCGGATACAGGCTCTGGTCGGGGTACGTCTGGCCCGCCGTATTGCCGTCGGCGGCCACCTGCCAGCCGGACAGATAGATCGCCTCGAGCCCTCCGCGCACCATCTGCACGGCCTGATTTCCGGTGATGGCGCCGAGCGCACGCACATAGTCGCGAGACGTCAACAACTCCCACAGCCGTTCGGCACCACGCCGGGCCAGGGTGAACTCTTCCCGGACCGTGCCGCGGAGACGGACCACGTCCTCCGCGGTATAGGCGCGGCTCACGCCCTGCCAGCGCGGGTCTTCGGCCCATGCGCGCTCCAGCTCGGCGGCTTCGGTGGCGATCCGCTCCGGCGCCGTCGGCCCGGTTCCGCTCCCCGCGCCGGCCTGGGCGTCTCGACTCTCGCGTGTCGCCTCGTCGCGTTGATCCTCGAGTGCAACCGTCATGCCTGTGCTCCTTGCTCCCAGCCGCACGCCAGCTTCTCGCCGGCTACGGCTTGCTGTTGAAGAATGTCATTGGCAACACTGTGAACCCCACCAGGAAGGCCTTTCCAGGGTTATAGTGAGTGAATTCTTTGATTTCTTCACCAGGGAGAAAGATGCCGCTTTCCGATCACGACGACCTCGACCTCGTCACATTGGGCCAGCGGATCCGGCATGCTCGCCGGGCCAAGGGATTGACTCTGGGCGCCTTGGCCGCGACCGTCGACCGCGCGCCCTCTCTGCTCTCGCAGATCGAAAACGGCAAGCGCGAACCGCGCCTGGCCCTGCTCCAGTCGCTGGCCGTGGCTCTCGGGGTCGAGGTAGCGGAGCTGATCAAGCCCGAGGCTCCCTCGCACCGCGCGGCCCTAGAGATCGCCCTAGTGCGCGCCCAGAACAGCCCGCTGTACGCCGGCCTCGGCCTGCCGCACGTGAATGCCAGCAGCAAGATGCCGACCGAAGCCCTCGAAGCGCTGGTCGGCCTCCATGCTGAACTGGAACGACGCGCCATCGAGCAAGCCGCTACGCCGGAAGAAGCCCGCCGGGCGAACGCGGAGCTGCGTCAGCACATGCGTGACCGCGACAACTACTTCACCGAACTCGAGAAAACAGCGGCCGGGTTCTCAGCCACCATCGGGCACACGGCCGGCCCGCTCACCGAGCGCGCCATCAACGATCTCACCGCACATCTCGGTTTCACCCTGCACCGCACGGCAGACCTGCCACGTGCCACCCGCTCCATCACCGACCTGCGCAACCGCCGCATCTACCTTCCGCTGCCGAGCCACGCCAGCCATGATCCGCGCACCATCGTGCTGCAGGCCCTCGGCCACTTCGCTCTGGATCACCAGGAGCCGGTGAACTATGCCGACTTCTTACGCCAGCGTGTCGAAGCGAACTATTTCGCCGCGGCACTGCTGATGCCCGAATCCGCCGCCGTCGACTTCCTCCAGCGGGCCAAGGCGGCCAAGGCCTTGGCTATCGAGGATCTGAGAGACACCTTCGCGGTGTCCTACGAAACCGCGGCGCACCGTTTCACCAACCTCGCCACCCACCATCTGGGGATCCCGGTGCATTTCATGCGCGTCGGCGAGGACGGCATCATCTACAAGGCGTACGAGAACGACGACGTCACGTTTCCCACCGATGTCACCGGCGCCATCGAGGGTCAGCTGGTCTGCCGCTACTGGGCCGCACGCGCCGTATTCGCCTCGCCCGAGCGTTACGCCTCGCATTACCAGTACACCGACATGGGCCGCGGCACGTACTGGTGCACCACCCACGTCGAGCGCACGTCGGACGGCGACTTCGCCATCGATGTGGGCGTGCCGTATGCCCACGTCAAGTGGTTCCAGGGGCGAGAGACCACGAATCGGGTCACCTCCACGTGCCCAGACCCGACGTGCTGCCGCCGCCCCCCGGCCGGCCTGGCCGAGCGGTGGGCGGACCACTCCTGGCCCAGCGCGCGCGTTCACTCTCATCTGCTGGCCGCGCTCCCTCCAGGGACCTTCCCCGGGGTCGACGACACCGACGTCTACGCCTTCCTGGATCGCCACTCGGCGACCGCCTCCACCCAGGGCCCCTGATCGGTGATCGTGAGCGGATTACTGCTCCACATAAGGGACATATCGCCCTGAAGGTCGGCCGATGGGAGCAGAAATCCGCTCACGATCACCGGGCGAAGGTGCAGGTCAGATGGGATCGGCCAGGAGGACGACGGAGATCTCATCGCCGTCATCGTCCCAGCCGCCCGACGTGATGACCACCAACCGAGGTGGACCGTCCTGATCGAACAGTTCATCGGCCCGCTCCGCGAGCTCGCCCGACGTCAGCTCGAACACCTCGGTGACGCGATACGTCAGCGACGCTGAACCGGTCACCATGATGAGGTCACCATCGCTCATCGACGGAACGGCCGTGAATACCGCATCCTCCGGTTCTCCGGCATGACCCACCACCAGCACGGCGCCCACGTCGTCGCCCGGTGCGGCGCCTTGTCCCCACCAGCCCGCGACCAGAGGGTCGTCCGGCGGCGTGAGAACCCGATTGTCGTCGCTGACCGACTCCACCATCGGCGCATGGACACCGAACCGCGGAATCCGCAGGTGATACGGCGCATCCCCTCCTGGCCTCGTGCCCCCGGGCGTCGTGGCGTTCTCCCCGGAATCGGCGTCGCGATGCGCCGTCGGCGACGAACCGTCCGACGCGATCATGACGCTCACCGCCCACACGGCACCGACGACGAGGATTCCCGCGGCGACGAGCAGCGTGTACACCGTCGGCGCCGGACGCTCCCGCCGATGCCGGGGCAGCCACCTAGGCATGGCGGTGCCGGCGCCACATGAACAGCGCTATCCCTCCAGCTGTCATCCCTCCGGCACCGAGCACGATCAGCACGCTGTTCGTCGATGTGCCAATAGCTGACGGCGGTCCGGCGAGCGGGATCGTCGTGGGTACGGGCACCTGGGTCTGCGTCGCGTCCGGCGGAACACTCGGCTCCGGCGATCGGTCCGTGCCCGGCGGGTCCGAGGGCTCGCCGGTGGGTTCCGGGGTGCCGGTCAGCTCGGGCGTCCGGGTGGAGTCCGGCTGCTCTGTCGGGTCGTCCGTAGCGGTCGGGGTGGTAGTCGGGGTATCGGTGGGCTGCGCTGTGTTCGTCGGAGTGGGTATGCGCGGCGTCCTGGTCGGGCTGGGCGTAGGAGTCGGCTCGTCGGCACGCAGGCCACAGGCGAACCAGTCGCTGATCGCCGGGGCCTGCCCACCGCGATTCGGCGGAGCCGACATGCCCGAGTACGGACCACCGACGTACAGCTTCCACTGTCCGCCGCCTCTCACGCCCACCGCAGCGAGGACGTAGGAGCTGTCGGTCACGCTGACACTCAACGTCTTCGAGTCGGCGGACAGGGTGCCGTGAACCGCATCGGTGATGTCGACGGCTCCGGCGTCCGCGCAACCGAGCCCGGCGGCCTGCTGAACCGGCAAAACCAGCAGGGCGACGAGCGCGGCAACGATCGCACCTACCCGCCCAGCACCGCGCATCGTGCCCCCGACGTCAGCGGAATTCTCCATAAATCCGCCCGAAATCTACCAGAGGGCATGGTCTTCCACTAGTAAGGGGAAGCCAGACCCGGTGATCGTCAGTACGTTGTGGTTGCGACGTCACGACCACAACGTACTGACGATCACCTCACCACAGCCAGAACCCACTGACGATCACCGCTGCCGGCGGCAGTGCCGGTGGTACTGCGGGCGGCTGTGGCCGCAGGTGGCGGCGGGGCGCTCAGGCGGACGAGCCGCCGCGGCTGCTCGCACCGGTCCCGTTCGGGTGCGTGGCGCCCGCCCGGGCCCGGCCGGCTTCGAGGCGCGCCACCGGCACCCGGAACGGCGAACAAGAGACATAATCCAGCAAGATCGACTCGAAGAAGTGGATCGACTCGGGATCGCCGCCGTGCTCGCCGCATACGCCGATCTTCAGGTCGGGCCGCTGCTCCTTGCCCTCCCACGCCGCGATGGACACCAGCCTGCCGACCCCCTCGGCATCGATCGACTCGAACGGGCTGACCCCGAAGATCCCCTTCTCCAGGTACGCCGGGAAGAAGGTCGCCTCCACGTCGTCGCGGGAGAAACCCCACGTCGTCTGCGTGAGGTCGTTGGTCCCGAAGGAGAAGAACTCGGCGGCCTCGGCGATCTGGTGCGCGGTCATGGCCGCCCTGGGCAGTTCGATCATCGTGCCGATGGGAATCGACAGCTCCACTCCCTCGGCACGGGCGACGTCGGCGACGGTCCGCTCCGCCATCTCCCGTACGGCCTCGAGCTCCTGTACGGCCGCGACCAACGGCACCATGATCTCCGGGCGAGGATCGCGGCCTTGCCCCCGCAATTCGGCCGCCGCTTCCGCTATCGCACGCACTTGCAGGGCGAACAGCTCCGGGATGACCAGTCCGAGCCGGACGCCGCGCATCCCGAGCATTGGGTTGGTCTCGTCGAGCCGTTGCACTTCAGCGAGCAGTTCGGCCGCCTCGGCATCCGGCTTGCCGGTGGCTTCCCCAACAGCCACCCGAACCGCGAGGTCGGTGAGGTCTGGCAGAAACTCGTGCAGCGGCGGATCCAGCAACCGGATGGTGACCGGCAACCCGTCCATCGCCTCGAGGATCTCCGAGAAGTCAGTACGCTGCAACGGACGCAGCTCTTCCAGCGCGGCGTGGCGCTGCTCGGCGGTGCGAGCCAGGATCAGCCGCTCGACGATCTTCCGGCGCGGGCCCAGGAACATGTGCTCGGTACGGCACAGCCCGATCCCGGCAGCACCGAGCTGGCGGGCGCGGCGGGCGTCCTCGGGCGTGTCCGCATTGGCCCGGACCCCAAGCCGCCGTCGTTGGTCAGCGTGGTTCATCAGCCGCAGCACGGCACCGACCACGTCGTCGTCATGAGCCTCGCTCTCGCCGTTGCCATGCAGGGCGTCGACAACAGCCGACGGAACCACCGGCACGGCTCCGAGAAAGACCTCACCCGTGCTGCCGTCGATCGAGATCACGTGGCCTTCGACGACGCGGGTCCCGTCCGGCGTGGAGAACGAGCGCTGCCCGTGGTCGACGCGCAAAGCATCTACGCCGACGACACAGGTGCGCCCCATGCCACGCGCCACGACAGCGGCGTGACTGGTCTTGCCGCCCCGCGATGTGAGCACGCCCCGCGAGGCCACCATGCCGCGCAGGTCGTCCGGGTTGGTCTCGCGGCGGACAAGGATGACGTCTTCGCCCGCATCTGCCCAGGCCACGGCGGTGGCAGAGTCGAACGCGACCTTCCCCACCGCCGCCCCAGGGCTCGCCCCCATGCCGGTGGCTACCAGTTCTCTCGGCGCCGACGCGTCGAACTGGGGGAACATCAGCTGGGCCAGCTGCGCGCCGCTCACCCGCGACAGCGCTTCATCCTCGTCGATCAGGCCCTCGTCGACCAGCTGCGCGGCGATCCGGAAGGCCGCGGCCGCCGTACGTTTGCCCACCCGAGTCTGCAGCATCCAGAGCTTGCCGCGTTCAATGGTGAACTCGATGTCGCACAGGTCGAGGTAATGGCGTTCGAGGGTCTCCATGATGCCGAGCAGTTGCCGGTACGACGCCGCATCGAGTCGTTCGAGGTCAGCCAATGACAACGTGTTACGGATACCTGCCACGACGTCCTCACCCTGCGCATTGGGTAGGTAATCGCCGTAGACACCCTGCGCGCCGGTGGCCGGATCACGGGTGAACGCAACACCGGTGCCCGAGTCCGGGCCGAGGTTGCCGAAGACCATCGCGCAGACATTCACCGCCGTGCCCAGGTCATCCGGGATGCGTTCCTGTCGGCGGTAGATCCGGGCACGTTCGGTGTTCCAGGAATCGAACACCGCGCGGATGGCCAAATCCAGCTGCTGTCGTGGATCTTGAGGGAACTCCCGTCCGGATTCGACGAGGACGATGTCCTTGTACTCCTCCACCAGCACCTTCAGGTCCGAGGCATCCAGATCCACGTCGGCGTCGACATCACGGATCTTCTTGCGGGCCTCCAGGCGCTCGTCGAAGCTCTCGCCATCGATGCCCAGCACGGTCCTACCGAACATCTGAATCAGCCGCCGATACGAATCCCAGGCGAAGCGCTCGTCGCCCGAACGTGCGGCCAGGCCGATGACGGATATGTCGGTGAGGCCGACGTTGAGAACTGTCTCCATCATCCCGGGCATCGAGAACTTGGCACCCGAGCGAACCGATACCAGCAGCGGATCCTCCGGGTCGCCGAGCCGCTTCCCGATGTTCTCTTGCAATGCGGCGAGGTGAGCGCCGACTTCCGCGGCGAGGCTCTCCGGCTCGGTGCCGGTCTCGAGGTAGTGCCGGCAGGCGGCGGTGGTGATGGTGAACCCCGGCGGCACCGGCAGTCCCAGCTTGGTCATCTCGGCGAGGTTGGCGCCCTTGCCACCGAGAAGGTCCTTTTCGTCTTTGCTTCCTTGTGAGAAGTCGAATACGTACTGCTGCACGGGCCGGCCCTCCAGTCGTGACTGCGGTCGGATCTGGCGTACATCGACGCTGAGTACGGATAAGAGGTCGAAATGACCACTATGTTGCGCGGAGCATAACCGGAGGTCAGCTTCCGACTGGAGTGCCGATTAGGCCATTGTTAGACCAAATGGTCGGCGGCTGTTTTCACTGACTGGATCTTGAAGGCTCTGACCGTGCCGAACGCGAAAAACGAGGGTCTTACACACGTGATCCACGGCACAGAATCAGGTACGTACCTGTCAGTACCAATGTCACTGACAGGCATTCCAGCATGCGGTCATGTTCGCGTTCACAATCGCCAGCCACGAATGCGGGCGGCCGTGATCGTGAGGCGATTCCTGCCCACAAGCCACGTGATCATGAGCGGCTTCGCGTCGCTATGGCGGCAGAATCACGATCACGGAGGGGAGGGCATGATCTTGCTCATGATCACCACGAGGTGGGGAGGAGCGAGGCCGCGGGCGGGGCGGGCTTGCAGGTGCCGGGCGAATGCCCTCAGCTAAAGCTCAGCCGCCCGAGATACCGATCTCGGCCGCGGAGACGTCGTCGTCCACGCCGTCGGTGTCTTCCAGCCAGCCGGCCGGCAATGTCACTTTGCGTGGACTGCCCTGCCGTCCACGCGCGAGGCCGATCTCACTGACCGGAAAAGGCTGGTCCGGATCCAGCCCGGCCAGGAGGTCGTCGAGGTGTGCCAGGGTGTCGATCATGCCCAGCGCCGCACGGATCTCGCCACCCACCACGAAACCTTTGAGATACCAGGACATGTGCTTGCGCATGTCGCGCAGGCCACGGTCCTCACCCATCAACTGGGCCAGCAACTCCGCGTGCCGCCGGATCATGCTGGCCACTTCGCCCAGGGTGGGCAGCGGCGGCGCCGGGCGTCCGGTCAGCACCGCGGCGAGGTCGCGGAACAGCCACGGCCTGCCCAGGCATCCGCGCCCCACGACGACGCCGTCCGCACCGGTCTGATCCATCATGCGCACCGCGTCGGTCGCTTCCCAGATGTCGCCGTTACCCAGCACGGGGATGCCCACGTGCTGTTTCAGCCGCGCGATGGCGTCCCAGTCGGCCGACCCCGAGTAGTGCTGTGCCGCCGTGCGCCCGTGCAGGGCGATCGCGGCACAGCCGGCGTCTTCGGCAATCCGGCCGGCGTCGAGGTAGGTCAAGTGGTCGTCGTCAATACCCTTTCGCGTCTTCATGGTGACCGGGATGCCGTAGGGCTCGGCCGAGCCGACCGCCGCCCGGAGGATCCGGTCGAGCAGGCCACGCTTGTAGGGCAGTACCGCTCCTCCGCCCTTGCGCGTCACCTTGGGCACCGGGCAGCCGAAGTTGAGGTCGACGTGCGCCACGCCGTAGTCGCCGGCCAGGATCTTCACCGCCTCGCCCACGTAATGCGGGTCGACGCCGTACAACTGCACGGAGCGCACCGCCTCGGCATCGGCGAAGACGAGCATGCCGAGGCTCTTCTCGTCGCGCTCCACGATCCCCCGCGAGGTGATCATCTCGCAGACATAGAGGCCGGCGCCTTGCTCGGCGCAGAGCTGCCGGAACGCCGCGTTGGTCACACCGGCCATCGGCGCGAGAACCACTGGTGGATCGATGCTCAGGGCACCGAGGCTTAGCGCCTGTGCGGGTGTACTTGTCAGCTCGGTCATCGGCGCCCATTATCCCTGGTGCATGGACCGCTCCGAAAATCTCTGAGCTGCCAGTGCTCACGAGAGTGGCAAATACGGCATTGTGGGTACCGCGATCATGACGAGAGGAGCTCATGTGCCCGAGAGAACCTTGGTCTCTGTCGACGGGCTGACCAAGCGGTTCGGAAACCTGACTGCGGTCAAGGACCTGAACCTGCAGGTGAGCGCCGGTGAGATTTACGGGCTGCTGGGCCCCAACGGGGCCGGCAAGACCACCACCATCAGAGCCCTGCTGGGCTTCATCAATCCGACCGAGGGACGGGTGGGAGTGCTCGGCGGACATGCTCGCGAACTCGACATTCGCAGCCGGGTGGGTTACGTCGGCGGCGATGTCACCCTCGACCGCGGGCTTCGGGTGCGTAACCTGCTCACGTGGTACGCCAAGCTGCGCGGCGGACCGGCGTGGCCGACCATCCAGGATCTATGTGACCGGCTGAGTCTCGATCCGTCGCGCAAGATCGGCCAGCTCTCCACCGGAAACCGGCGCAAGGTGGCGATCGTGCAGGCGTTCATGCACGATCCGGACGTGCTGATCCTCGATGAGCCGACCGCAGGTCTCGATCCACTGCTGCAGCGAGACGTGCTCTCGCTGGTCCGGGCCCGAAGAGATGCCGGCGCAAGCGTCCTCTACTCCTCACACACGCTTCCCGAGGTCGAAGACATCGCCGATCGCATCGGCATTCTCCGGCGTGGCGTGCTGGTCCACGAGGACACTATCTTCAATCTCCGCGACGTCGCCAGGCAGCGGCTGGAGCTTCGGTTCGCTGACGACGTTCCGGCCGGCCTGCTCGACGACGTCGAAGGCGTATCCGAAGTCGTCATCGACGGCGGGACCGCGCGAGTGGTGGTCGACGGCAGCGTCGCTGCTCTTGTCGATCGGGTGGCCGGGCACCGGGTCGAGCGGATCGTCAGCCATGACGACGATCTCGAAGACGTCTTCTTCGAGTACTACCGTGACGGCGAGAAGGAGAACACCTGATGGCTCGAGGCGCCATTCTCGGCCAGATGTTGCGCGAGCGCCGCCGAGGCACGCTGTTCTGGTCGCTGGCCGTCGCCGCGCTCGCGGCGATCACCGCCGCAAGCTATCCCGCGGTCAAGGATGCCGGCGCGGGCTTCGACGAGTTCATGGAATCCCTGCCGGAAGGCGTCACCCAGATGATGGGCGCCGCCGACGGCATCACCACCCCGGCGGGATATCTGAACAGCCAGTTCTTCTCCAACATCTTCCCGATCCTGTTGCTGGTGTTCAGTATCGGGGTTGCCTCCTGGAGCATCGCCGGTGCCGAGCGCGAGGGGACCCTCGAGGCGCTGCTGGCCAATCCGGTGCACCGGTGGCGGGTCGCCCTCGAACGCTTCGCCGGAACCGGCATCCTGCTGGCGCTGCTGACGTTCGTCGGGACGGCGGTGCTGGTGGCGCTACGTTCGCCGTTCGAGCTCGACGACCTCGGCGTCGGGAATCTGGCTGCCACCGGCGTCGCGACCTTCCTCATGGCGCTGCTGTTCGCTTCGGTGACCTTCGCCGCCGGGGCCGCCACCGGAAGCAAGGCGGCGGCGATCGCCGCTGGCGCCGGACTCGCCACGATCACCTACGTCATCTTCGGGCTCTCCGGTTTTGTCGATCTCTTCGGGAGCATCAGCTGGATGTCGCCGTGGGACTGGTTCCTTCAGCCGTCGCCGCTCACGGAAGGATGGACGCTGCAGGCGATCGGAGCACCGTTCCTGGTCATCGTTCCGGTGATCGCCGTCGGAGTGGTGGCTTTCACCCGGCGCGACCTGAAGTGACGGGGAGCGCAAAACGGCATCGCGCCAGGGCCGCTGCCCCGATCGCCGCGGCGTCTCCGCCGAGCTCGCCCCGGCGGATGGTGATGGTCGCCCCACCCACCGGTTCCGCCTGCGCAAGGGCGCTCCGCACGTGGACGCCCAGCACGTCCCACGCCTGGGCCACACCACCTCCGACGACGACGTCGTGTACATCCAGGATGCCGGCCACCATCAGCGCCGCCTGTGCCACACCCTGCCCCGCCTCGGCGAGCGTCCGGGTCGCGGCCGGATCACCACCGCGGGCGAGCCCGGCGACGTCTGCCGCGTCCACATCGACGCCGGTGTGTTGCCGGTAGCGCCGGGCGATCGCACGCCCGGACGCCAGCGTCTCGAGGTGACCGCGCTGCCCGCAGGTGCACATCTCATCACCGAAACCGGGCACATGACCGATCTCGCCGGCGCCGCCGAGCCGGCCCCGGAACAGCTGGCCGTCGAGGACGATCGCGCCGCCTACGCCAGTGCCGAGACTGATCCCCATGACGTCGCGTAGTCCGCGAGCCGCGCCCCCGCTGCGTTCGCCGTACAGGAAAGCGTTGACGTCGTTCTCCAGCACGACCGGCACGTCGAGTTCCGCCCGCAGAACGTCGACGACGTTGGTACCCGCCCAGCCACTGAACGAATCGCTGGCCGCCACGATCCGGCCCCCGGCGTGATCGACGACACCCGCGGTCCCGATGCCCACCGCGGCTACCGGCCCGCGGGCGCGAACCAGCTCCCGGACACCCTCCACCACCGTGGTGAGCATCGCATCGGCGCCGTCGAGGGCCGGCGTCGGGCGGGTGAGCCCGGCCCGCACAGTCAGATCCTCGCAGGTCAGCACGAACCGGGTCTTGGTGCCACCGAGATCGACTCCGACCACCTGTGCGACAGCCGTCATGCGGCCGGAGCCCGGTGTGCGGCCAGCCACGCCTGGCGCCGATCCTGCTGCTCCACCGGGTCGGGAACGGGCGCGGCGGTGAGCAAACGATGTGTGTACGGATCACGCGGCGCCGTCAGCACCCGGCGGGTCGGCCCCTGCTCGACGATCCGGCCCGCGTACATGACCGCGACCCGGTGCGTCAGAGAGTCGACGACGGCCAGGTCGTGGCTGATGAACAGGCAACCGAACGCGTAGCGCTCTTGCAGCTCGGCAAGTACCGCGAGCACGCTGGCTTGCACTGACACGTCAAGCGCGCTGGTCGGCTCGTCGGCGATGAGCAGTTCCGGGTCCAGCGCCAAGGCCCGAGCCAAGCTGACCCGCTGCCGTTGCCCGCCGGAGAGTTCATGCGGGTACCTTGCGGCTGTCGATGCCGGCAGGTGCACACTCTCGAGCAACTCGGCCACCCGGGCGGCTCGCTCACGGCGCCGGTGCGTGTGGTGGACCACCATGGGCTCGGCGATGCTGTCACCGACGGACATCCGCGGATCGAGCGATGCCGCCGGATCCTGCAGGATCACGCCGAGCCGGCGCCGGGCGGCGCGCGCGGCGCGGCCGCGGAACGACGCCGGGTCAGCACCGAACAGCCGCACCGTTCCGGCCGACGGGCGGACCAGTCCGAGTGCGCAGCGACCGATCGTGGACTTCCCGGAGCCGGACTCACCGACCAGTCCGACGAACTCACCGGCGTGGATCCGCAGGTCTACCCCGTCGACGGCGGTGAACCGTTTCCCGCGGGCACCGAACTCCACCACCACCTGGTCGAGACGCAACGCAGGTGTCTCCACCCTGTCCGGCTTGGGATGACCGTCGTCGGATTGTTCGCCCCGGCTCGAGGGAACATCCACCTCGAGCCGGGGCAGCACTGGTACCGCGCCCAGCAGGGACCGGGTGTACTCGTGTGCGGGCTCGAGCAGCACCGACCGCGCCGTCCCCGTCTCCACGAGGTCGCCGCGATACATGACCGCCACCCGGTCGGCGATATCGGCGACGACGCCCATGTTGTGGGTGACCATGAGTATCGCCACGCCGTGGTCTCGTCGCAGATCTCGGAGCAGCTCGAGCACGCCGGCCTGCACGGTCACGTCGAGCGCGGTGGTCGGCTCATCGGCCACTATCACGTCGGGATTGCAGGCCAGCGCCATCGCGATCATGACCCGCTGCCGCTGCCCGCCGGACAGTTCGTGGGGGAAGTAGGCGGCCCGGCGCTCCGGTTCTGGAATGTCCACTTGCCGCAGCAGCTCGACCGCGCGGGTGGCGGCGGCATCCCGGGACAACTCCGTGTGGTTGGTCAGCACCTCGGCGACCTGCCGCCCTACCCGCACGAGCGGGTTCAGCGCGGTCATCGGCTCCTGGAACACCATGGATGCCTCGTCGCCGCGCAGCCGGCGCAACTGCTCACCGCGTAGGTCGAGGACGTTACGCCCGTTGAGCTCCACGGTTCCCCGGACCCGCGCCGAGGCCGGCAGGAGGCCGAGTGCTGCCAGCGAGGTCACGGTCTTGCCTGAACCAGACTCGCCCACCAACGCCAGAACCTCTCCCGGGAACAGGTCCAGGTCGAGCCCGCGGACCGCCTCGACGTCGCCCTGCTCGGTTGGAAACGTCACGCCGAACGAGCGATACCGCAGTACCGGCGTCGTCGTCTCGCTCATCGGTTCTTCCCCCTGACCTCGAACATGTCCCGCAGGCCGTCACCGATGAAGTTGAACGACGCGACGACGAGCACGATCAGCAGCCCCGCCGGCACGATCAGCCACCACGCTCCCGAGTACGCGTAGGTGACGCCCTTCGACAGCATCGCGCCCCAGTCGGTCGCCGGCGCCTGCACACCCATGCCGAGGAAGCTGACGTAAGCGACCAGCAAGATCGCGTCGGCCACCTGGAACGTCGCGTTGACCATCATCGTGCCGACCGTGTTCGGCACGATGTGCCGGACGATGGCCCGGCGATGGCTGCCTCCGATGGCCCGCAGCGTCAGCACATAGTCGCGGCTCTTCAGCGACATCGCCTCCGCGCGCACCAGCCGAGCCGGAACCAGCCAGGACACCAGGCCCAGCACGACGATCATCATCGGCACGCTCGGCGAGTAGATGGCGGAGGCGACCAGCAGCAGGAACAGCGCCGGAATCGCGATGCCAGCATCGACCACCCGCATCATCACCGCGTCCAGCCGGCCGCCGACGTATCCGGCCACCGCGCCCCAGGCGGTGCCGATGACGGTCGCGAGCAACCCCGCCGCCAGGCCGATGATCAGAGATGTCTGCCCGCCCACCATCAGCCGGCCCAGCACGTCGTAACCGACGTCGTCCGTGCCGAGCAGGTGTCCGTCGGTGCCCGGGCGAAGATTCGCGTTGGCGAGGTCGGTATGCACCTGCTCGGTCTGGTAGACCAGCGGGCCGACGAAACTGAACAGGAGCAGCAAGCCGACGACAACAAGGCCGGCCACAGCCAGCCGATTGCGCGCGAAGCGCCGGAATGCCCGGCCGCCTCGAGGCGGCGGCGCCTGGTGGCCCGTTTCGAGGCCGGTCATCGTCGCCGTCATAGCGCCACGCTCCTCACCCGCGGATCCAGCAGCGCCTGGCCGATATCAGCCAGCAAAGACCCGACGACGGTCGCGACGGCGATGACCAGAACCACCCCGAGCAACACCGGGAAGTCCGACGTCTGCGCCGCGTTCCAGAACAAGAAGCCGACGCCTGGATAGTTGAACATCGACTCCACCACCAAGCTGCCACCGAACATCACCGGCACGAAGTAGCCCAGCATCGTGATGACCGGCACCAGCGAGTTTCGGGTCACGTGCCGGAACAGCACCGCCCGCTCCCCGGTGCCCTTGGCGCGGGCCGTGCGCACGTAGTCCTCGGCCAAGTTGTCCAGGGTCGCCGAGCGCATGTACCGGCTGAACGCGGCGATGGTTGCCAGCGCGCCGGTCACGATGGGCAGCACCAGGCCCCGTGGTTCACTGAGAATGGCTCCCAGTGAATCCCCCTGCGGGGCCTGGGCTGGGAACAGGGGTATCACCTGGGCGAACAGCATGATCAGGATCAGCCCGAGAAAGAACACGGGCGTCGAATACACGACGATCGCCAGCGCGGTAGCCGCGTAATCGAACGCGCTGTTGCGCCGTGCTGCCTGCCAGATGCCCAGCGGGATCGCGATGACCAGCGCCAGCAACGTGGACACCACGGTCAGGACAAGCGTCTTGGGCAGCCGGGCCGCCAGGAGATCGGACACCTGTGCGTTCAGGGTGTACGACGTTCCCAGGTCACCGCTGAGCAGCCGGCCCAGGTAATGCCAGTACTGCGTCCAGACCGGCTGATCGAGCCCCTGAGTGCGGTTGAACGCCGCGATCTGCTCGGGCGTGGCCTGCTGTCCCAGAACGCCGCGCGCGGGCCCACCTGGCAGCGCGTGCAGCAGGACGAACACGATCACCGTGACGATCACGATGACGATGACGGCCTGAAGCACGCGCCGCACGAGATAGCGAGTCATTCGCCGTGATTCCCTCGAGCCCGGGTGTCAGTCTGCCCAGGACCAGCGCTGCGGCAGGAACACCGCCAGCGGGTCCTGTCCGGTGCCTTCGAGGCCTTCCCGGAAGGCCGAGACCTGATAGGCCGGCGACGGCAGCCACGCCACTGGCAGGTCAAGCGCTAGCGCCTCGCTGTATTGGCGCATCGCGTCGGAATCGTCACCGGTCAAAGTGGCCTCGATGAGCTCGTCGACCTCCGGGTTCGAGTAGTTGCCGAAGTTGGCCGTCGCGCCTTCGCCGAACAGCCGCTCACCGGTCGGATAGGCCGGGAAGTACCAGCTGCCCTGGGTGCCGAAGAACGAGAGCTGCCACGAACAGGCTTCCTCGTCCGGCTCACACGGAACGCTCTGCCCGAGCACCTGATTGAGCGGCTCGGAGGTGATGTTCAAGTCGATACCGGACTTCGCCAGCGACGACTTGATCTCCGACATCATGTTGTCGGTTTCGGTGGAGCCACTCTGCGACAGCACAGTCATCTCGAACTTCGTGCCGGCATCGATGCCTTCACCGCATTCGCCGGCCCCGGTTCCGGCGTTCTCGCACACCGCGAATCCGTCACTGCCGACCTCCCAGCCGTTGCTGGTCAGAAGCTCGACAGCCGTCTCGGTGTCAAACGGGTAAGGGTTCGACTGCTGTGTCTCGGAGAGGAAGTCCGACGGCGGACTCTGCGGGACGGGGCCGTAGGTCGGCTGCGCCGTGTCGTGCCAGATGACGCCGGCGATGCTCTCCTGGTCGATCGAGTGCTGGATCGCCTGCCGGGCGTAGAGCTGCTGGAATACCGCGCCCATGTCGGGGTTGTTGAAGTTGTACGGCAAGTAGGTGATCGACCATCCGGCCCAAGGCTCGACGACGTAGCCGCGGCCTTCGAATTCAGGCTGCTGGTCGAGCGCGGAGGCGGGCAGATACCCGTAGTCGAGCTCTCCGGCTCGCAGCGCGTTGAGTTGCGCGTCGGCGCTGGTGAACGGCTGTAGTGTCACCGTCTGGATCTGCGCGGGGTCATTGCCGTCGTAGTTCTCGTTGGCCTCCAGCGTGACCTGGCCGGTGGAGGTCCATTCGGCGATGGTGTACGGCCCGTTCACGACGCTCCACAGTGGATTGGTCGCGTATGTGTCGGTCTGCTCGGCCTGGCCGACGAGATAGTCCCAGACCTCTTCGGCACCTTCGGGTGTGCGGTCGTGATCGCCGATGGCGCCGTCGTCGCTGGTCTTGTTCCATGCGTGCGCCGGGATGGCGGTCAGGTTGATCAGCTGGTTGTAGAGCAGCCAGTCCTGGTTGTAGAGGTCGTCGAACGTGATCTCGAACGTCGTGTCGTCGATGTTCTCCCAGGCCTCGATGTTGTCCGGGATCCGGCCGGCGGCGTAGCCACCCCACGCCTGCTTGTTGGCGTCGACCAGGTTGTACCAGAATTCCACGTCGCGGGAGCTCACGGGCTCGCCGTCACTCCACGACACGTCGTTCAGCGAGATCGTCACGGCCCGGCCGTCGTCGGAGAACTCCACGGCCGAGGCCAGGCTTCCCCGGTGATCCCACTCGACCTCCCCGTCGGCGCCGTGCACGTTGACCACCGGTGTCCACACCGCACGCCGGATGGCGGCATTGTGGGTGGCCATGTACTCCGGCAGCGCCATCGGAAGAATCCAGTTCGGCGTCGCGTTGGGCGGCAGCGCGTAGGTCATGCTGTCCCTGCCCGGCGAATCGCTGCTCTGAGTCTCCTCGCCGCTCCCGCATGCGGCCAGGGCGAGCGACATCGAGAGCACACCGGCGGCAAGCAGCCGTGGGCTGCGGCCGCGTGGTGGTTGAAGCATCGGCACTCCTTTTGACGTCAAGGGTCGACCGGCACCGAGCTGGAGCGAATGTTTGGCCACCATTCGTGCCGCTGTCGCATGATGTCCGGCACACTAACTGCATCTACTCAACTAACGCAAGCTCCAATCGAACTTAGTGGCACACTTTCGTTCGAGCACCTCGGTTCACTCCTGACCAGCACGAAGTCCTGGCCTGCTAGGGTCGGACCTCAGCAGGAGATCGAAATAAGTAACCAACTTTTTACGACGGGAAGACATGCAGGTGGGAACGCCCGGCCGGGGGCACGCCGACGAGTCCGCTCCGACCGCGGCGAGCATCATCAGCCTGCTCGCGGCTGAGCACGTCAACTCACGTAGAGACATCGCCCGGGAGCTGGGCCTGGCGCCCTCCACCGTGTCACTTCGGGTCCAGGAACTGATCGACTCCGGCCTCGTGGTCGAGGACGGCAGCGGCACATCGACGGGTGGCCGGCGCCCGCGTATGTTGCGGATCAACCGCTCAGCAGGCCACGTTCTCGTCGCGGATCTCGGCGGGCGACATGCCCGCCTGGCCCGGATGGACCTGCTGGGCGAACCCCGGGAGGCGGCCGACATCACGCTGGACGTCGCCGCCGGCCCGGAGGCTGCCCTCGAAACGCTAGCCGCTTCCCTGGCTCAACTGAACGATGGCGCAGCTGACCTCGGCGGTCTCCGCGGCGTCGGGCTGGCGCTGCCCGGGCCGGTCGACGTATGGCACGGCCGGGTCGACTCGCCGTCCCGCATGCCCGGCTGGCACCACTTTCCCATTCGGGATTGGATGGCCAACCGTTTCGCCGTGCCCTGTGCCGTCGAGAACGACGCGAACGCGATGGCCTTGGCCGAACACCGGGCGCATCACCAACAGCTGCCACACGCCCGGCACAGCATCCTGGCCAAGGCCGGTGCCGCGATCGGGTGTGGGCTGATCGTCGATGGCCGGATCTACCGCGGCGGCTCCGGCGCCGCCGGCGACATCACCCACGTGCGGGTGTCGGCCGCGGACCATCGGGCGTGCAGCTGCGGCAACGTCGGCTGCTTGGAGACTATCGCCAGCGGCTCCGCCCTGGTGCGTGCGCTCCGAGAGGACGGTCTCGACGTCAACAGCACCGCTGAGGTGGTCGAAGCGACCCGCAACGCCGACCCGATCGCGACCACCCGCGTCCGCAACGCGGGACGCTCACTCGGGGAGACGCTCAGCCCAGTAGTCAATTTCGTCAACCCCGACGCGGTGTTCCTCGGTGGGCTGCTCTCAGTCGTCGAGCCCTTCGTCGCCGCCGTCCGAAGTCAACTCTACGAAGGCTGCCACCCACTGATTACCCGCGATCTGCACATCGGTCAGAGCCGAACCGGCCCGGACGCCGGGATCCGCGGTGTCGGCCGGGCCATCCTCGATCAGATCTTCGCACCCGCGTGATCTCTCAACAGACCGGGATCCGCTCCGCGAGGTAAGCCTCGATCCGGTCGAGCCCGACCCGTTCCTGCCGCATCGAGTCACGTTCCCGCACGGTCACAGCCTGATCGTCGCGGGTATCGAAATCGACCGTGACACAGAAGGGCGTGCCGATCTCATCCTGGCGACGGTAGCGACGTCCGATCGCGCCGGCGTCGTCGAACTCCACATTCCAGCGCGCCCGCAGTGTCTTCGCCAGCTCACGAGCCATCGGAGACAGCTCCGCGTTGCGCGACAACGGCAACACCGCGGCCTTGACCGGCGCCAGTCGCGGATCGAATCGCAGCACCGTACGGCGGTCAAGGCCGCCCTTGGCGTTGGGGGCCTCGTCCACGTCGTAGGCGTCGAGCAGGAAAGCCAGTACCGAGCGGGTCAGGCCTGCCGCCGGCTCGATCACGTAGGGGACCCAGCGCTGGCCCTTCTCCTGATCGAAGTAGCCGAGGTCGACGCCGGAGTGCTTCGCGTGGGTAGCCAGGTCGAAATCGGTGCGGTTGGCGATCCCCTCCAGCTCGGCGAACTCCGCGCCGCCGAACCGGAACCGGTATTCGATGTCGACGGTCCGCTTGGAGTAGTGGGACAGCTTCTCCGCCGGGTGTTCGTAGTAGCGCAGGTTCTCCTCGGAAATACCGAGATCGACGTACCAGCTCCAGCGCTCCTGCAACCAGTATTCGTGCCATTGCTCGTCGGTGCCGGGCTCGACGAGAAACTCCATCTCCATCTGCTCGAATTCACGGGTGCGGAAGATGAAGTTGCCCGGAGTGATCTCGTTGCGGAACGACTTTCCCGTTTGGGCGATACCGAACGGCGGCTTCTTACGCGCGGTGTTCATCACGTTCTGGACGTTGACGAAGATGCCCTGCGCGGTCTCCGGGCGAAGGAAATGCAGGCCCTCGCCGGTGTCGACCGGCCCGAGAAAGGTCTTGAGCAGCCCGTTGAACATCCTCGGTTCGGTCCAGGAGTGTTTGGCGCCGCAGTCAGGGCACGGCACACCTGCCAGCCCACCCTCGGGAGCTCTGCCCTTACGCTCGGTGAACTCGTCTTCCAGGTGGTCCGTGCGGAATCTGTGGTGACACGACTGGCACTCGACAAGCGGGTCCACGAATGCATCGACGTGTCCCGACGCCATCCAGACCTCACGAGGCAGTATCACCGCAGAATCAAGGCCGACCACGTCGTCGCGCTGCTGCACGATGGCTCGCCACCACTGGCGCCGGATGTTCTCCTTGAATTCCACCCCCAGCGGTCCGTAGTCCCAGGCTGACCGGGTGCCGCCGTAGATGTCCCCGGTGGCGTAGACGAATCCGCGCCGCTTGGCGAGCGAGACCACGGCATCGACAGGGGACACGGGCACTGGTGATCACTCCATCCGGCTGGCTGTCGGCGAGACATCAGCCTCCGACGTTATCAACGAGTCTTCGAGGCGGCGCGGGCACCGCCACGACCAGACCGCTGGCGGCGTTTGCCGGCCGGTTCCGGCTGCCCTTGACGCACGGCCAGGACCGCGAGACCAGTGGTGACGGGCACCGCCGCGATGATGCCCAGTCCGCCGACCAGCGCCCGGACCACCTCCTGGGCCACCGCTTCGGTGGTGACGGCGTCGATGACGCCCTGCCCGGCCACGCTGAACAGCATGAGCAGCGGCAACGACGCGCCGACGTAGGCGAGGACCAGCGTGTTCACCGTCGCGGCGACATGCTCGCGGCCGATGCGCATCCCAGCCGCGAAGAGTTCTGTGCGCGACGAGTTGGGATCGGCCATCGACAGTTCCCAGATGGTGGCCGTCTGGGTCACCGTGGTGTCGTCAAGGACACCCAGTGCGCCGACGACGAGCCCCGCGAGCAGCAGGCCCCTGATATTGAACTCGGCGTTCACCGTACCTATGTAAGCCGCGGCGTGATCGACCAATCCGGTGAATTGCCCCAGGGCGGTGAACAGCGCGCCCAGCAATCCGGTCAGCGTCAAGCTGATCAGAGTCCCGATCAGAGCCACCGATGTCCGGATCGAGATGCCATGCGACATATACAACGTGACGATCATGATCACTGACGCGCCCACCACCGCCACGGCCAGCGGCTCCTTGCCGGCCAGAAGAGCTGGCAACAGGAATGTGATCAGGACGACCACCGAGATCACCAGCCCACCCAGGGCCGCCAGGCCTCGCCACCTGGACAGCACGACCACCGCCACGGCGAAGAGGATGGCCAGCCAGAGCAACGGCATGCCACGTTGGAAGTCGGTGACCTCGTAGCGCTGGTCCAGAGGCTGTTCGAAAGCGCCGGCCAGCACTACCTTGTCGCCGACGTCGAAAGCGGGAGCTCCCTCGCCGAACCACAGCGACACCACCGTTTCCTCGCCCTTGTCCGGGCCCGAAGTGATTTCGACGACGCCTTCCCGGCACTCGCCTGAAGGCTGGCCACCGTGACTGTGACCACCCGGTGGTGGCGCGTCCTGGACGTCCTCGCAAGGCCGGATGTCGGTGATGACGGCATCGGTGCGCACCCCGGAGTCGATACGGGGCGGATCATCGGTGGGCCACAAGACGATCAAGCCGACGATCGTGACCACGATCAGCGGCAGCAGAACCGAGAGGACGGCTTTGCGCACCCGCGGGCCCGCTGGTGGCGTGTCGGGATGCATGTGCGAGTGCGACCCGGTCACTGTGCTCCCCCGTCCAGGTCGGTGGTCACCGATGGCGCGGCCGCGTCGCCCAGTCCGACGTCTTCGGCATCCGCCGCCCGCGCGCTGGTGTCGGAGTCGGTCAGGATCTCGAACGCGGTCGGCTCGTCGATCGCCAGGGACAGCAGCGGCACCGCCCGCAGCTTGACGTCGTACGACGACAACGCCCGCCGATACGAGCCGACGTCGCGCCATTGGCTACTGAGCACCCAAAGCGTGGGGTCGTCGACGGCGCGGCCGACATGCCCTGCTTGCCAGCCAGGTTGTCCGGCGAGTGCACTCAACGCCGCGCGCGCCTGGTCGCGAAAGGTCAGGGCGTCCTGGCGGGGGACCCGGTACCGGGTGACCACGAGCATTTCGGTCCTTTCAGCCCCCGGCGACACACAGCACGAGCCACGACACCGTGCACACGGCAGATGGCGCCATGGCCCGATGTCCGATTCGTCCCGCCAGCGAGCGAACGCGCCGACGGCATGCCAACGCCCGGGTGGCAATATTGACAGTGCATGGCAGAGCATAGTGAGCCTAGAGCCACTCGCACTAACGCCGTACCATGCATGGAGCCCTCAGCGAAGACGAATCACAGCCCGGAATCCCACCGGGACCGTCCCAGACATAAGGACAGTCGTGCCGAACAACCGCCGTCAGCAACGCCGCTCCCCCAACCGGCGCCCGGGCACTCCGGGATCGGCTCCACGGGCCCCTCGCCCGGGTAGTACTCGACGTCCCGGCCCGTCGCCTGCTCCGCAGCCGGGTTGGCGGGCCAACCTCGAGCGAGTCAGTTACCCGCTGCTGGTCCGGCTGACAAGCGCACCCAAGTGGCTGCTGGGAGTAGTCACCGCCGGCATCCTGCTGGGTGGCCTGCTCGCGCCCGCACCGTGGGCCCCCTTGCTACTCAGCGTCGTGATCGTGTTTCTGTCCTGGCTGCTGGTCCTGGCCTGGCCAAGGCTCGAGCCGACGCCGAGGATGATCCGGACCGCTGTGATCGGTGCACTAGTAGCCATTGTGATCGCGCAGTCGGCAGGCGTGCTGTAGCGCCCGCTGCCCGGCCCCGCGCCGACTCGAGAGTCGCTAGCTGCTTGTCATTTCTGACCGGCGCAGCGCGGACAGGTGCCGAAGATCTCGAGCGTGTGGGCGACGTCGATGTAGCCGTAATCTTTGGCCACCGAAGTTGTCCACCGCTCAACCGCGGGCCCGGCGATCTCCACCGTGGCACCACACGACCGGCATACCAGGTGATGGTGGTGCTCATCGCGCTCACACCGCCGGTATGCGGCCTCGCCGCCGGCCGTGCGCAGGACGTCCACCCGGCCGTCGTCCGCCAGCGACTGCAATGTGCGATAAACCGTGGCGAGCCCGACACTGAGACCACGCGAGCGCAAAATGGCGTGCAGGTCCTGCGCGCTGATGAAATCTTCTGTCTCGTCGAGCACTTCGTCGACAGCCGCCCGTTGCCGCGTCCGGCGATGCTCTTTGACCGGTTGCTCTTGTGGCGACACTGGATGCGCCCGCCTCCCGTGCGATTCGATTGCCTGTGCAGGTCCCCAGCTTAGCTTTCGCGAAGCCGATTCCGGGCACCCCACGCTCCCCCAACTGTGTCGCTCTTCCTTGGCGCGACCAACGCTTCGGCTGGCCGTCGCTGAGTCAGGACACCTGATGATACCGACGCGCACCAACGGCTGCCGTCGTTTTTGACAATGGTTGTCACTTTATCTGAGAATGTCTCCCATGACCAGGCGCTCCTTCACTCGTGGGCTCGCCGTTCTTGCCACTTCCGGCCTGCTGCTCGCCAGCTGCGCCTCGGACGATGGCAGTTCGGACGACACCAATTCCTCCGACGACGCATCTTCCGACGGTGACGGCCCGGCCATCCTGGCCGCGTTCTACCCCCTGGCCTTTGTTGCCGAACGGGTCGCGGGCGAACACGGTTCAGTGGAGAACCTCACCCAGCCGGGCGTGGAATCACACGACATGGAGCTGACCGGCCAGCAGGTGGGTTCGGTCGCGGATGCGGATTTCGTGCTCTATCTCGAGGGTTTCCAGCCCGCCGTTGACGCCGCCATCGAGCAAAGCAGCTCCGGGCCGGTGCTGGATGTCGCCCAAGTCGTCGAGCTCATCCCGGACGATCACGACCACGGCCACGAAGACGATGACCACGGCCACGAAGACGACGATGACCACGGCCACGAAGACGACGATGACCACGGCCACGAAGACGATGACGACCACGGCCACGAAGACGATGACGACCACGGCCACGAAGACGATGACGACCACGGCCACGAAGACGACGCCCACGGCCACGAAGACGACGCCCACGGCCACGAAGACGACGCCCACGACCACGGCGATCTAGAGGGCGATCCGCACCTGTGGCTCGACCCCGCCAACATGGCTGCCATCGCCGAAGGGGTCGCCGACGTCCTGGCTGAGATCAACCCCGAGCACGCCGACACGTATCACGCCAACGCCGAGGCTCTGCAGGCCGAGCTCGAGGAACTGGACGAAGACTTCCGCGACGGCTTAGCCCAATGCGAACGGACGCTGATCGTTGTCAGCCACGAAGCCTTCGGGTACCTCGCGAATCGCTACGGGCTGGAGCAGCTGGGTGTGGCCGGCCTCGACCCGGACTCCGAGCCCTCGGCCGCCCGGGTCGCGGAGGTCCACGACACCGTGCGTGAGGAAGGCATCACCACCGTCTTCTACGAGCCGCTCACCAGTCCCGACGTTATCGAGGCCATCGCGGGAGACCTCGGGTTGGAGACCGACGTGCTCGACCCGATCGAAGGTCTCACCGACGACACCCTGGACGAGGACTACATCAGCCTGATGCGGGCGAACCTGGAAGCGCTGCGCGCTGCCAACGGATGTTCTTAGAACCGGCGCGAATCGCGGTCGCGGGGCAATGGTGTCCCGCGACCCAGCGATCGGAGTACCGTCTGCATTCATGGATTCTCGCGATACTCGTGCGACCCGCGCCATCCGGCACCGCGTGATGACTCGCTCATGAGTGAACTCATCGTCGATGTGCGTGATCTGACCGTGGAGCTCGGTGAACGGCCCGTGCTCCACGGCATCGACTTCCAGGTGTCCCGTGGCGAGGTTGTCACTTTGCTCGGCGCCAACGGTTCCGGAAAGTCCACGCTGGTGCGCGCGATCGTCGGGCTGATCCCGCCGGTGACGGGTGACATCACCATCTTCGGACAGCCGCTTCGCTCATTTCATGACTGGCCGCGCCTCGGCTACGTCCCACAGCGAACCACCGCCGCGGGAGGGGTGCCGGCCACGGTGCGCGAGGTCGTAGCCTCCGGCCGGTTGGCGCGTCGCAAGCCGTTCTGGCCGTCCACCCGCAGCGACCGCGAGGCCGTCGACCGCGCTATCGAGATGGTCGGACTGGCCGACCGCGCCGACGACGGCATCCACACCCTGTCCGGCGGGCAACAGCAGCGCGCGCTTATTGCCCGGGCCGCTTCCGGCGACCCCGATCTGCTTGTGCTCGACGAGCCGAACGCAGGTGTCGACCAACGTAGCCAGGAAGCCTTCGCCCGATCACTGCGGACATTCGTCGCCTCTGGACGCACGGTACTACTGGTGCTGCACGATATGGGCCCGTTAGAACCTCTCGTGAGCCGGGGCGTCGTTCTTGATGCCGGCCGTGTGGCGTACGACGGGCCTGTCCCGGTGCCGGTCGCGGCCGGCCGCCACGTAGGACACCCGGGTGCGCATTCCGCTGCCGTCGCGGGGGGATCGGCTGCTGACGGCACTATCGGCGTGCCCAGTGCCGTGCCCAACGACCACCCGCACAGCTCCGACGAAGAGACAGGGCCGTTCGGATGGACTTCCTGAACCTCGACCTACTGAGCTACCCGCATATGCAGCGGGCGCTGATCGCCGCCCTGTTGACGGGCCTGGCCGCGCCGGCCGTCGGCACCTATCTGGTGCACCGCCGGCTCGCACTCATGGGCGACGGGATCGGGCATGTGGCGCTGACCGGTGTGGCGGTCGGGTTGCTGACCGGCTGGGCGCCGGTCTGGACGGCCGTCGCCGTGGCGATTCTCGGCGCGGTGACGATCGAACTCGTCCGGGCGCATGGGCGGGCGTCCGCGGACGTCGCACTGGCCATGCTCTTTTACGGCGGTATCGCCGGCGGTGTCCTGCTGACCGGCCTGGCTGGTAGCACCGCCGCGACACTGAACACCTATCTGTTCGGCTCTATCACCACGGTCTCGCAGGAAGACCTCTGGGTGATCGGGATCTTGGCGGTGGTCGTCATCGTCTTGTCGATCGGTATGAGCCCGCAACTGTTCGCCGTGTGCCAGGACGAAGAGTATGCCCGAGCCTGCGGGCTGCCGGTCCGGTTGTACAGCATCATGATCGCGGTGATGGCGGCGGTCACCGTCGCCGTAGCCATGCGAACTGTCGGGCTGCTGCTGGTCAGCGCTCTCATGGTGGTACCCGTTGCCACCTCGATGCAGCTGACTCGTGGCTTCCGGACCACGTTCGCGCTCGCGCTGGCGCTCGGACTTGTCCCGTCACTGGCGGGCGTCGTGTTCTCATACCATGTCGACGTCGCGCCGGGAGCCAGCATCGTGGTGATCGCCCTGGCCGGGTTCGCGCTGGCGTGGCCGCTGGGGACCTTTTTACGTCGCCACCGGCAGCGGCGACGGCCCGACGACGAGGACCCGAGGGTCACCGGCACTCACGTGCCGTCCGAGGAACACCCGCATCAACATGACGAGAACTGCGGGCACCCAGCGGTGGAGCATGGCGACCACACCGACTACCTGCACGACGGCCATCTACATGCGGCGCACGGCAAGCACTACGACGAACACTGATAGGTGGAGAATCCGCTCACTGATCCAACAGGGGGCGAGGAACAGGCACTAACGTTCGTCGCTGAGCACGGTGACGAGAAGGTCAGCGAGGCGACGGCCATACCCGAAGCCGGGATCGAGATCGGGGTCGTAAATGGTGACGTCGAGGCCCACAGCTCGGGGTGATGCCAGAAGGCGCCGCAGCACCGTGCCCAGTTCTTCCCACCTGAGCCCACCGGGTTCGGTGCTGTCAACAGCGGGCATGAGCTTCGGGTCGAGAACATCGGCGTCGAGGTGAATCCAGAACCCATCCAGCTCGGGCCGCTCCACAGTGCCCAACGCGTCGGAGGCCGCTGCGGCCGGGTCACCCGCCACCGCCGGTGCCCCGATCAGGTGCATACCGTGTGATGCCGCCTCAGCCGAGCACTCGTCGTCCGGCCGTACCCCCACAGCGACGACGTCCTCCGAGCGTAGGTATGGTCGCCGGCCATCCAGTTCCGCGAGTGAGCCGCCCAGACCGGTCATGAACGCGAGGCTCTCCCCACCAGCGGCGACACCGGCGTCGGCCATGTTTCCAGGATGCCGGTAATCCAGGCCGTCGAGTGATACCAGACCGAAGCGCCCGGTCCGCTGCAACGCCAATCCAACTCCGACCAGGATGCTGCAGTCACCACCGAGAATCAGGGGTGGATGCGAATGTCCGAGTAGGTCTTGAATCCGGCTGGCGAGCTCACGCGAATGGTCCGCGATGGCTTGCTCGTTGCGCACCCGGCCCGGCACCCAATCCGGGCGGTATCGCGCCGGTGTCACCACGCCGGCATCCTGAGCACTCAGCCGGGTGAGCAGCCCGGCGTCCCGCAAGACGCCCGGCGCTTTGTAGCACCCCGGCACGGCTCCGTCCTCGGGTGGGCGCAGCCCAAGGCTGGTGGGAGCGTCGAGCACGGCCAGTCGCCGTCCGCGCATCGCCATTGCCTCTGCCTCCGTTTCCGGGCATCCCGGATCCGTCATCCCGTGCGACGGATATCCAGATTCTCCTGTGCACCCGCACGCTAGCAGCGCGCACCGACAGCCCAGACTCTTCCGGTGATCGTCAGGGCGTTGTGGTTGCTACCCCGCAGCCACAACCCACTGACGATCACCTCATAGCAACCACAACGCCCTGACGATCACCGGGGAGTTTGGCCACTATGGTTGGCCCGTGCGAGCCATGATCTACGAGGGGTTCCAGGAGCGGCCTGAGATCCGCGACGTTCCGCGGCCGCAGTGTCCGCCCGACGGCGCCGTCGTCCGGGTCGAGGCCACCGGGCTGTGCCGCAGCGACTGGCACGGCTGGATGGGGCACGACCCCGACATCACGCTCCCCCACGTACCCGGTCACGAGTTCGCGGGCACCATCGCCGAGGTCGGCGCCGAGGTCACCGGCTGGACCGCCGGAGACCGGGTAACCACCCCGTTCGTGAACGCGTGCGGTCGGTGCCCGCGCTGTCGCGCCGGCGATCAACAAGTGTGTGACCAGCAGACCCAGCCCGGATTCACCCACTGGGGATCGTTCGCTGAGCTGACGGTCGTCCGGCATGCCGACGTCAACCTGGTGCGGCTGCCGGCCGCGATCAGTGCCGCCGCGGCCGCGAGCCTCGGCTGCCGGTTCGCCACCGCCTATCGGGCCGTCGTCGACCACGGCGGCATCGGCCCGAAAGATCCTCAACCGGCGACTCCGGTCTCGAACCACGGCGGTGAACACGATCCGGACACATGGATCGCCGTGCACGGCTGTGGCGGCGTCGGGCTGTCAGCCGTCATGATCGCCGCGGCCCACGGCGCGAACGTCGTCGCCGTGGATATCTCGAGCCGGGCGCTCGAGGCGGCCCGCACATTCGGCGCGACGGCCGTCGTCAACGGCTCGAAGGACGACGTCCCCGCAGCGGTACGGGAACTGACCGGCGGCGGCGCCCACGTCTCTCTCGACGCCCTCGGCCACACGACGACGTTCCAGAACTCACTGCACAGCCTGCGCCCCCGCGGCCGGCATGTGCAGGTTGGCCTGCTGGTCGCCGACGCCGCGACGCAGGCGGTGGCGATGGGACCGGTCGTCGCCCAAGAGCTCGAACTCGTGGGCAGCCATGGCATGCCCGCCCACCATTACCCGCGCATGCTGGACGAGATCGTTTCCGGACTGCTCCGTCCGGAGCTACTGCTCGGCCGGGAGATGACGCTGGACGAGGGTGTGGATGCGCTCATAGCGATGTCCGGATCGTCGCCCACCGGCGTGACGATCCTCCGGCCCTGAGGCGCCGCGGAACCACCGGCAAATTATTCCGAACGGGCTAGCCGAGGGCTCCTTCGACGACGGCGGCCGCCGCGAGCAAGAGTTCCTCTTCATGCCAACCACCGACCATCTGAAGCGACGCCGGGAATCCACCGTCGGGGCGGGCCACCGGGATCGACACGGCCGGCAGCCCGGCCAGGTTGAGCGGCACGGTCAGATAGGTCATCGCGGTCCGCTCGCCGAACCGGGGCGGCTGCTCGCGCAGTGTCGGAAGGGCCAGGAACCGGTGCTCCCGCAGGAGCGCGCCGATACGTTCCCGGGCGGCATGCCCGGCCCGGCGTGCCTGTGTGACCTGCGCGGCTGACAACTCACCACCCTCCGTGATGAGCCTGGTGTGGTCCGCCTCCAGCCGATCCGCGCGATCGAGAAGATGCCGCTGCGCCCAGTAGCCTTCGGCCGACATGATCACATTTGCGGCGGCGATCCATTCCTCCCACTCCGCGATGACGACGTCGGTGAGCCGCACACCGGCAGCGGCCAGCGCGGCGTCCAGCGCGTCGTCGATTCCTGGTTCGACGCCGGGGAATCGCAGCCGGGCCGCGGTGAGCGGCACCTCCCCCGGCTCGGCGCTGCTGAAGCCGGGCTCCATCAGGCGCATCCCCACAGCCAGCCCGGCGGCGTCGCGTGCCAGCGGCCCCACGGTGTCGAGGGTGCGGGAGAATTCGTAGACGCCGTGTGTCGGGATCCGGCCGGCCGTCGTCTTGAGCCCGGCGATCCCGCAACATGCGGCGGGAACCCGCACCGAGCCACCGGTGTCGGTCCCGTAGGCGACATCGGCCTCGTCCCGCGCGACGGCGACGGCCGATCCGCTGGACGAGCCGCCGGGCAGCCGCTCCGGATCGATCGGGTTGACCGGCGTGCCGGTCCAGGCGTTGAGCCCGTGGATACGCCGGCACAGCTCGACGAGATTCGTCTTGCCGACGATCCGGGCGCCCTGCCGCCGAGCTGTGTCCACAACGGGAGCGTCGAACTCGGCTGCGACGGCGTCCTCGGCGACGGCCCGGCTACCCGCGGTGGTCGGCGTGCCCGCAACGTCGATACAGTCTTTGACCGCCAGCCGCGGCCCATCACCGCTGGAGTCGAGGCGAAGCAACCACGTCGAGTCAGTACCCATCCACCCGATCTTGCCCTACGGCCCGCACGAATAGGGGCGCCGGGCTCACACGGCCGGGGCTGCGGGGTCGGCACCTCCGTAGCGGCGGTCTCGCCGGGCGTAGATCTCGACCGCCCGCCACAGGTCACGGCGGTCGAATTCCGGCCACAATGTGTCGAGGAAGACCATCTCGGCGTATGCCGCCTGCCACAACATGAAGTTAGACGTACGCTGCTCCCCCGACGAACGCACGAACAGGTCGGCATCAGGCAAGTCGGGGTTGTAGAGATAGCGGGCCAGCGTCTTCTCGTTGACTCGCTTCGGGTTCACCCGGCCGGCCGCGACGTCAGCTGCCAGCGCCGCCGCGGCGTCGCCGAGCTCGGCACGGCCGCCGTAGTTCACACAGAACTGCAGTGTGATGACGTCGTTCTTCTTGGTACGACGCTCGGCATAGGCAAGCTCGTCGATCACACTCTTCCACAACCGGGGACGACGCCCGGCCCAGCGGATCCGCACGCCCAACGCGTCGAGCTCGTCCCGGCGACGATGAATGACGTCGCGGTTGAATCCCATCAGGAAGCGGACCTCGTCCGGCGAACGGCGCCAGTTCTCGGTGGAGAACGCGTACGCCGACAGGCAGCCGATCCCCATCTCGATGGCACCGTGGATCACGTCCAGCAGCGCCGCCTCACCCGCCTCATGGCCCTTGGTGCGGGGCAGGCCGCGTTGGTTGGCCCAGCGTCCGTTCCCATCCATGACGATGGCCACATGTTTGGGCACCAGCTCCCGCGGGATGGGCGGCGGGGTGGCGCCGGACGGATGTGGCGGCGGCGTGTCATACCGCTTCGTCATGCTGCTCCAACTGTTGGGCGTCCACCACGTTCTTCTCCCGATACACCCGCTCGACCAGGGGCAGCGAACGCAACCCTCGCTCCAGGTGCCACTGTAGAAAGGCGGCGGTGATGCCGCTGGCCTCCCTCCGAGCACGGTTCTCGCTGGCGTCGGCGACGGACCAGTCACCCGCCAGCAACGCCCCCAGCAAGGCCATGGTGTCCGCCGACGGCGCGACGGTGCCAGACGGCCGGCACGACGGGCAGACCGTGCCACCGGCCTGCACGGAGAACAACCGATGTGGCCCGGCAGAGCTGCAGCGCGCACAGTCGGTGAAGCTCGGTGCGAACCCAGCGATGGCCAGCCCACGCAACAAATAGGCGTCAAGAACCAGGCCGGAGTCGTGATCGCCGTTGGCCAGCGCGCGCAACGCACCCACGAGCAGCTGATACTGCTGGATGGCCGGTTCACGTTCTTCCGCGCTCAGCCGCTCCGCCGTCTCGAGGATCGCGGTGCCGGCGGTGTAACACGAATAGTCGGCACAGATGGTTGTCCCTAGCGGGGCCAGAGTCTCTACCTGGGTCACGACATCCAGGCTGCGTCCGGTGGCGAATTGGACGTCGACGTGCATGAACGGCTCCAGCCGCGCGCCGAAGCGGCTGCTGGTGCGGCGCACCCCTTTGGCGACGGCCCGGATCCGGCCGTTGCCACGGGTGAGCAACGTGACGATCCGGTCGGCTTCACCCAGCTTCTGGGTGCGCAGCACAACCCCTTCGTCGCGATAGAGACTCACGTACCCATTGTCCGCCACCGCGGACTGTTCCCGGTCAGAGGCTCGCCGTTGACGCCGATGCTTGCCACGTTCCGGACAACGGTTCCGAACACGGCACCGGCGCTCGCAGGACGTGTCCCCACGAGCGCCGGTCCGGGCTCCGCCAGCCGGGATTGATACCCCGTCGCTACTGATACTTTCTCGGGCCCCACGGACTTCGTGGCCTCCCGTAACGTTTCGCGGCGCCGCCAGGCGTCTATCCGTTACGTGAGGCCACGAAGGTCGTCCGCACTACCGACGGTTCTTCGTCAGCAGGCCTTCGTCCAGGAACATTCGAGATCGTCCGGCATCTCGGCGGGTGGTTCCGGAACGCTGAACGTCCCCATCGGCGATTCACCGTCGGCCGAATGTTCGGCCAGGCGCACCACGATCTGGTCCTCCAGGTCGCTGGGCTTGCCGCTCAGGTAGTAGTTGAGCAGTATCGAGTAGACGAGTTCGTCACCGTCGGCCGTGGTGACGTACCCTGAGAGCCCGGTCGCGCCGGTGAGCGTTCCGGTCTTGCCCACAGCGTTGCCTTCAGCGGCTGTCCCCGACATCCGGGACCGCAGCGTACCTCCGACCAGTCGCTCTTCGATTCCGGCCACCGGCATCGACTCGTACCACTGGTCGTACCACGTCTCGTCCTGGATGCTGCGCAACAGGGTGATGAGCTCGTTGGCCGGGATCCAGTTGCGGCGCCCCAGACCCGAACCGTCGGCAATCGCCATGTTGCCCGGCTCGACATCCCAGCCCCGCAGCGACTCCCGCACGGCTTCCCGCCCGGCCGCCCAGGTTCCGGCGCCGGCTGTTTCCCTGCCCATGGCTTTCATCAGCACTTCGGCATGGCCGTTGTTGCTGAGCTTCATGAAGGGGATGAGCAGTTCGCTCAACGACATGGACTCGTGCGCGGCAAGAACACGGGCGTCGCCCGGAGTGCTGCCGCGAGAGATGCCTTCCCGGACGTGCACGCCACGGTCTTCCAGTGCCGCCAGGAACAGGTGCGCCGCGAAGTCGGTCGGCTCCCAGACAGTCCGCCACACCCGGCTTCCCGAACCATCGGTTGCGATGGTGCCGCTGATGCGGATCGTGTTGCCGCCCCGCTCCCGGTCGATGGAGAGCGACCGCCCAGTACCTGCCTCGGTGGTCGTGGCGTCGTTGACGATCTCCACGTACTCGTTCTCCGGAGTCATGGTGACCTGGGGCGCGTCGCCCACCCGCCTGCCTGGATCCACCTCGATGATGACCGTGCCGGCGTCGTAGTCGGTGTCCGGCGCCGCGGTCAGCGCGGAGATCTGCGCCGAGTAATAGAACGGCTCATCGTCCCAGTCCCAGCCGAGGCCGAGCCGAACGTCGTCGAACCACGTGTCGTCAGCGACCACACCCCCATGTACACGTTGAATGCCGGCGTCGGCGATCTCGTCCGCCAACGCCTCGTAGTCCTCGACGAGCATGGTCGGATCGCCGGTGCCGCGCAGGTAAAGGTCACCGGCGAGGATTCGCCCGGTGTGCCGGGCATCGGTCTCAACAGTAGTGGTGAAGGTGTAGTCGGGCCCGAGGACGTCCATGGCTGCCGCCGACGTCACGATCTTCTGATTCGATGCGGGCATCAGCCGGTTTTCGCCGTTGCGCTCATAGAGCACCTCACCGCTCGCAGCGTCGGCGACCACGACGGACGCCTGACTGCCGTCCATGCGTGGATCAGCGAGGATCTCGTCGATATCGGCGGCCAGATCCTGCACGGCGGGGGCAAGTTCGTCTTTGCTGTCCGTTGCTGGCAACGCGGACGGAACGACGTTGAAGGCCGCCACCAGCCCACCGGCGGCTAAGGTAGCGATCACGTTCCGGGTTCGACCGTGCATCTAGTCTCCTCGGGTTCGCTCGGGAAGATCTCTCCTGAGGTCTAGACCATCCTGGAATTCTTTTGCACGTGTCAAGAGATTGGTGGATTAATTCTTGATATATGAGCATTTCGGCCAAGATATTGTGGCGTTATGAGTCGAATCCCCCGTCCGGCGCCTGACGAACTCGATGACGAGCAGCGGCGGCTGCATGCGTCGATCACGTCCGGGAGCCGGTCCAGCGGGCCACGCCTGTTTCGGCTTGCCGACGACGAAGGCCGGCTCGAGGGACCGTTCAACGCCATGCTGCTCAACCCGGCCATCGGAGACCCACTCCAGCAGGTCGGTGTGGCGCTCCGGTACCAGGGACGGCTCTCCGACCGTAGCCGTGAGATCGCCGTCCTCGCCGTCGCCGCGCATTGGCAGTCGGCTTTCGAGCAGCGGGCACACGAGGCCGTCGGCGCTCACGCCGGGCTCACCGATGCCGAACTGAAGGCCCTGCGTGCGCAGGGCCCGCTGGATCTCGACGATCCGGAGGAATCGGCGGTTCTGCTGATCACGCGGCACGTGCTACGGCATCGGGATCTCGACGACGAGCGCTACCGTGACGTCTCCGCGACCCTCGGAGCGGACAAACTCTTCGAGCTCACCACACTCATCGGCTACTACTCCACGTTAGCGCTGCAGATGCGTGTCTTCGCCGTCGAGTAATTCCCTTCCGCGGCTACCCCGGCGCCGGGCCAGCCGAGCGTGAAAAGCGTCCATGCCTACAGCTCCGTCCGCGTGAGCTGAGGGAATCTCTCTTCCCAGAGCGCCCGGACGCGGCCGGGAAGGAACATGCGCGGCCAAGCTCGGCGAAGCATGGCGCCGTTGACATAACGGCAGAGATCCTCCACGTCCATGGCTTCCCGCAGAACGCGTTCGTACATGACGCTCAGTTCACGCGGATCGTCGAGGTTGTACGTGCCCTGCTCGGACCAGTCCAGCCGGGAAGGCAGCGTCACCTCGCCCCGCGTCGGGCCGGTGAGCTCTTCCAGCGTGTCCGGTACGACGTAGGGCCGCTCCTCGGAGTAGCGAATACGACGCTCGACCATGGTGTTCAGTATGGCGGAGCTTCCGAGGACCGGCCGGTTTTCGGCCGCGGTGGGACGCGGATACGGTGCACACATGTGCGCTCCCACCCCGGAGGGCGTCGGCGTCCTCAAACCCGGACAGCGACGGCATCCACCTCGAACAACATACCCGGTAGCGCCAGCGCCGCGACCCCGATGAGCGTCTGGGTGGGCGGCTGCCCACCCCAGATACGGCCGACCTGGGCCGCCAGCTCCCGGAGCTTGTCGGCGTCATGGTCCACGACAAAGGTACGTAGCTGGACAACGTGGCTGTAGTCCAGGCCGGCGCCGGCCAACGCGATTCGCAGGTTGGCCAGGGCTTGCTCTACCTGCTCGGCGAAGGCGGTCGACGTGACCTCACCCCGCGCGTCAGAGGCGTACTGTCCCGCGACGAACACTAGGTTCTCCGTAGTGGCGAGATGGCTGTAGCCGAAGCCGGCCGGGTCGTGAAGTCCGGCCGGGTTGATGATCGCGTGTGTCATCCTCATTCTTCCTCTCGGTAGTCGGTTCAGCTGGACATACGTGCCGCACGGAGGAACCCCGCCGCGCATGCGGTTAGGACAAACAGGACGGCGGCACAGACCACCACGCCGAACACGGCAGTGCCATCGATGACGACGCCGCCCACTAATGCGCCCAGCGCGATGGAAAGGTTGAAGGCAGCGACGAACAGCGAGGTCGCCACTTCGGTGGCCTCCGGGGCGGCCTTCAGCATCCATATCTGCAGACTCACGGAGACGCCGCCAAAGGCCAGCCCCCATAGACCCACGAGCGCGATCGCCGCCGTCGCCGATTGACCGACGAATGCGAACATGATCATGACGGCGGCCAGCAGCGTGGAGATCACCAGCACAACGCGCCGTACGTCGTGATGCGCCCATGCACCAGCGATGAAATTGCCCGCGACGCCGGCGACGCCGAAGGCGAGCAGGACCACACCAACCATGCCGGCCTCGACACCCGCCCCCTCGCGCAGGATCGGACGCACGAACGTATAGGCGATGAAATGCCCTGTGACGAGGAGGAACGTCATCAGCACTCCGAGCCGGACACCGACGTTGCCGCGCAGCAGCCGTGGCAGCTCGCCGAAGCTCAGCTCGTGCGCGCCGGGGAGGGCCGGGACCAAAAGAAGCAAGCCGGCAAGTGCGACGAGACCCAGCAGGCCCAACGCGGTGAACGCGATGCGCCAGCTACTTGTGTCGCCGAGCAGAGTCCCCAGTGGAACACCTAGAACCGAGGCGGTCGAAACGCCACCGAAGATCACCGCCGTTGCGCGCCCCACCTGCTCCGCCGGGACCAGTCGCACGGCCAGGCCGCCCGCGATAGCCCAGAATCCGCCGATACTGACTCCGACGACGAAGCGTGCCGCCAGCACAACGGCCAGGTCCGAGCCCACCGCACTACCGAGGTTGCCGACAGCCAGCAGAACAAGAAGCGCAGCGAGCAACACACGTCGGTCGATCCGCCCAGCGGTGACGGCTATCACCGGTGCGGCAACGGCGGCCACGAGCCCTGGGACGGTGACCATCAAGCCGGCGATGCCTTCGGAGACTCCCAGCTCTGCCGCCACGGGCGAGAGAAGGCCGACGGGCAGAAGTTCCGACGTCATCAGCGAGAAGATGCCGAGCGTCACCGCCCAGACCGCCAGCCAGCTCCGGTACGACGCCCGCTCCGGGCTTCGGCCGGAACGGGGACCCGTAGGTGATTCCGGCGGCTCGCCGTCAGCCACCTGCAGGCGTTCATCCATCCCCATCTGACCTTCTCCTCCCTGTCCATTCGCGCTCGGGGCGCGCGAGCGAGATCCGCTCGCGGCCTGACGCGGGGCCACTTTCCTAGCTATTCGAGATATTTAATATCGCTAATTTTCAGAGACTTCGACGTGTCGGATTCGCCGACCGCGGCCCTCAGGCCGCTCCGGCCGCGAGCCGACTTCGGGCTTGCCCGGGCGCCGACGGCTGCCGTCGCTCCACCGTCGCGCGGATGTCGGCCAGGCTCTGCGCCGCCAACTCGGTCCTCCAGGCGAGCTCAGCCTTACGCATACCCTGCGAGATCACACATGCCTGGCGATAATCCACGTCCTGGCGACCTCCTGGGCCGTGCCGCAGGATCTGGTCACAGCGAAACGCCTCCTCGGCCCCTTCGATCGCGGTCACCACATCCAGCAGCGTGACCTTCTCCGGGCTACGCGCCAGGCGGAACCCGCCACGGGGGCCAGTGGTGGACGACAGGATGCCGGCCCGGGCCAACGCTTGCAGTTGCTTGTTGAGATATGCCGCCGGCAGCCCGTAGAACTCCGCCAGGCGAGCCGTGGGCACTGCCTCCCCCGATTCGACCCACGAGAGATTCAGGCACGTATGCAACGCCCACTCGACGCCTTCACTCATCCGCATATTCTGGATATTACACATCTAGAATCTGCCGGCGCCACCTATCCCCATGATCGTGAACCCTCATCCGAGATATTCCCCGGTACCTGTTCATGATCATGGGAGGATGTCACGATCGCAGGAAGGAGGTCGCCATGGCTGTACACGAGATCCGCATCGACCGCACCAAATCCCTCCAGGAAGAACCCCACACCGGCCACAACCGCTGGCACCCGGATATCCCACCGATCCTCCGCTGCGAACCAGGAGACGAGGTCATCCTCGAGACCCGCGATGCGTTCGACGGCCAGTTCAGCCCCGACGACGCCGGCGCCGCCGCCGTCGAAAGAGCCGACCTGAGTGTCGTTCATCCACTGACCGGCCCCATCTACGTCGAGGATGCCGAGCCCGGCGATGTGCTGGAAGTCGAGATTCTCGAGGTCGAACCCGACTCCTACGGCTACACGGTCGAGGTTCCCGGATTCGGCTTCTTGCGCGACGAGTTCCCCGAACCGTTCAAAGTCAATTGGGATCTCGCCGACGGCTGGGCCACGTCCGGCGACCTTCCAGGTGTCCGGATCCCCGGATCGCCGTTCATGGGCACCATCGGGCTCACGCCAGGACACGACCTCCTCGCCGCGACCACGGCCCGCGAACAGGCCGTCGCCGACCGCGCCGGCCTCGCCCTGCCCCCGTCTGCCGAAGGGGCGGTTCCGACCGATCCCCACGTCGCCCAAACAGCCCTGCGGACCGTGCCGCCGCGCGAACAGGCCGGCAACGTCGACATCAAACAACTCGGTGCGGGCACCCTGCTGCTCATTCCGGTCGACACACCGGGTGCGCTGTTCTCGGCCGGCGACGCGCACTTCGCCCAAGGCGACTGCGAGACGTGCGGCACTGCGATCGAGATGAACGCGACCCTCCGGGTCCGTTTCGGGCTACGCAAGGGCGAAGCCTCCGCGAAGGGCATTCGCGACCTTCGCTTCGCACGTGACGACTACTACCTGCCGCCCGAGTACGCCGTGCCGCGCCGGTTCTTCGCCACCACCGGCATCTCGGTGACGAAGGACGGGCAGAACCGCGGCGAGGACGCGACGCTCGCCGCCCGCAACGCGCTGCTGAACATGATCGACCACCTCGGCGACCGTGGCTGGACCCGGCAACAGGCCTACGCGATCTGCAGCGTCGCGGTCGATCTCAAGATCAGCCAGCTGGTAGACGTCCCGAACATGCTGGTATCGGCATTTCTTCCGGAAGACATCTTCGTGAGCTGATCCCCGCACTGGGTATAGGAGCGCACATGAACGACACGTCCGGAGTGGTCTTCCCACTCACCGCCGACGGCGTCCGCAGCACGTCGGCGCTGGGCCGTGCGGTCGTCGCCGATGCGCTCAGCGGCGCCGACGCGGTGGGCGCACGGGCGGCCGAACACGAGACGAACTGGCGTGGCGGTTACATCGCCCATTTCCGCCGGCTCATCGAGGCCGGCCTCCCGTCCGCCTCGGCGGCCCAGGGCATCGCGGCCGACGGCCTGGCCTCCCTCCACAACCGGATGCCCGTGCGGACCGATGATCACGAGTACACGCTGACCGAAGCGTTGCGTCAGCGGGCCGAACCGCCGTTGGAGACCGCCGTCGTCAGCGGCGAGGGCGATCCGGAACGTGAGCTTGTCCTTCCCTATCGCGGAAGCCGGCTGAAAGGTGACGCACTCGCCCGTCAACTCGACAGGTGGGTGGAATCCGGGGTGATCGAGGGCTCGTGCGCGGAGGCCGTGCGGATGGTCATGGCCAATCCGGATTGGCTGGACCTGTCCGACGTCCGGCTGGTGACGTTCGGCGCCGGCGCCGAGATGGGCCCGGTGCGCGCCGTCCTGCGCTGGGGCGGCAACATCACCGCCGTCGATCTTCCCCAGCCCGGTATCTGGCGATCCTTGATGGACGCGGCACGACGCTACGCGGGGCGCCTGCACCTCCCGGTACGACCCGGCGACGGCAGTCTCGATGCGCGGGCCGGCGCGGACCTGGTCGGTCAACTACCCGCCGTGACGCAGTGGCTGGCGCGGCTGGACGGCCGGCTGGTGCTGGGAAACTACGCCTACGCCGACGGCGCCATGCATGTACGTGTCGCGGTGGCGGTGGACGCACTGACCAGCTATCTCGCCGACGAGCGCCCAGACACCGCACTGTCCTTCCTGGCCACCCCCACCGACGTGTTCGCGGTACCGGCCGAGGCTGTGGAGCACGCTGTGCAGTCCTACGAGAAGCGGTCCAAACTGCGGCTGATCCGCCGCCCGCTGAAGATCCTTTCGGCGGGCCGCCTCCTCCAACGCCACTACGTACCCGGAGCAGACCCTGGCATCTGCGACAGCCTGGTGCCACAACAAGGACCCAACTACGCGCTGGCCAAGCGGCTGCAACGGTGGCGGGCGACGACGGCGGCCGCAGCCGGGCACACGGTCAGCCTCAACGTCGCCCCGCCGACGCGCACTCGGTCGGTCATGAAGAACCGCGCACTAGCGGCGGTTTACGCGGGCGCGCACCGGTTCGGCGTCGAGGTGTTCGAACCGGGAACGGCCAACACGCTCATGGCCGCGCTACTGGTCCACGACCTGCGAAATCCCCAACCGCCGCGGGAGCATCCGTGGATGGACGATGCCGCCGAGGCCGCCCACGGAGGCCTGTGGCGCACCGCCTACGCGCCGCGCAGCGCACTCGGCCTCGCGGGCATCGTGGGCATCACCGGCGCCCGGACCTGAAGCCGGGACTTGTCACGGCGAGACGCGTGAAATGTGGGTGCCGCGCCAGGCATGCATATCTGACCGCGGCAGGTTCACTCCGTCGGGTCTGCGTGCGTGTCTCCGCCGACGAGAGCATGCATCGTCCGCACATGGCCGGCCGCACCGTAGTCGAGCAGCGCGCCGTCCGCAGTGACGAGCGTCGAATTCAGCGTGCGAGTTGTGGCAATGATGATGCGGTCAGCAGGGTCACGATGGATTTCGCCAGGCAGCCGCGTACTCGCGACGGCGATCTCCGGCGCCAGCGGAACAACCGTCAGCGCTGGGTTTGCCGCCACCAGGCCGATCCATTCACCTACGTCACGCCGGAGCTGAAGCCGCTCCTTGGCGACGAGCATAGCGATCTCCCACAACGAGATCGCGCTGACGTTGACTCCAGCGCCGTAAGACGCGTTTTCGATTGCCTGCCGCACAGCGCGAGGCAAGCGAGATTCGCCAGCCACCAACCACACCAGGACGTGTGTGTCCAAGACGACGCTGTGGTCGCTGGTCGCCTCCGTCATCGAACGGCGTCCCAATCCTCCTCAACTGGGCTGATCAGGTCACCGTAGGTGTCAACGGTGCCAGCCAGGGACCCGAACAGCGGCGCCGGTGGCGCCACCGGAACGAGCCGGGCCACCGGCCGTCCCCGCTTGGTGATGGTGACAGGCATACCCGTTTCCGCAACCTCATCAAGCACTCGGAGGCATACCGCCTTGAACTGACCGGCGGCCATCTTGACTGCCTTCGTCTCTGCCATGCTCATCTGACTATGGTCACAGACCATAGTCATGTTCGCAACCGGGATTGCTCGGCCTCGGAACTCCGCCACCCTACGGGTGCTAACACCCCCTGGAACTGGCCTGCCTATGACCTCCTATTCCACGGCTACACACTCGTAACGTCGTCTGACAAGACATCCACACAGCACACCCGACGCAGGCACCGCTCCTCCGCCGACCGCCCACGAGCAGAAAGGAACCAGACCGATGGCACCTACCTCCCTGAGTGCGACCGCTACATCGCTGTCGTGGATCCCGTCCGAGGCCGTCACCGGCGCGGCCAGAAGGGCCTTCGACGTCGGCTTCGCGCATTACGATGCGCCACCGCCGGACGTCATCGACGATCTGGACGAGTTGCGCGCGGCTGACGGCTTCCGGTTCGCGAATGTGCTTTCCGTCCGGGCCGGGATTGTCGACGGTCAAGTGTCCGAGGCCGGCTACGCGGACGGCTCCGGCGTCGTCATGGGGTCAACGACCGTCCGGCTGGGGCGGCTCGGCGCCACCTTTGCCGCCGTTGCGCTGCCCGTCATCCAGCGAGAACCCGAGTATCGCGACGACGGCACCGTCCGGCTCGTGCAGACCTGCGGCGGCCGGACAGCTCTGCCGATGCCACGGCAGGTACCCCACGCACCATTCGTCAAGATGCAGGCTCCGTGGGTATGGACCACCCTCGCGCTTGTGCTGCGCCCGGACGGTACCGCGGAGGTGGAGCTCGCGGGCGCGAGCCCCTTCCCCCGGCACTGGGTCTACGACGCGACCGGCGCACTTGCGCTCAAGTCCGGCCTCACCAACTACGCCGGCTGGGTGGCGCACTCGTTCGGCGCACGTACCCCGTGGGGCGACGAGGATTCGCCCGCCTTGGTCACGGCCAGCGAGAGCGCGAGCGAACGGGTTTTGTCCAGGATGCTGATGACCGGCGCGAAGAAGCCCAAGGTCATCAGTCTGGCCGCCGGCGATACGCTGACCAAGCAAGGCATGCCGGGCGACGAGCTCTACCTGTTGCTCGATGGGGTGCTCGCCGTCGACGTGGACGGCGCACGTCTCGCCGAACTCGGTCCAGGTGCCGTCCTCGGTGAACGTGCTGTGCTCGAAGGCGGGCGCCGCACGTCGACGTTGACCGCCGTCACCCAGGCTCGGGTTGCTGTGGCGCCTGCCGAGGCCATCGACCGGGACCGTCTCGCCGAGCTCGCTTCGTCCCATCGTCGCGAGGAGCAGACACCCGAGGCGGAGCTCGCGTGAAAGTGACGTTGCACGGAGTCCGCGGCTCGACTCCGGCACCAGGACGCGAATTCGTCCGTGTCGGTGGGCACACATCATGCGTGTCGGTGACGTTGAAGGGGGCGACGTCACCGACACTCGTCTTGGACGCCGGAACCGGGTTGACCAAGGTGTCCACGACACTGTACGGCAAGGCTTTTCAGGGCGAGATCATCCTGAGCCACCTGCATTGGGACCACGTTCACGGACTCCCGTTCTTCACCGCCGGCGACACCGCCGACGCCGACGTCGTGCTTCATCTGCCCGCCCAGGATGGAGCCCGCAGCGCAGACCCGGTATCCGCGGCGAGACTGCTGGGACGGGCCATGTCTCCACCACATTTCCCGATCGGCCCAGGCGGGCTAGCAGGCCGCTGGCGATTCCGCGCCGCGGACACGGGCAGGTTCGACGCCGGTGGCGCCCGCGTCCGGCTCACCGAGATCCCACACAAGGGCGGGCGCACCTTTGGCATCCGGGTCGAAGCCGACGGGGAGTCGTTCGCTTATCTGCCCGACCATGCCCCATCTGTCGATTCCGGGCCCGGAACCGACCTTGCCCGCGGTGTCGACGTGCTCCTACACGACGCCCAGTTCGCCGAGTCCGAGCGCGATGTCGCCGCCGCGTATGGCCACGCGACCGTCGGTGACGCGGTGGCCGCCGCGGAGCGGGCTCGCGCCGGCCGGCTGGTGCTGATCCACCATGCGCCAGGGCGTACCGATGACCAGATATATGCGCTGGCGGAACGCGAAGCGGCGAACGCGCGAATCCCGGTCGCGGTCGGCCGCGAAGGCGACGTCCTCGTTCTTTGAATGCCTGGGCCTCACCCGTGCGAGCACATCAGAAGCCGGGCGGTTGGGTACCGGCGATGACGGCGATCAGCACGTCAGGCGTCAGCTCGATCTTGTGCACATAGGCGCGCGCGCCGCAGGTCCGGGCACCGGCCGGAAGGTCGGCGGCGGAGTACGTGGAAAGCAGCAGAACAGAGACATCAGGGTCGGCCCGGATGAGCTGCCGAGTGGCCTCGAGGCCGGAGATGCCAGGCAGGTTGATGTCCATCAAGACCAATGACGGCCGCACCCGCTGGGCGATGCGGAGCGCCTCTTCGCCCGTCGCGGCCTCACCTACCACCTCGTACCCGGCCGTCGCACCGACGACGAAGCGCGCTGCGGCCCGGAAGGGCTCTTGGTCGTCCACGACCAGCACGCTGACGACCGACGCTTCGGTATCCAGCCGAGGGGGGATCACGTACCCAGCGTGGCACAGGGTGTCGCTGCCTACCATCCGGCAGCCACCACTCCCGCCGGGGATGCAGGCACCCCCGCCTCCCCGTTGATCATGGGCACGTGCCGCCTATCGGGCGTCGAATAGGCGCCATCTGCCCATGATCAACGGGGAGTGGTCGATAGGTAGAGCAGTACGGCGGTGACGCGCCGGTGCACCTCCGCCTCAACGGTCAGCCCGAGCTTCGCGAACAGCGAGTTGATGTGCTTCTGAACCGCCCGCTCGGTGAGGAACAACGCTGCGGCCACGCCGGCGTTGCTCTTGCCTTGGGCGATCTGCTCCAGTACCTGGTGCTCACGGGGTGTCAGGTCCGCCAGCGGATCCGGAGCGGGCCTACTGCCGGTCACGAGGATCTCGACGACGCGCGGATCGATGACGCTGCCGCCGCTCGCCACCTCCCGGGCGGCTTCGGCCAGCTGGTCCGGCTCGCTCACCCGTTCTTTGAGCAGGTAAGCGCGCCGTTTCGAACCATGCTCGAGCAGCTTGAGCGCGTACCCCGGCTCGGCATACTGCGACAACACCACCACGCCGGTGTCCGGTGTGAGATCGTGCAGCTGAGCAGCCGCCTGAATACCTTCATCGCTGAACCCTGGCGGCATCCTGATATCGGTGATGACGACGTCCGGCCGGTGCTCCGACACCGCCTCGAGCAACGCGGCCACATCCCCCACGGCGGCGACGACATCGAGGTCGGGGTAGGTCTCCAGGACACGCTGGACTCCCTCGCGCACCAAGAGCACGTCGTCGGCCACAATCAGCCGGAGCGTTCGCGAGGACTCGGCCACGCAGGGAGTTTACCGGCCCGACGCGCCCATCCGCCGCGACTTCTCATTCCGTCGCACTCGCCACCCGGTCAGGGCTAGTGTCTCGTACCTCGCCCCGGACGACGCTGCCCCTACCAGGAGCGCTCGACACGGACAACGTGCCGCCCAAAGCCCCGACCCGGTCGCGCATGTTGACGAAGCCGTGACCGTTCACGCCGGCCGCGGCGTCGAAGCCGACACCGTCGTCACTCACCTCGAACACCAACGTCGCCTGCTCAAGACCTACCGTGACCCTCACCGAGGCGCCGTCGCCGGCGTACTTGGCGGCGTTCTGCATCGCCTCGAGACAGCAGAAATACACCGCAGCCTCGACCTCCGAACTGAATCTCCGCTCGACCTCCACCTGCACGGTCGTGGGCAGCGCCGCCCGGCTGGCGGCATTCCGCAGCGCCGCTTCGAGTCCGTCGTCGCGAAGCAGCGGCGGGTAGATCCCATGCGCCAGTTCGCGCAGTTCAGTCACCGTCGCCTGCACGTCTTCGCGTAGCTCCTGCAGCAAAGGCTGGACCGATGCCGGATCATCACCGGCCATTCTGGCCAGCAGGCCCACCTTGACGGCCATCGCCACCAAATGCTGCTGGGCCCCGTCGTGCAGATTCCGCTCGATCTCGCGTCGCGACGCGTCGGCCGCGGCCACGATCCGGGCACGGGAGGCTTGCAGCTCCGCGTTGCGTTCCCTCAGCTCCGCCAGCGACGCCTGCAATGCGGTGTCCAGTGAGACGTTGTGCAGCGCTAACCCCACCTGCCTCGCCAGTTCGGTCAGCGCACGATCGTCGTCGTCGGTGAACGCCGTACCGTCGAGCGGACGGGCCACGACCAGCAGGCCGAGAAGCTTCCCCAGGTGGCTCACCGGAGCCACCCGGACAGCTGAACCTGCCGGCTGCCCGGCCAGCACCTGCGGAAGCCACACCTCCGCCCACGCGTTGCCGGACACCCGGGCAGAACCCACCGCAGCCAGCTCCGCCTCGTTCAGCGTGATCCGGGCGCGTGATCTTTCCGGTACCGACACGCTTCGGTCGAGCACACCGTCGCTCCCGGTCCACACCTCGGCGCCCAGCGGTCCGATCGTCGACCGCAAAGTCTCCGTGAGCTGGAGCAACAGCTCGTCCATGGGGACGGCGCGGCTCATCCTGGTGCCAAACGTCTCCAGCGCCGCCCTGGCCGGACGACGCCGCGGACCGGCCAGCCCGCGGACGAGCTCTCGCAGCCGCGCCCGAACCGGCCCGGCCAGCAGGACCGACACCAGCCCGGCCACCATCGACAGCCCCAGCACCCCGTGCTCGGAGCCGTCGACATCGTCTCCGAGGCCGACGACAACAACCACGTACACCCCGAGCACCATGAGCAGCACACCGCAGACAACGACGGTGGCACCAAAGACGGCCGTCGCCTGGCGCCGCACCCGGAGCGAGAGCGGCGCGGCACCGGCCACCGGAACGGTGAGCAGACCGGCAAACGCCCACGGGAGTAGCTCGCGCGGCACATCGAGCAACACGTGGAACCCCCACGCGGCGACCGCGACCGTCACCGCGGCCGTCATCGACCACGCGGCCCATAGCGCCAGATCGCGGCGATTTCGTGCTCGCGCCGGATCGATCCTGCTCATGTCCCTCGTCTCCTCACTCGGTTCTCAGCGCCGAAGCGATCCGGATCTTCGCCGCCCGCTGGGCCGGCCATGCCGCGAGGACGGCGGCGGCCAGCAACGTGACCGGCACCGCGAGCGCCAGCGCCAGCCAGGCCACCGGTGGCACGTAATGCAGGTACATCGACTCGGCAACTTGACGCCATACCGTGCGCCCGAGCGCGACTCCGAGCGGCAGCCCGGCCGCCAGCCCCGCCAGCGCTATCACCCCGCCCTGCGTCACCACCACGCTGCGGGACTGGCGCGGTGTCATGCCCAGTGCCCGCAACACCGCGAGATCCTGGCGGCGGCGCCGCACCGCGGCGGCGAGGGCGAAACCCACCACGCCCAAGGCGAGAACCGCAAGGAACCCCGCGAGGAACAACGGCAGCGCGCGAATGTAGCGAAACTCTTCCAGCTCGTGCAGCCAGTCCAGTGGCTGGATCCCGATGTCCGCACCGGGAACCACCGAGACGGCTTCGTAGAGCACCGGGATGATCTCCTCTGGATCCACGCCGGGTTCCAGGCCGATGTATCCAACGTGCCCGCTGAAGCCGTCGAAGAGACTGTCGTACGCTTCGGCCGTCACCAGCGCACCGGTCGCATGTTGCACGTCCTGCGGAGCGACCAGGCCGAGCCCGACGACGGCCAGTTCCACCTGCCTGGTTCCGCGGAGCATCACCGTGTCCCCGATACCCACCCCGAACTCGTCGGCGGATTGCGGTCCTAACATCACCTCGGTGGCGGCAACCGGCAGTCTGCCACTGAGCACGACGAAGTCGAGCGGCTCGCCCACCGGATCCAAGGAGTTCACCATGAACTCGTTCTGTCCCATGCTCACGTAGTCGTGCCGGGTGTTATTGATCCCTGCGACACCCGGCGCGCTGGCCAGCGCGGCAAGTGTGTCCTCGACCGAGGGAGTGAACGCGTAGTTCTCGAACCCCACCCAGGCTTCCACTTCATACACTGTCCCGTGCCGCGCCGGGTTGCCGACGACGTCGTCGACCGCGCCGGCGAATGTCAGCGCGGCCAGCACACCGAGCACGCCGGTGGCCGACCCGGCAAGGGCCGCCCGTACGGGGACCGCCCGCTCCCCCTGCCCAGGTTCCAGTGCCAGCTGAGCGCCCACCACCACCGGGACAGGAGCGCCGGCTGCGGCTGTCGACGTGACCACAAGGGAACGCCGCGTTGCCGGCGTCGTTTCACCCGATCGGCCAGCCAGGAGAGCGACGACGTAGGCACCCGCGGCCACGACGGCCGGAACGCCCGCCAGCACTGGCACCAGCACACCCACGTCAACGTCGACACCCGGCGCGGGTTCGACCAGGGACGCACGCCCGACGGGGAACCAAACACTGGCCACTGTCGCGGCGCCGGCGCTCAACAGGCTTCCGGCAAACGCCGCCAGCGCCGGGCCGAGGGCTGCCGCCTGGCATGACTGGCGGGGAGCCATGCCAACGGCCCGCAACACCGGAAGATCCGCCATGGCCGACGCGACATGACGAGCCACCGCCAGGCCCACGAGCACTACCGCCGCCGCACCCGACACCACCGCGAAGACGTACAAGCTCGCAGCCTCAAACCCAGTCACGTCCCGGGTTTCACGCAGCGGCGCGGCAACGTTCTCCAACCTCACCGGCAGTCCGATCAGACTCTCCTGGAACTCAGGCAGGGCCGCCTCGCCTCCGGTGAGACGGACCAACGCCGAGCTCCCGGCCAGCCGCCGTCCCCCGATGAGGTTTTCCTCGTACTCCGCGTACAGCCCTGCTGACGGGATGACGAAGCCGGCCTCGTTCCGCGTGCGATCGGAATAGAACGGCGAGCGGACCATCCCGACGATGGTCGCCTCCAGGCGCGGGCCCGAAGCCGGCACGACATGGTCCGGATCCAGGCCCGCGTCGACGGCGGCCTCGATCTGCTCGGGGTTGAACCAAACGAAGTTGTACTGCAGGGTGTCGATCTGCTCCGGGCTGTAGAGGCCGACGGTGACGGTGTCGCCAACACCCTTGCCGTGTGTCTTCTCGAACGCCGGTGTGATGAGTACCTCGTCGGCCCGTTCAGGATCGGCAAGCCGGCCTTCAAGAACTACCGGCCGCTCGAGCGCCACCATGAGCTCCGTGTCCCCTGGCGGCGGCATGAACTCATCCAGCGCCGGGCGGCCATCGATCTCGTATCCGGACATGATCACCGTGCCGAGCGCCTCGACCTCGGGCAACTCCCGGACAATGCTCCAGTCGAAGTCAGGCTGAATGGTGAAGGCCAACACGGTGCCGGGCAGGGTCTGCTCCCACAGCCGGTCGACGGCAGTAGCACCGCGCCGCGCGCCCGCCACAGCCGTCATGACCGTACCCGCCGCGACCGCGATCAACAGCGCCAACACCAGCAGCGACCGCCACCGCCGACGAACATCCAACCGGAACCAGAACGCGACCGCGGCCATGACAACATCACTCCGCCCGCAACACGTGGCCGACTCGCAGGGATGCCGCCCGTTGCCCCGGCCAGGCCGCCAGCAGATTCGCCGCTACCAGCGCTAGCGGCACCACCAGTACCAGCGCCAGCCACGCGACGGGTGGCACGTACAAGACCGGGGTGGTGTTGGCGACGTAGCGCCACACCATTCGTCCAACCGCGATGCCGAGTGGTACCCCGATCCCGAGCCCTACCAGGGCCAGCACGGACGCCTGGGTCACCACCACGGCCCGCGACTGCCACCGTGTCATTCCGACCGCACGCAGGACAGCCAGATCGTGGCGGCGGCGCCGCACGGCCGTGGCCAGCGCATGCCCAACGGCCCCCATGGCCAGCACCGCCAGGAAGCCGGCCAGATACACCGGCAGCTCGCGGACCTGCCGCAGCTCGGCCAGTTCGAGCGGTGGCTGCGGCGGGACCAGCATCGCACCTCCCGCCGCTTCCGGGTCGGCCAGCCGGGCCGCGACGGCGTCGCGATCGGCACCGGGCCGCAGCGCCACCAGGCCCATGTGGAACTTGAATCCGGCGAAGAGCCCGTCATAGGTCTCCGGAGTCACCCATCCGCCAGTGGCATAGTCGTTGTGCGGGGCGGCCGGTACGAACGCCAGGCCGGTCACGGTGGCCTCTTCCTCACCCTTGTCGCCGATCAGGTCAATCGTGTCTCCCACCTCTGCGCCCATGGCGGCGGCCGAACGCGGTGCCAGAGCGACTTCACCGGCACGCTCCGGCATCCTGCCGTCGCTCAGCACGACGTCGATGGCATGGCCCACCGGCTGGTACGTCGCCAACGCGACAGCCACGTCCGAGACCTGCGCGATGTCCTGGCGGGTGTCGTTGACGCCCGCGACATCCACGTCGTCGGCAACTACCGCGAGCAGTTCGTCCACCGGGGCGAAGTCGACGTCGTTGTAGCCGACGAGCGCCTGCAGCTGATACGTCTGGCCGAACCGCTCCAGGTTCCCCGCCGCGTCGGTGATGCCGCTGGAAAAGGTCATCGCGGCCATCACGCCAAGCACACCCGCCACGGCACCGAACAGCGCCGGGCGCACGGGCACCGCCTGGTGTCCACGACCGGCCTCGAGCGCGAACCGGGCGCCGACCAGGGCGGGCACCGGCGCTCCGGACCTGGCCATCGCGGCTGCCACGGTGGAACGGTGGACCGGCGCGGTCCTCAGAGTCGAATGCACGGCAAGTGAGGCCGACGCCAACGCTCCCGCGGCCACCAGGATGGGGATGGCGGCCAGGCCGGTCACCAACACCGGCACATCCACGTCCATACCCGGCGAAGGTTCGATGAGCGAGGCGCTGCCGATAGGGAACCACCTCGACGCCACCACCGCTCCCCCCACACCGAATGCAGCGCCGGCCAGGGCGGCCAGGGCGGGACCGGTTGCCGCCACCCAGCGTGACTGGCGGGGCGCCATGCCCACCGCACGCATCACCTGCAGGTCGGCGACGGTCGACGCGGCGTAGCGGGCGATCGACTGGCCGACGAGGAAGACGGCAGCAATCCCCGCGGCAGCAGCAAAGGCCAGCAGGCTGTTCGCCTCAAATCCGGTCAGCTCCCGGTAATGGCGGATGTCGTCGGCCATGTTCCACACGTCGATCCCGGGATTGCCGGTCACCTCGGCGAGGTTGGCCTTGAACGCCGGGATCTCCCCCTCCCCACCGTGCAAGCGGACCAACGCGTTCACGTAGCCGCTTCCGAGCTCGGCTCCGAGCAGGCTCGGAGCGTACTCCTCGTACAGGGCGGGCGAGGGAACGACGAAGCCGGGATCGTCCATGACCTCCTCGCTGAACCACGCCGACCGGACGACTCCGACGATGGTCGCCTCGATGGCTGGCCCTTCCGCATTTATCGGCTCGATGTTCTCGGTGAAGAACGCATCGATCTGCTCGGGCGCGTACAGCCGGATGGTCACTGTGTCACCGACACCGAGCCCGAACGAATCCTCGAACCGCGGCGACGCCACCACTTCGTCCGGCCGGGCTGGGTCGAAGAGCCTCCCGTCGAGGACGATCGGCCGCTCGATGGTGCGCATCACCTCGTCGTCCGCAGGAGGCATGTGACCGGCGCTCTCCTGGTACTCAAGCGGAACGCCTTCCACCTGGTAGCCACCTACAACGAACGTGGTGAGCGCCTCGACCTGCGCAATTTCTCGCACTGCCGCCCAGTCGAAGCCGGGTTCGTTCGGCAGGACCACGGCCGTCGCCGGCAGCGTCTGCTCCACCAACCGGTCCACGCCACTCGCACCGCGCCGGGCTCCGGCTGCCGCCGTCATGACGGTGCCCGCAGCCAGGGCGATGAGCAGCGTCATGACCAGCAGCGACCGCCATCGTCGGCGCAGGTCGAGCCGGAACCAGAACGCGACCACGGTCATGGCGTCAGCCTGGCCTGGACTGCGCGTCGGCCGTCGCCGATGGGGCCGTGCCGTCGCCGTCGACGATCCGGCCGTCGCGCATCTGGACAATGCGCGAGGCTCCGGCCGCCACGTCGGCGGAGTGGGTGACCATCAAGATGGTCTGCCCGTCGCCGTGTAAGCGGCGGAAGAGTTCCAGGATTTCGACACCGCCCTCGGAGTCGAGCGCTCCCGTCGGCTCGTCGGCTAGCAGCACGGCCGGCTCATTGACCAGCGCCCGCGCGATGGCCAGCCGCTGGCGCTGCCCACCGGACAGGACGGCGGGAACCTGATCGGTGCGGTCCCCCAGGCCAAGGAGGTCGAGCAGGTCACGCGCGCGGGTCTCGGCCGCCTTACGGCGCAGGCCGCCCAAAATCGCGGGCAACACGATGTTGTCCAGCGTCGACACACCCTCGAGCAAGTTGAAGAACTGGAAGACGATACCGACGTGGTGGCGACGGAACTTCGCGAGCCAGTTCTCGTCTTGGCCGTCTACGCGGAGGTCGTCGACAATGACGTCCCCCTCATCGGCCTGGTCCAGCCCGGCAAAGATGTTCAACAAGGTGGACTTGCCGCAGCCTGACGGTCCCATCAGCGCGACGAACTCACCCTTGGCGACGCCCAAGTCGACGCCGCGCAGCGCGCGCACCGGCGCAAGGTCAGCCTCGAACGTGCGGCGGACGCCGCGTGCCTTCAACGCGGTCATCTCGTGCCCCTCTCCTAGGGCGCGGAGCCCTCAAGGCTCTCCAGTGAATCGACGACGCGGCACGCCGACACCGGCGTGTCGCGACCTTTGACATACACAGGATCGAGCTGTTCGAACGTCCAGGTCGGGGCGAGGGCCATCGTGGCCTCGCTGGCGACCGTCGTTCCGGCGGGGCGAGCCAAATCCTGCAGCCGCTGCGCGAGGTTCACCGTATCCCCGACCAGCGTGTACTCGAGGCGCTCGTCGCTCCCGAGCAGCGCGGCGGCGACCTCGCCGGTTGACAGGCCGATGCCCATCCCGAACGGCTCGAGCCCTTCCGTAGTCCAATGAAGATCGACGTCGGCTTGCCGGCGATGCATGTCGATGGCGGCAGCTAGCGCCCGCTCAGCGTGGTCTGCCTGCGGGAACGGTGCGCCGAACACAGCCATCACGGCGTCCCCCACATACTGCATGACTGTCCCCTCTTGCATAAGAATGGCAGAATTCATCGCTTTGCGGTGCATATTTAGTTGTCGGGCCAGCACCGATGGGTCGGTCCGCTCGGCTATACCCGAGTAGCCACGCACGTCGGACATCAAGACCGTGACGGTCAGCCGGTCCGTTCGCCCGATCGCAGCGGGATCGTCTCGGAGCTTGTCGGCCAGCCTGGATGGCAGCAGCCGGCTGAGCGTCTCGCCCTGTTCTTCCCGGTCGAGGATGGCGGTGTGCAGTTTTCGCAGGCGGGCCAGCGCGTCGCTACGTCCGGCGCTGGCGTCGCGGGCAAGGTGCAGGAACAACTCTTCGACCGCGTGGTCGACGGCCGCCGGGGTGGTGTCCAGGCTGGCGGCGATCGCCTTGACGGCGCGGCCCTCCGCCACCATCCCCAGCAGTCGTTCTTCCTCGTCGGACAATCCGGCACCGCCCCGAGCGGGCACCACAAGAGCCGAGACGATCTCCGGATCCAGCATCGAACCCCCCGCGGCCACTTCCCGGACCGCCCGCGCCAGCCGGTCTCCATCCGCGACTCGCTCCTTGAGCAGGTACGCGTACCCGGCCGCCCCCTGCGCGAGCAGGGCGACTGCGTACTCGGGGTCGCTGTACTGAGACAGCACGACGACGCCGGTCCCCGGTAGACGCTTTCGCACCTCCTTGGCCGCCTCGATCCCTTCGTCGGCGAAACGGGGCGGCATCCGGATGTCCGTGACCACGACCTGCGGGCGATGTTCGACCGCCTGCGCGACCACACCGTCGTAGTCCTCGGCCGTAGCGACGACCTCTACGTCGCCGGCCAGCGCGAGCAGCGCACCCACTCCTGCCCGGACGATCGCGTTGTCGTCCGCCAGCAGCACACTGATTCGCCCGTCGGTCGAGGTCACGGAGTACATCACACCGCGCGGAATGGCGCCGGCACCAGGGTGCCGGCCACCGAATATGACCGGGTGCCTGCACCCCCGGGTCCGGGCCCTACCGCCCTCCCCCTTGCAGCGACCGCCCCCACCCCCTTGCAGCGACCGCCCCCACCCCCTACCCCGTTGATCATGGGCAGGTGGCACCTATTCGAAGCCGAACAGGTGCCACCTGCCCATGATCAACGAGGGGAAGGGGAAGTGGGGGTTGTGGATAACCTGTGGATATCGATTCGCGTGTCGCGGAAATACGCGGCAAGATCGCGCCATGCCTCGTCTTCACACCATCCCTGAACCGTTCAATTCTCGACCGTTCCGGGTCGACGAAGCCCTGCGAGCAGGCCTGACGCGCACATACCTGTCCGGCCCGCAGTTCCGCCGCCCGTACTTGGGTGTCCGGATTCCGTGCACGCTCCCCGACACGTTGGAGGTCAAATGCCAGGCTCTCAGTTTGGTCATCTCCAGCGAGGCGGCCTTCAGCCACGAGACCGCGGCGCAGCTGTGCGATCTCCCGGTACCCGACTTCGACGGCAAGGTCGACGCCATGGTCCCACCGGGCGTCGTTGTGCCCAACATGTACGACGTCGACGGGCACACCGGCCTCTTACAGGACGACGTGTGCGATGTGAACGGCCTGCGCGTCGTCCATCCGGAACGGACCTTCTTCGACGTCGCGCCGGCGCTCAACCTCGACAGTCTCGTCATCCTCGGTGACGCGACGCTGCGCCACTGGTCCACGCCGGATCGTCTGACCGCCAAAGCTGCCGCCATGCGGCGTCGGCGCGGCATCGTCATCGCGCGCCAAGCGATCAAGCTGATCCGGCCGGGCGTCGACTCACCGATGGAAACCCGAGTCCGGCTCATGCTGGTCCGCGGCGGCCTACCCTGCCCGGAAGTCGGCGTCGACGTTCTCGACGACGCGGGCGGGTGGCTCGCCCGGCCAGATCTCGCCTACCTGGACCTCAAAATCGCCATCGAATACGACGGCGACCACCACCGCACCGACAAGCACCAATGGCGGCGCGATCGTTCGCGCGACGAGAATATGCGCCACGCCGGGTGGATCGTCATCACTCTGACCGCCGACGACGTCTTCCGGCACCCAGCGAGAACCATCGCGCGGATTCGCCACCACTACGCCGCCCGTATGGCCGCCCTGAACGCCCGCCCGGAAGCCGCCTGAGACTTCCCGTTGATCATGGGCAGGTGACGCCTATTGGGCGTCGAATAGGTGTCAGGTGCCCATGATCAACGGGGATTGAGTGGTCGGTGGGGGGAATCGGGTGACGACGACCGAGTTCAGCCGGTCGAGCGGTTGGCGGCGCTGACGATGGCCTTGAGCGAAGCCGTGACGATGTTCGGGTCGATTCCCACGCCCCACAACACTTCACCGGCCACCGAGCACTCCACGTATGCGGCCGCACGGGCGTCGGCGCCGGAGCTCATCGCATGTTCGGCGTAGTCGAGGACCCGCACGTCGTACCCGATGGTGCTCAGCGCGTTCACGAACGCATCGATCGGGCCGTCGCCGGTGCCTTCGAGGGTCCGGCGCTGGCCGTCCACGTAGACACCCACCTGGAGCACGTCCCGCTCCCCCGCCGCCGAGGACGTGTGCACCGAGTTCAGCGCCAACGGCGCGGCCCGGTCCAGGTACTCGGCGGCGAAGATCTCGCCCATGCGGCCCGGGTCCACCTCGCCGCCCTCACCGTCGGTGAACGCCTGGACAACGCTGGAGAACTCGATCTGCAACCGGCGCGGCAGCTCGAGCTGATGCTCCGCCTTCATCACGTAAGCGATACCGCCCTTGCCGGATTGCGAGTTGACCCGGATGACGGCCTCATAGGACCGGCCGACGTCCTTCGGGTCCACCGGCAGATAGGGCACGGCCCACTCGTAGTCGTCCACGGCCGTGCCCGCCGCCTTGGCGTCGCGCGCCAGCGCGTCGAAACCCTTGTTGATCGCGTCCTGGTGGCTGCCCGAGAACGCGGTGTACACGAGGTCCCCGCCCCACGGGTGACGCTCCGGCACGGGTAGCTGGTTGCAGTGCTCGACCGTGCGGCGGATCTCGTCGATGTCGCTGAAGTCGATCTTCGGGTCGATGCCCTGGGTGAACAGGTTCATGCCCAATGTGACCAGACAGACGTTGCCGGTGCGCTCGCCATTGCCGAACAGGCACCCCTCGACCCGTTCACCACCTGCCATCAGCCCTAGCTCGGTCGCGGCCACTCCGGTGCCGCGGTCATTATGCGGATGCAGCGACAAGATCATCGACTCCCGGTGCGGCAGGTTCCGGTGCATCCACTCGATGGAGTCGGCATAAACGTTGGGTGTAGCCATCTCGACCGTCGCCGGCAGGTTGACGATCATCTTCCGGTCCGGTGTCGGCTCTAGTACGTCAGCCACCGCACCGCAGATCTCGGCCGCGTACTCCAGCTCCGTACCGGTGTAGGACTCCGGCGAGTACTGCCAGTAGATCTCCGTATCCGGCGTGATCGCTTCGGCGTACTTCAGCGCGGTGCGCGCGCCGTTGGTAGCGATGTCGGTGATGCCGTCCCGGTCGAGGCCGAAGACGACGCGCCGCTGCAGGATGGACGTGGAGTTGTAGATATGCACGATCGCCTGTTTGGCGCCACGCAGCGACTCGAAGGTGCGCTCGATCAGCGCATCCCGGCATTGTGAGAGCACCTGGATGACGACGTCGTCCGGGATCAGGTCGCCCTCGATCAGCTCGCGGACGAAATCGAAGTCGGTCTGGCTGGCCGCTGGGAAGCCGACCTCGATCTGCTTGTAACCCATCCGCACAAGCAGATCGAACATACGCCGCTTGCGCTCTGCGTTCATCGGGTCGATCAGCGCCTGGTTGCCGTCTCGGAGGTCGACGGCGCACCAGTCGGGTGCTACCTCGATGCGCTGCGCCGGCCAGGTCCGATCGGGCAGCTCGACGGGGATCTGTTCGTGGAACGGACGATATCGATGCGCAGGCATCCGGGACGACTGTTGGACAGGCGGCCATGCCACAGAATTACTAGCGGATTTCATCGGAAAGAAGCTCCTGAAGATGCGGTCGGCACAGGCACAACCGGCAGCGCGAACTCACCGCGGCGAGGGAGCCGGTCTACCGAACCTCACCGCGGCAGCTAAGCAGGAGGCCAAAGCGCCGCATGGACACAGACTGTACGCCAACTACCGCGGGCGGCGCGACCCGGGCCCGCGCATCCGGACTCGACCGAGCACAACACAAGCTCCCACGACGACGACGCCGGCCGCCCGACGACGCCCGCGGCGGCTAGCACACGGCAGCGGCGAGACACGGGAGCACTTCGCTGATCGGCTCCCGGATGACCATCGTCGCCAGCGCGTCGTACGGCGTCGGCTCGGCGTTCACCACGACCAGCTGAGCACCCGCCGCGCGCGCGTGATCGCACAGCCCGGCCGCCGGATGGACCGAGAGCGACGTGCCGACGGCGATGAACACGTCACAGTCGGTGCTGACCTCGACGGCCGCCCGGAGCACGGCGTGGTCGAGCATCTCGCCGAAGAAGACCGTCGCCGACTTCCGGATTCCGCCGCATCCGAGACACCGTGGATCGTCATCGCCTTCCTCGACCCGGGCCAGCACCTGCGGCATCGGCGTGCGTAGGTCACAGCTCAGGCACGTGACCCAGTGCATGGTGCCGTGAATCTCGATGACGTCCTCGTGCGGGACTCCGGCCAGCTGGTGCAGTCCGTCGATGTTCTGCGTCACGAGACCGCGCAATCGCCCGGATCGGTGCAGGTCGGCGATCGCGTGATGTCCGGCGTTCGGTTTCGCCTTCCAGGCCGGGTGATTGAGGCGGGCCTGCCAGGAGCGTCGTCGGACGTCGCGGTCGGCCAGGTAGTTGCCGATGGTGAACAGCGCCTCCGCGGACGGGTCCTTCGTCCACACACCCTGCGGGCCGCGGAAGTCCGGCACCCCGGACTCAGTGGAAATGCCGGCGCCGGTGAGGACCGTGATCCGTTCGGCTCCGGCGAGCCACCGCGCCGTTTCCGTGGCCGTCAACTGTTCCATTCATCCCACCGTATCGGCGCGGGCGCGGGTACTCATCGCCGGCTCAGGTGGGCTGGTCGTGCCGTTGTTGATGGCAGATTCTGTGGGTTATTCGTCGTTGCGGTCACGGAGATCCGGCTCGATAGTGGTGGTTGTGGCTCCTCGACTGATCGTGCTGGCCGGCTTTCCCGGTGTACAAGGTCTCGACCTGACCGGGCCGATGGATACGTTCGCTGGTGCGCACGAGCTAGTGGAGCGGACTGGGCGGGACGATCCCGGCTATCAGGTCATGGTGGCCAGCCCGGATGGTCGACCATTTCGTACCCGCGCCGGCCTCTCAGTGCTCCCAGACTGTTCCCTGGCCACAGTTCCCGTCCACGTGGACACGTTGATCGTCCCGGGCGGAGACACCGACGAGGTCATGCTCCGCTCCGACGTCACCGGTTGGCTGCGAGAGCGCGCACCGGGTGTCCGCCGGGTGGCCTCGGTCTGCACGGGCGCGTTCTTGCTGGCTGAAGCAGGCCTGCTCAACGGCCGACGAGCGACGACGCACTGGTCACAGTGCGAGCGGCTCAGCCGCCGCTACCCCCAGATCGACGTGGACGCCGCCCCGATCTACGTCCGAGACGGCAACCGATACACCTCCGCCGGGGTGTGCTCCGGTATCGACCTGGCGCTGGCCCTGGTCGAGGAGGATCTCGGGCGCGCGGCCGCGTTGACCGTCGCCCGGTGGCTGGTGATGTTCCTGCGCCGCCCCGGCAATCAGGCACAGTTCAGCGTCCAGATGTCCGCTCAGCTCGCGGATCGCGAACCCATCCGGGAAGTCCAGCACTGGATCAGTGACAACCTGGGCGCCGACCTGAGTGTGCCCGCTCTCGCGGCGCGCGCTCATAGCAGCCCACGGCACTTCGCGCGCAGTTTCCAGCAGCAGGTCGGCGTACCGCCCGGCCAGTACGTTCAGCAAGTACGGCTGGAAGCCGCGCGGAGACATCTCGAAGAGTCCGACAGCTCTGTCGAACACATCGCCGCGGCATGCGGGTTCGGGAGCACCGAAACCATGCGGCGAGCATTCGTCGACGCCTTGGGCGCCGCCCCGGCCGAATACAGGCGTCGTTTCCGCCCAGCGGCTTCCCCCACACCCGCTATATCTGACGACGCTGCGCCCTGAGACCGGCGGGCCATCGCCTCGCTGTCCGACATGTCAATCGTCTTTACTCGTAGGAGTCACTCGAAATGACGCACATCGCCTTCCTGATCTATCCGGGGTTCACCGCCCTCGACGCCGTGGGCCCCTACGAGGTCTTGTCCCGGTTGCCCAAAACGCGCGTGACCTTCGTGGCCAGCAAACCTGGCCCGGTCCGCACCGACACCGGCGCGCTGCTCGTCCACGCGGAGGCAGGCATCGCCGAGGTACCGGCTCCGGACATTTTTCTCGTCCCCGGCGGGCTGTCGGCGTCAATCGCGGCGGCCAAGGACGCCGAGCTCATCGACTGGGTGCGCGGCGCACACGCCACAACCGAATGGAGCGTTTCGGTGTGCACCGGAGCGTTGCTGCTCGGTGCAGCAGGACTTCTGGACGGGCAACCAGCCACGACGCACTGGGCGGCTCGTGACCGGCTCACCCACTACGGCGCGACCTACGTGCCGGAGCGGGTGGTCCGTAGCGGCAGGGTGATCACCGCCGCAGGTGTCTCGGCAGGCATCGATATGGCGCTGGGGCTGGCGGCTGAGCTTGGCGGCACACCCATGGCAGAAGCTATCCAGCTGCTCATGGAGTACGACCCGCAACCGCCTTTCGAGGCCGGTTCGCTGGCCGCGGCGAGTTCCGAGACCGTATCCCACGCGACTCGGCTACTACGGACCGCCGCGTTGCGTGATGTCGGCAGACGGTTCCTCCGCAAGGACCCGAAGGCCCGCCCGGCGACGCTCGAGCGCTAGAACCCGAGGCGGCCAAGCTTCTTCGGGTCGCGTTGCCAATCTTTGGACACCTTGACGTGCAGGTCGAGAAAGATCGGCGTGCCGAGCAGCCGCTCGATCTGCTGGCGGGCCTTGGTGCCGACCTCACGCAACCGCGCTCCCTTGCGCCCGATCACGATCGACTTCTGGCTGTCACGTTCGACGAAGATGTTCACGTGCACGTCGAGCAGTGGCCGGTCCTCTGGGCGGTCTTCGCGCGGGATCATCTCCTCGACGACCACCGCGATCGAGTGCGGTAGTTCGTCCCGGACGCCTTCGAGGGCAGCCTCCCGGACGAGCTCGGCCACGAGAGTTTCCTCTGGTTCGTCCGTCAGCTCGCCTTCAGGGTAGAGCGGCGGCCCGGGAGGCATCTTGGCCAGCAATAGGCCGGTCAGCAGATCGAGTTGCTGACCGGTTGCCGCGGCGACGGGAACTATCTCGGCCCATTCGATACCTTGCTCGACGCCGAGTTCGGCCACCGCCATGAGTTGTTCCGCCAGCTGATTGTCATTGACCAGGTCCGTCTTGGTGACGATGGCCACCTTCGGCGTCTTGGGAATCTCGGCTATCTCAGCGGCGATGAAGCGGTCCCCTGGGCCGATCTTCTCGTCGGCGGGGATACACAGGCCGACGACGTCGACCTCGGCCCACGTCGCCCGCACCAGATCGTTGAGCCGCTGGCCGAGCAAGGTGCGTGGCCGGTGCAGCCCTGGTGTGTCGACCAAGACGAGCTGGCCGTCCGAACGATGGACGATCCCGCGGATGGCGTGGCGCGTCGTCTGCGGGCGGCTCGACGTGATGGCCACCTTCTCGCCGACAAGCGCGTTGGTCAAGGTGGATTTGCCGGCGTTCGGCCGGCCCACAACACACACGAACCCGGAGCGGTATTCCTGGCTGCCGGTGGCGTCGTCGTCGAGAAGAGTCACCCCGAAAGTGTCTCACCTGCAGGCGGCTGGTTCATCCAGCCGCCCGGATGGCACAGCCGTCATCCGTCCACCCCCACCCGGCGCCCCCGGCCTAGATGATCATGTTTGGTGGGTTTTCTCGTGCGGCACCATGCCTGCAGGCCTGTCAACGCACGAGAAAACCCACCAAACATGATCATCGAGGGCACGAAAGAAGGGGCGGCGGATCCTGGTGCCGGATCTCGCCGCCCCACCAATTCCGGGCATCTACCGCCCTAGCGGCGCCGCAGGGCGTCGTCCACGGCTGGGTCGCCGAGCTGGCCGAGCCAGTCCAGCAACTCGGGGTATGTCGCCGGGTTGCTCGCGATGTGCGGACGCAGCGAAGGCTCCTTCGCTGCGATGTCGGCCAACGTCTGCAGCGGCGTGTTCGGGTCCGCGGCCATCGCGGCCGTGTATCCCGACGCGGTAGCCGGCTCGGGCTCCACACGGGTGGCCGCCTCGTCGGTGACCGAAATCTGGGTCGGCTCCTCGGCTGCTGCCGGGTCGACCTGCCCCTGCGACTGGATGTCCGTGACCGGCATGACGCGTGTGGCCGGTTCGTCGTCGGCGCCCGAGTTCTTGTCGGCCGGCTGGCTTACACCGGGCTCTTCGGCCTCGAACGACTCTTCAGGTTCCTGAATCTCAGGCTTGCGCGCCTCGGATTCCTTCACCTCAGGCTGCTGGCTTTCAGCGACCGCCGGAGCGGCCTCGGTGCCCGCCGCGGCCGTGGTCGCACCGGCCGCGGGAGCCATGCTGCCGGACTTCGCCCCCGCTTCCTGCGCCGAGCCGCCGCCCGCGCCGCGCGAGTCAGCTGCGCTCACCTGCGCGGCCGGAGCCGCTCCCTGCTGAGATGCCCTCTCGCGAGGACCGGCCTGACCGATGGTGAACTGGCCCAGCTCGGACCGGACGGAAGGCGGTGCCGTCAGTGCGGCGGCGATGACCGCCGCGAAGATGAACAACGCACTGATGAATGCCGCCGAGCTCAGGTCGATGATCGTGTTGTCCGAGGCACCGAGCACCGACGCGATCACGATGCCGGCGATGAAGAATACCCCGGCCACGCCGACGGCGACCGAACGGCCCGACCGCGCATCGGTGATGAGCGCGTTACGACCGACAAGAGCCGCGGCGACGACGATGAGCGAGATCACCAGGATCGCGATCAACACACCGCGAGCGTCTTCTTGTTCGAAGAGCTGGAAAACCAAGATGATCACGGAGAAGACCGCGAACAGTCCCCCCATCTCGATCACTCGCCGGGCAAGACCTATCCAGCGGGCGGCCCCTGCCACCGGCTGCACAACCCGCAGCACACCGACGGCGGCCGCGGCGACACCGATAGCCGGCCAGAACAGGATCTGCGGACCGTTCAGCTGTGTGTCGATCGGCAGGCGCAGCGACCACACATCCCCCATGGTCTGGTCGGCATTCAGGGCCCAGAAGCTTGTCAGGAGCCCAACGGCACCGATCACGATGGCGACATCGCGCCACGCAAACTCGCCCCGGTACATGCCGAGCACCGGGATCAACGGCACCACGACGTAGAAGGCGAGCACAAGCAGAAGGACGACGATCTGGCTCCACTCGAACAGCTCGGCCAGGTCGATCAGGAAGATGATGGCGGCGATCACACTCATGATCGCGGCAAGTCCGGCCATGCCGAGCGCGGATATGCGCCAGATCGGACCATCGCCGTCCGAGCCTTGTTCTGATTGCCGGCCCTGGGCCGCAAGCAGCGCACCGGCCAGACCGATCACAAGACCGATCCCGACACCGTCGCCGAGGTCGAACTGCCCCTCAGCGGTATCACCCAGATAGCCGAGAACCAGCGTCACCAAGACAACGATCAGATACGGAGCATTCGCCGCGAGCCGGACCAAACGCAATTGCGCCGGCGCCAGGTGAGGCGGCAACACCGAGGCCGCCTTCAAGTAGGGCAGGGACAGGGACAGGATGGAGAGCAGCGTCACGAGGATGACGTAGACCTTGCCGGTGGCGTTGTCCTGGAAGTCCCAGGCCATGCCCAGCGGGATCAGCAACAGAAGCAGCGCGAGCCCGTCCCGCACATAGTCGCCGATAGAGATGGCCGCGAATGGGTTCGCCGTGCGGGTGGAGGACGGCGCGGCAGCATCAGCGGGCCGCTGAACAGGCGCGGACACATCCGGGGCGACGGCTTGATCGGGAGGCGGGGATACCGCCGCGCTCCCGCCTCCCGGCACGGCGGGTTGCTGCGCTGCCGTAGCCATCGGCTGGCCACAGTTGGTGCAGAACGCGGTGCCCGCATTCCGCGCACCGCAGTTGCCACAGAAGTTCATCACTCAATCTCCAGTCCAAGTCCGGTTGCCCTCGCGTTCACGCCTGCTCGCACAAGGGGACCCCGGCCGCACGTTAACGCACGGCGGTCTTCCTGAACAGTGCCCTCGCCGACCGCTGATCAAACGCATACTCAGCGTTTCATGAATGAACGGCTCGCGCCACGAACCTGGTCGATTCCGGCATTCAGTCATCGCCGGCAGGTTGTTGTCGCGCGGTCACCACCATAACCCCTGATGATCACCGTTCATCGTCGCGCCCCTACGCGGTGCGCCTGGCGTTCGGAGTTCCGTCCAATCCCGCTACGTGCACCTGTGCGCCGCCACCACCGAGCTCGGCAACGGGTGTCACGTCGATCTCATCAGCTCCGGCAGACGTGACCACCGCCGCCGCTTCCAGTCCGTGGGCTCCACTGGATGCGGCCACGACGACGACGGCCTGCAAGGCCGACAGAGACAACGAGGGCAACGACACCGACGACGCGGCGTAGGTGCGGCCGTCACGGTCACGCAGGGCGGCGCCTTCCTCCGCCCGATTACGGGCCCGTGCACTGCGCGCCAGCGTCACGAGTTTGGCGTCCTCGGCGTCGATCCCGCCTTGATCTGCACTCATGAATCATCGTCCTCTCTGATTGCCGCCCAGCGGACCGGGCCCCGTGGCCCCACCCGAGCCGGCTTCGGCGCCGACGCGGACCTCGTACGTGACCGGCCTGGCATCGAACACGTTGCCCCCGGGGCCGGAACCTCGTCAGCGTCAGCCCAGCACTCACCTGGGCTACACGTCAGACGCGGGAGCGTGGCTGACCTTGACGGTGCTGATCCGGTTCCGGCGACCGGTCGTGTCTTCGGCTTCCAGATGCAGCTCGCCCACCTGCACATGTGCACCAGAGATGGGCACCCGGCCGAGATGTTTGGCGAGCAGACCACCGACAGTGTCGACGTCGTCGTCGTCGAGTTCCAGGCCGAACAGCTGGCCGAGCTCGCCGATCTGGAGCCGGGAGCTGACCCGCACCGTGCCGTCGTCGAGCATCTGGACCGGCTCTTCGGTGGTGTCGTATTCGTCGGCGATCTCACCGACGATCTCTTCGATGATGTCCTCGATGGTCACCAGGCCCGCCGTGCCGCCGTACTCATCCACGACGATCGCGACATGCGTGCGCTGCGCTTGGAGTTCCCGCAAGAGATCGTCGACCGGCTTGGAGTCGGGCACGAACAACGCCTGCCGGGCCACCGAATCGACTCGTTCCGCCGACTCCGCGGCACGGTCGTCGTGCATCCTTCGGGCCACGTCCTTGAGATAGACGATGCCGGTGACGTCGTCCAGCCCTCCGGGGCCGACGACGGGAATCCGGCTGAAGCCGCTGCGCAACGCCAGAGACTGGAACTGGCGCAGAGTTTTGTCCGATTCGATGAAAACGACGTCGGTGCGCGGCACCATCACTTCGCGCACCAGAGTGTCGCCCAGCTCGAAGATCGAGTGGATCATCTCCCGCTCGCCGGACTCGATGATCTGGCCGGCCTCGGCGAGATCAACCATCTCGCGCAACTCCGCCTCCGTGGCGAAGGGTCCCTCGCGGAACCCCTTACCAGGCGTCAGCGCGTTGCCGATCATGATCAGCAGCTTGGGTAACGGGCCGAGAATCCTGGTCAGGCTCAGCAACGGCCCGGACATCAGCAGCGCCACGCTCTCGGCGTGCTGGCGGCCAAGTGTGCGCGGCGCGACCCCGATCGCGACGAATGACACCACCATCATGCCGCCGGCGGCAACCAGAACCCCTTGCCATCGGGCATCGAAATAGCTCAAGCAAACCAGCGTGACCAGCGCCACCGCGGTGATCTCGGCGGTAATACGCAGCATCAGCGCGGTGTTCAGCGGGGGCGCGGGGTCAGCGATCAGCTTTCGCATCGAGGCCGCCCCACGACGGCCCGCTTTGGCCAGCGCCTCCGCCCGAGCCCGGGAGAAGGCGGTGGCCGCCGCATCGGCCATCGCGAACAGCCCTGCCACCAGGACCAGTATGGCTGCCGCAACCAGCAACCAAGCTGAACCATTCACCGCCGACCACACCTCGCAGCGCCTGTTCCAGTGGTCACGCTCAGCCCTTCACTCGCGCCGTTCGCCAGTCTTGAAGGAGCTTATTCTGCAGGCCGAACATCTCCTTCTCTTCATCGGGTTCGGCATGGTCGTATCCAAGCAGGTGAAGGATGCCGTGGGTAGTCAGCAAATGGAGTTCGTCTTCCATGCTGTGCCCCGCCCCGCGAGCCTGAGCCGCGGCGACCTCCGGGCACAGGACCACATCGCCCAGCAGGCCGTTGGCGAGCTCGGCGCCCTCGACCGGCGGGCGGAGCTCGTCCATCGGGAACGACAGGACATCCGTCGGGCCGGGCTCGTCCATCCACTGCAGGTGCAGCTGCTCCATGGGCCCCGGCTCGACCAGCAGGATCGCCAGCTGCGCCTCAGGATGGATGCGCATTTGATCCAGCACGAACCGTGACAGATCAGACAAAGCCTTGATGTCGATCTGGACGTTGGTCTCGTTGTTGACCTCGATGGTCACTGACGTCTCCCCGGCGAACGCTGGCGGTCACGGCCGCGGACATTCGAGTGGGTAGGAGTCCGGCCGTCACCTGGGTCGGCGTCGAACTTCGCGTAGGCGTCGACAATCTGGCTCACCAATCGGTGCCGTACCACGTCGTGGCTGTTCAGGCGGCAGAAATGGACATCTTCGATGCCACCCAGAATGCCCTCGACCACACGGAGTCCACTGGCGGTCCCAGAAGGGAGGTCGACCTGAGTGACGTCACCGGTCACGACCATCTTCGATCCGAAGCCGAGCCGGGTGAGGAACATCTTCATCTGCTCCGGCGAGGTGTTCTGCGCTTCGTCGAGAATCACGAAGGCGTCGTTGAGTGTGCGCCCGCGCATGTATGCCAGCGGTGCTACCTCGATCGTTCCTTCGGTCATCAGCCGCGGGATGGACGCTGGGTCCATCATGTCGTGAAGTGCGTCGTACAACGGACGCAGGTACGGATCGATCTTCTCGCTCAACGTGCCCGGGAGGAACCCCAGCCGCTCACCGGCCTCAACGGCCGGCCGGGTCAGCAGGATGCGATTGACCTGCTTGGCCTGTAAGGCCTGGACCGCTTTGGCCACCGCCAAGTACGTCTTTCCGGTACCGGCGGGGCCGATACCGAACACGACCGTGTGCTTGTCTATGGCGTCGACGTAGCGCTTCTGGTTCAGCGTCTTGGCACGGATCGTGCGCCCACGATTGGAAAGGATGTTGGCAGTGAGAACCTCGACCGGACGTTCGGCGGTCCGGGCCCGCAGCATGGCCACGGTCCGCTCGACTGCCTCGGCGTTCAGGCCCTGCCCGGTTCTCAGCACGGCGACCATCTCGTCGATGGTGCGTTCGGCCTCAGCTATCTCGTTCGACGCACCGGTGAGCGTGATCTCGTTACCACGCACCAGGATGTCGACGTCAGGAAAGGAGGCTTCGACTACGCGGATGAGCTCGTCCCCGGAACCGAGCAGGCTCACCATCTGAATGCTCGACGGGACGACGATCGTGTGCTGGGCCCCCTGTGGAACCCTCTCTACCTCGGTCATGGGTCGGCCCTGTCCGGGCCTGCTCACACTACCCTCCGGTCTCGGCTGAACGTCCGGCGGTGAATCCGGACATCATCGGTTGACGATTTGCCCATCGTACCCGCGTAGCCCGACAATCCGGAGTGAATTTCGCCGGTCGCCAGGTTGTGCGCTGAGCGAACATCGCCCGCCACGGCTGGACGACGGGCACGCAACATTCACCTGACGCGCGACAGATCAGCCCGGTGGCCAGCTCAAGGGACGTCCGCCGAGGACATGGCCGTGTGCATGAAAGATCGACTGGCCCGCTTCGCTACCGGTGTTGAAGATGAGCCGAAACGCCTCCAAGCCTTCCTGCTCGGCCACCGCGGACGCCTCGCTGAGCACCTCGGCCATAGCCATTGGATCAGCCGCGACCAGCGCGGCGGCGTCGCGATGGTGCTCCTTGGGAATCACCAATACGTGCGTGGGCGCCAAGGGCGAGACGTCCCGGAAAGACAGCGTGCGCTCGGATTCCCGGACCACCGTGGAGGGGATCTCACGGGCAACGATCTTGCAGAAAAGACAGTCGTCGTTACTCACTCTTGCATCGTAGGGCGCGCCGAGCGGGCCCGCAGCCCGGCCCGCTCGACTTCGAGCCGTTCAGCTCGGCTTCAGGCCGGTCTGCTCGACTTCAGAAAGAAAACGTCATTTCGGGACTTTAGACCCATCACATCGGGCGAGAAGGGACGTACCCTCTGCTGTCATGACGACTCTGTCCGACGACCTGATGCCGCCGGCCGACGGCAGCGACGACGCCGATGCCGTGAATACCAAGCGTCGTCGGCGACGGAATCGGATTGTCCTGCTCACCAGCCTGGGTGTGTTGTTCGGCCTCGTCGCCGCGGTGGCGGGCGGCAGCTGGTGGGCGGTCAATCGGTACCTGGGCGGCGGGAACATCGAGCGCATCCCGGGCGCGTTCGACATCCCTGAGGAATCACGTCCGGCGGACCTCCGCGACGGCAGCCTCACCTTCTTGCTCGGAGGCCTCGACGGAGCGGAGGTCGTGGACGTCTACCAGCCCGGAGCGGCACGCACGGACACCATCATGGTGGCCCACTTCCCGGAGGGTCGCGACCGCGGCTACGTCGTCTCGATCCCGCGCGACACGTACATCGACATCCCCGGGCACGGCGACAACAAGATCAACGCCGCGTACTCCTTCGGTGGCCCGTCTTTGTTCGTACAGACACTGGAACAGCTCACCGGCATCCGGATGGACCACCTCGCTTTGATCGACTGGGAAGGCTTCCGCGGGCTGACCGACGCCGTTGACGGAGTGACGGTCAGCGTCGCGGAGCCCGCGATTCTCAACGACGGATCCGAGCTCCCGCCGGGCCAGCACGTGCTCGACGGCGAACAGGCACTGAACTACGTCGGCGTGCGCAAGCGCCTGCCGGAAGGCGACTTCGACAGGGTGAAACGGCAGCAGCATTTCCTGCGATCGCTGATGAACGAATTGGTCGCATCCGGCAGTTTCACCAGTTTCGGCCGGATGACCGGTATCGCCGACGCCGTAGGCGAGACCGTCCGGGTCGACGATGAGCTCTCCGCGGTAGATCTCGCCCGGCTCGGCTGGTCGATGCGAGACCTGCGCAGCCCCGACATCACGTTCCTCACGGTGCCGACGAACGGCACCGGGCGAGCCGGCCAGCAGAGCATCGTCATTTACGATCCCGATCGAGCCGACCAGCTGTGGTCCGCCCTCGCGAGTGACGAGATGGACGCCTTCGTCGCCGAGCACCCGGACCTCGTGACCGGCGAACAGGTTCGCTGACCATCACGGGCCCCGATCCCGGTGACCGTTGGCGGCTTATTGCTGTGAATTGGTGATCGTTGGCGCATCCATGTCATCGAGGCGCGACGCCAAACGGACAACGATCACCAAAGTATGATCACGATCGCGACGATCATGTGTCCCCGGCCGCCGGATACACCTACCGTGTAAACCCAATCCCAGCCTGAAGCGTCGGTAGGAGTATGTGGTGGAAGAAAGCGAACGTCATACCGAGGCCACTCCGGACGCGGATACGGCGATCACCGACCTCTATACGGCCCACTACGCGCGGCTGGTCCGGTTGGCAGCATTGCTGCTCCGCGATGAGTCGATGGCCGAGGAGATCGTGCAGGACGCCTTCGTCGCTCTGCATCGGCGATGGCGCAAGTTACATGACCCCAGCAAGGCGGTGGCTTACCTGCGCACGTCCGTCGTCCACGGGACCCGGTCCGTACAGCGACGCCGGCAGGTGGCCGAACGGAACCAACCCGGTCCCCAGCCCGACGCACAGAGCGCTGAGCAGTCGGCCATGGCCGGGGCCGCCGGCGAGGCCGTGGTCGAAGCACTTCGAGCGTTGCCACCCCGCCAACGCGAGGCTCTGGTCCTGCGCTACTACGGCGGCTTGTCGGAATCGGAGATCGCCGCGGCCATGAAAATCAGCAACGGCGCCGTCAAGAGCCATGCCTCCCGCGGCATAGCTGCACTGCGCCCGCTACTCGAGTCCTGGTCATGACCACGAACCGGAAGGAGGTAGACGGCCAATGAACGAACAATGGACCCCTGAAGAGCAACGCCTCAGCGCGGCGCTGAACTCGGCGGCTGACAACATCACCCCTGGCCCCGACGGCTTGGCACAGATCAAACGCCGCACAGCGCAGCGATCCTGGTGGCGCCAGCCCGCGCTCCTTGGCGTCGCCGCCGGCGTGGCCACCGCCGCGGCCGCCATCGTCGTCGCCGTCAATGTCCTCGGGACCAGCGAGGACGAGCCTGCGGTCATGCCGCTGGATTCCCCCACCGCCACGGAGAGCTCGCCTCCAGCAACACCGGAGACGACGCCCGGTCCGGGCGACCCCACGGGCGAGCCCGACGAGCAACCCACCGAGCCAGGCGAGGAGAACGGCGACGCCCAGCCCACCGCACCCGGCGACGACACACCTCGCCCAGAAGAGGATGGCGACGCCGAGCAACGGATCGCGCTGCCGGTGTACTACACCGTCGAAGACCGCATCACCCGTGAATGGCAACGGGTCCGCACCGCGGACCCGCTCGGCGCCGCCGTGCACCAAGCCTTGAACGGTCCGTCGCTCGACCCTCGCTACGAGAGCTTGTGGGAGCCCGTCGACGTCGTGTCCGCGCAGGTGACCGACGGCGTCATCGAGATCGATCTACGGTCTCCCGTGGAGCTCGCGGCCGATCCAGCGCTAGCCGACGTCGCCGTCCAGCAACTGGTCTTCACCGCAACCGCCACGGCCGCTTCCACCCTCGGCGCCGACGGCACCTTGCCGGTGCAGATCCTCGTCGACGGCGAGCCGCCGGCCGATCTGTTCGGCGAACTCGACCTCACCGAGCCAGTGGGCAGGGCCGACGAAACCGACATCCGCTACTTCGTGCAGATCGACAGCCCCGGATACGAGGCCGAGGTCAGCAGCCCGGTGGAGGTCACCGGCGTCGCCGCGGTGTTCGAGGCGACCGTGCTCTGGGAGCTGGAACGAGACGGTGACGTCATCGATTCCGGCCACGCGACCACGGGTGAGGCCTTCACCTTCTCCGAGTTCAGTATCGATCTCGGCGAACTGGAGCCGGGCGATTACGAGATCACGGTCATGGAAACCGATCCGTCGGACGGCGAGGGACGCGACCCGTTCTTCGACACGAAGGCCTTCACCGTCACCGACCCCACCCCATGACCAACGCCCCCCTTGCCGCGTTGATCATGGACTAAAGCACCCTTCAGCACCCATCTACCCTGCTTTCGCCCATGATCAACGCGGGCTCCGGCGAATGGAATCTCTCCATGGTGTGGTGGGCATCAGCGAGGGACGCCGATGGCGCAGCCTCTCTCGGACCGAGTCTGCTGGGCGAGGAGGGATTCCATTCGCCGGAGCCCGCTACGTGTTCGCGGTCACGGGTTCCAGCGGGCGGTGCGAGAGAGGATGATCCCGGCTGCCACCGTGCCGGCCGTGGAGGTACGCAGCACTGTCGGCCCGAGCCGCACCGGCTCGGCACCGACGGCGCGGAACGCTTCTAGTTCTTCCGGAGCAACTCCGCCCTCCGGCCCTACGACCATCACGATCTCACCGTGGGCGGGCAACTCGACGTCACCGAGGGCGGTCTCTGCTTCCTCATGCAACACCAAGCCACGGGTCGCCGTCGCGAGCCGATCCGCGGCGGCGGGCGTGGCCGCCGGGTCCGCTACTTTCGGAAACCATGCCCGCCGGGACTGCTTGGCCGCCTCACGCGCCGTGGACCTCCATTTACGCAGCGCTTTCTCGCCGCGCTCACCCTTCCACCGCACCATGCAACGGCTGGCCGACCACGGCACGATCTCGTCCACTCCTACCTCGGTCATCGTCTCCACGGCGGTCTCGCCGCGCTCGCCCTTGGGCAGCGCCTGAAGCACGACGAGGCGCGGGGCGGGCTCGGCCACGTCAACACGATCCTGGACATCGCAGGTAAGGCCGTTGCGGTCGGCGCCGACAACAACACACCGGGCCAGGTGCCCGGCGCCGTCGGTGAGATCCACCCGCTCGCCCGGCCGGATTCGCCGCACGACGGCGGCGTGCCGGCCCTCGTCACCGGCCAGCACAACCGCGTCAGAGGCACGCAAGGTCACCGGATCGGTGTGGAACACCGGGACACTCAGTTCAGGCCGTCCTTGAACGCGTCCCGGATCCGGCTGAACAGGTTGCCCTGGCTGGCGACGCGGCCCGGGCCGGCCACATACTCCTCGCCGCGCAGCTTGGACAGTTCCCGCAGCAGTTCTTCCTGGCGAGCATCGAGCTTCGTGGGAGTCTGCACCTCGACGTGGACGAAGAGATCGCCACGGCCGGTGCCGCGCAGCTTCGGCACGCCCCGCGCGGCGAGCCGGATGCGCTCGCCGTGTTGAGCACCGGGACGGACTTCGATGATCTCCTTGCCGTCCAGCGTCTCCAGCTCCACGCTGGTTCCCAGCGCGGCTGCCGTCATCGGCAGCTGGAGAGTGCAATGGAGATCGTCGCCGTCCCGGGCGAACACGGGATGCGGTTTGATGGCGATCTCGACGTAAAGGTCACCAGCAGGGCCGCCGCCAGGACCGACCTCGCCGTGGCCGGCCAGCTGGATCCTGGTGCCGCTGTCGACTCCGGCCGGGATCTTGATAGTCAGCGAGCGACGGGTGCGAACCCGGCCGTCGCCGCCGCACTCGACACACGGGTTGGGGTTGGTGGAGCCGAAACCGTGGCACTGCGGGCACGGCCGGGTGGTCATCACCTGGCCCATGAAGGAACGCTGGACCTGCTTGATCTCACCTTGCCCGCCACAGGTGTCACAGGTGACCAGCTGTGCCCCGGACGCCGTGCCCTGGCCGCTGCACACCGTACACACCACGGCGGTGTCGATCTGGAGCTCCTTGGTGGCACCGAAGACCGCCTCGGCCAGCTCCACCTGCAGCCGGACCAGCGCATCCTGGCCGCGGCGGACCCGGCTACGCGGGCCCCGCGCGGCGGTCCCGCCGAAGAAGGCATCCATGATGTCGGTGAACGAGAAGCCCTGGCCGAAGCCACCACCGGCGCCGCCACCCGCCGACAGCGGATCGCCGCCGAGGTCGTACATCTCGCGCTTCTTGGGGTCCGCCAGGACCTCGTAGGCGCTGGTGACCTCTTTGAACCGTTCCTGGACCTCAGGATCGGGGTTGATGTCCGGGTGCAGTTTCCGCGCTAGCCGGCGGTAGGCCTTCTTGATGTCCTCCGTGGAGGCATCCCTGGGCACACCCAGGACCTCGTAATAGTCGGTGGTCGCCGCCATCTGTACCTAAGATCCCTAATTCGCGTCGAGTATTTGACTGACATAACGTGCAACAGCACCGACCGCCGCGATCGTTCCCGGGTAGTCCATCCGAGTGGGGCCGACCACGGCCATGCTTCCCAGTGCCTGCTCGCCCGGGCCGTAACCCGTCGTGACGATCGACGTGGACAACAGCCCTGAGGGCGCGTTCTCGTGACCGATCCGGACAGTGACGGGCGAGGAGCTGGTGGCCTGACCAAGCAATTTCAGCAGGACGACCTGTTCTTCGAGAGCGGACAGCAGTGGTTCGAGTTCGGTCTCGAACTCCTGGCCGTACCGGGCGAGGTTCGCCGTGCCGGCCACGGCGACGCGCTCGTCGCCCCGTTCGACCAGCGATTCGAGCAACGTGACCGCCACACCGGACACCACCGGGCGATCTTCCGGTTCGAACTGATTCGGCAACTCTCCCAGCTTGGAGGCCACCGACGTGAAGTCGTGGCCGGCAGCCAGCGAGTTCAGCCGGGCTCGGAGATCACCGAGCAGCGACGCGTCGACGTCGTCCGGCAGTTCGACGACACGTTGTTCGACCCGTCCGGTGTCGGTGATGAGTACGACCAGGACCCGCGCTTGAGCGATCTGGACGAGTTCCACGTGCCGCACCGTGGACCGGGTCAGCGAAGGGTACTGAACGACCGCCGCCTGGCGAGTGAGCTGCGCTAGCAGCCGGACCGTGCGGGAAATGACGTCGTCGAGGTCTACCGCGCCGTCGAGAAACGACCGAATCGCTCGCCGCTCGGCCGTGGACAACGGTTTCACCGTCGATAGCCGGTCGACGAAAAGGCGGTACCCCTTGTCGGTGGGCACCCGTCCCGCACTGGTGTGGGGCTGGGTGATGTAGCCCTCTTCCTCCAGCGTCGCCATGTCATTACGGACGGTCGCTGAAGAGACACCCAGCTGATGCCGGTCTACCAAGGCCTTCGAGCCGATAGGTTCCTGAGTAGCGACATAGTCCTCGACGATGGCCCGGAGGACCTCCAGCTTGCGGTCATCGATCGGCACGCCGCACCTCCCCGAATCGCCACTGCTGTTTGGCACTCACAACTTGCAAGTGCCAATTCTAGCCGCGATCCGGCCGAGGTCGCGCCGCTGGACGTGGCAGAGTGCCTCCGAGCCGCCCGGGGAGCTCCGTAGTAGCGTCTCGGTCGTGACGAATTTCCCTGATCGTTATGGTCGCGACGTTCTGTCTGCCTCACCACATCCCAAACGTGCGCGCAGCGTCGAGACGGCGGCCGAACCCGGCCTGGTCGTGGAGGATGTGGAGACCGGGTTCTGCGGCGCCGTCGTCCAGTGCGACAAGTACGGCGTGACTCTCGAGGACCGGCACGGGAAGCGGCGAGCGTTTCCGCTGGGCCCGGGGTTCTGGCTGGACGGCAAGCCGGTGGCGCTCGTGCGTCCGTCGGCCGCCGCGCCGCCCGCCAAACCCACCCGGACTGCGTCCGGATCGCGCGCCGTCGACAACCACCGCGCCCGGACCGCCCGGGAGAGCCGCATCTATGTCGAGGGCAAACACGACGCCGAACTGGTCGAGAAGATCTGGGGCGACGACCTCCGGGTCGAGGGAGTAGTGGTCGAAGAGCTCGGAGGCGCCGACGACCTCGCCGACATCATCCGCGAGTTCGAACCCGGAACCGGACGGCGACTCGGCGTGCTGCTCGACCACCTGGTAAGCGGCACGAAAGAGACCCGGATCGCCGAGCAGGCCACGAAGGTCGGCGGCGGGCACGTGCTGATCGTCGGGCATCCGTATGTCGACGTCTGGGAGGCCGTCCGGCCCTCGGTTCTCGGAATCGACGCCTGGCCGGCCGTCCCGAAGGGGGTGCCGTGGAAGGAAGGTGTGATCCAGGCGCTCGAGTGGAGTGAGGAACCGCCCGCGGCCTGGCGGCGAATCCTCGCGGCCGTGCGAACCTACACCGACCTCGAGCCGTCTTTCCTCGGCCGTGTCGAGGAACTCATCGATTTCGTCACCGCCCCCTCCACCGACCCCTGACCCGGTGCCCGGGTGCCGCACCCCCCGCGGCCCCGGCCAAGGCGGGGGGGGCGGGGCGCGGGGGGGGGCCGCGGGGG